>JANORL010001041.1:0-15923 GCA_031415295.1 Polyangiaceae bacterium | reverse complement strand
GCAAATCGAGCAATTTTTGCCTCGATCCCAACGGAGGCGACAAAGTGTATGGCGAAGGCGCGTCGCTTCCGATCGATCAGATCTGCGACATGTTCGATGGCGAGTGCGAGATCTACAAGCAATTCGGTGTGCGGCGCGTTGTCGAAATGCGTTACGTCGATGGCGGAGGCACCGCAGCAACGATCAACGTGTATTTGTCCAAGTTTGCGTCGGTCGACGGCGCGTATGCGATGTTCACCAAACGCGTCGTTGGTGACGGAGATCCCGCGGGCGAAGACACGCCACGCGCCATTGCTGGGGGAGGAGCGGCAGCGCTCGGCGTAGGCAACGCTTATCTCTGGCGCGGCGCGTACCTCGTGGAGATGACCTACAACGACGAAGCCGCCGCGGAATTGGCGATCAAAGCGGCCAGCGACAAACTTTTGGTGCCTCTCGCCAAAGATATCGGGGACAAACTCCCTGGCGATGCAGATCTTCCTGCACCTGCAGCAACGTTGCCCAAAGCGAAACTCTTGCCGCTCGGAATTCGATTCGCGACGAAGGATCTGTTCGACGTGGCTGGTGTCGGTCCAGGAGCGTTTGGGTATTACCGTGACGGGGACAAACGTTACCGGTTTGCTTCGATGATTCGTGCCGACGACGAACAAGCCAAAGACGTGCTCGGTACGTTGGCCAAACAGCCAGGAGCCTCGAAGGAAAAAGGTATTGGTGACGGCGCGATACACTTCATCCGCCAAGAAGGTGAAGGCCCAACGACGGAATGGATCATTGCGCGGTCAGGCTCGAGGCTCATGGGGATCGGCGACGAAGTGCGCGCCTTGCGTAGCGGAATGTCTGCCGACGCTGTTGCGAAAGTGTCGCTCAGCAAAGACGAAAAAATGAGTCGGCTCAAGGACGCTTTGACGCAAAAGCCTTGAGAGGGTGTTGAACAGGCTGCTACGCCCGGTCAACACCCTTTGAGGTCCAAGAAAAACCAAAGGCACGGTGACGCGAGGTCGCCGTGCCTTGGTATGTCTGTCGAGACGAACTACTTCGTTCGCAGGATGACGTGGTAACCAAAAGGTGTTTCGACGAGGCCGCTGACTTCGCCGACTTTGACCTTCTCGAGACCTTCTTGGAATTGCGGGACCATGGCGCCCTTGGGGAAGGTGCCGAGATCTCCGCCACGTTGTCCAGCGCCCGGTTCGTCCGAGTACTCGCCAACCATGTCTTCGAACTTCTTGCCGTCCTTGACCTTCTTGAGCCCCTCTTCGGCGCGCGCCTTGGCTTCGTCCTTGGTGCGCGTGATCGTGGCAGGAGCACGCATGCTGCCTTTGTACATGACCAAGAAGTGCTTCGCGCCAAACATCTCGCGCTGCGGTTGCTGCGCTTGATCCGGTTGTGGACGCGGTCGCGGAGGCGTCGCGGGCTGCGGCGGAGTTGCCGGTTGTGGCGTGACCGTTTCGGTCACGGGTGCAGCTGCAGGTTTGGCCGCGAGGAACGCGAGCGGCTTGTTGAACATGCCGAAGAATCCAAGGATGCCGACAAGTACCAACACGCCAAGGACGACATGCGGTGTCCACCAATTGGGATCTTCATCATCCCCACGGGCTTCATGCCCTTCGGTGCCGCCGCCGTGAGCGTCGTCCTCTTCCTCTTCGTCTTCTTCTTCCTCGTCGTCGTCGTCGTCGGCGTCAGCATCCGCTGAAGCAGCTTTCGAGGATTTTTCGGACGACTCTTCTTCGTCTTCTTCTTCCTCGTCCTCTTCCTCTTCGTCCTCTTCCTCCTCTTCCTCTTCGTCGCCCTCGTCCTCTTCTTCGTCTTCTTCTTCCTCGTCCTCTTCTTCGTCTTGCTCTTTGTCGAGCTCCGGATCCTCTTCGTCCTTGCTCTTCTTATCTGTCTCTTTGCTCATGTGGCCTTCTTGATGAGGGGGGCTTGGCCCAAACGTTGCGCCGTCCGGGTGGCGCGGTCTTTCGAATCGTCGATTGCTACGCGTCTACGTGGTTCGTTAAACGATCTCCGCGTAGCCGCTGGTGAGAACAAGCTCTGGTCGTCCTTTGACACTCGCATGGAGCGCCACTTTCCCGCCTTCGAGAAGGCAGCCCTGCGTGACGATCGTATCGCCGGGCCATACGGGTCTGCGAAATTGTGCGGATATCATCCGCAGCCGTGACGCGTCTCCGCCCGCAAGGTGCTTGATCACGGCGCGAGCGGCAAATCCATACGTACACAAGCCGTGAAGTATCGGACCTTGGGGGAAGCCGACGGATGCTGCAAATTCGGGATCCGCATGCAGTGGGTTGAAGTCTCCGAGCAGCCGATAGAGAAGCGCTTGCTCAGGCGACGTGACTTCTTCGTGCGTGAACGAAGGTTCCCGATCCTTCGGAAACGAGGGTTCGTCCGGGTCAGTAGGCGGACGTGGTCCGGAAAAACCGCCTTCGCCGCGGAACAAGATCGCCCATGTCGTTTCGAAGATGGGTTCACCCTGGAGCGTACTGCGCGTGTCGATGACGACTTGCGCCAGCTTTTTCATGTCGTAGATGCCGCGAATCGTTCCCGTCGTGAGCAGAGTGCCCGATGGAGGAAGCTTCGCGAGTGAACGAATCTTCTGGCTGCCGTGTACGACCATGGCCAAGTTGCCACCGGTACGGCCGAGCGATTCGAACAGCGGGCCATATGCCGGAATGACGGCGAACGTCGGATACGTCGCGATGCCATGGGTCGAGTTTTCGTAGAGATACGCAAGCTCGTCACGCTTGGCGCCAATACCCAGCGCATACAGGGCAAGGCTCTTCCAGTCGTATGTGTACGAGTGCGGCTCCGTCGTAAAACCGACGCTCGTTAGATCCAGCGCCATCGCGTCTTCCGTACAGATGCTTCGCGTGCGAGTCAATTGGCTAGAGCGCAATCCGGTAGGCGACGAGCAGCCCGAATTCGAAGACGTCGACATTTCCAGAGAGCGACGCGCTGTCGCGTGTGGGTGCTTGGCGTGGCGTTGTTGGTAAAAACCACTTCGCATATCGAAGCGTCGTGCCGAAAAACCAGTTCGGAGCGACGGTCCATTCACCCCCAATCGCCACGCCCGCCGCTAGACCCTCAGTCGAGAGCCTCGCCGAACGCGGACCTACGAACGCCGTATCTGCGTAAGGCTCACGGTCCGTGATCACGCTCCACGTGTCTTTGATGATGACGCCACCCAGCGTGGCGCCTCCCCACCACTCCCACTTGCCGGCTCGAATGCCGTAGTAGCGCGCTTGTCCTTCCACGAGGAAATAGCTGCGATCATGCTCGCGCTGCAGGTCGGGAGCCCCCGGCGCGGCTCCGGCCACGAGCGATGCGGCCCAAGCGACGCTGGCCCCAAGTCCGATGCGGCCAAAGCGATACTGGTTGTACACGCCAAACGAAACGCTCGTTTCGCCCTTTTCACAACTCGTGCGCGAACGCGGACAAACATCTGCAGCGGGCAAACTGAGCAAACCAGCGCTCACGGAAACCAACGTGTGCGTGTAATTTTGCTCGAGCGCCACCGATGCGCGCCTTGCAGCCGCAGATTCCTGGGTTTGCGCCCGTACGGGACGAGATAAACCAACGACGAAAAAGGTTGTCAAGGCAAACACACATGCCGAGACAAACCACGTCGTTCGAGCTGCGCGATTCACAACCATGGGCCTCCTGAAGATATCGCCCCGCCTTTGTTCGTCGGGAATGGAGGTGGTGACGGAGGTAAAACGGGCGAGTCGTTTTTCTCTCGAGGCTTGCTCGCAGTCGACGTTGCACTCGGCGTTGGTGCAGGCGTCGTGGCTGTCGCACTTACTACCATTTGGCCAGGCAACGGCTTGTTTGGTCCGATCGACGTTTGCGGTGTTGGCGTTGGTGCCGATGTGTCGGGCCCCGTTTTTCCTTCCAACTCGGCTACGAGATGTTTCGCGGCCATGAGTGATGGTTGAAGCGATACGGCGATGCGTGCCAAGTGCAGCGCTTCACCCACATCACCCGCGTATTTGCGTCCAAGTGCGGTCGTGACCAGACGTTCTGCCGCTTCACGTCGCAGGTCGGTCACGCGTGTATTTTCGGGCCACTCCACCAGCGCTTTGTCGAGGATCTCTTTCACGTTGTCGCCAGGAGGAGCGTCCCAGGCTTGACGTTTCATCGCGTCGCGCGCGGCTTCGAGTTGGCTGTCGACAGATGCATCTGCTGCCGTCGTCATCCAACCAAGCTGTTTGCCGCCAATGAAAGCGACAAACGGAACCACGAGTACGCAAAGTGCAATCGCTACCAATCGCGTGAAACGCTTGCGACGTCGATCATCTCGGAGCTCATCGGCCAAAGGTTGCTCCGCTTCTTGGGTCGCGAGCTCGGCCTGCGTTGGAGCGGTAAGTGCATCGTGCCCGCTGGTTGCGACTTGTTGAAGACGCAGTTCGTCAGGAACAACTTCGGCGTTTGGTTCGAGCGTTGCCTGTGTTTCGCCGGCATGTGGAGTCGGAAGGTCGGGCGTCGCATCGGCCGACAAACCAGGCATGGATGGATCCGCAGACGCTGTCGGAGCTTCGAGCGAGTTTGATTCGGGAACCGATGACGGAGCTGGCAGCGGTGTCGTTTCCGCGCTCGACTCTGCCCTCGTTTGCGCGCTCGTTTGCGCATGATGCGCAGCAATTCCCCCGATACGCGCGGCAAGTTCCGGGGATAGGTCGTGCGACTTCGTCCGCTCTTTCGACGGCAGTTTTACCGAGCCTTGCCGCGTCGCGAGTTGTCCAGAGCGAAACACTTCGACTGGATCGAGTCCACTGTCGCGCACGGCTGTAAAGAGATCCTTGCCAAGCACTCGAGCATCCGCTGCGCGCTCTTCAGGCTTCTTGGACAGGTTACGCATGATCACGGCTGCGATCGGTTCGGGCACGTAACTCGCACGCGCAATGCCGCGTAGATCAGGCGGAGGATTGTGCGTGTGTTGCACCAAAATCTGCACGGGTGAGTCTCCGTCGAACGGAGTTCGTCCAGCCAAACATTGGTACAAAACCGTAGCAATCGAATAAACGTCGGCAGTTGGCGTGACGGGTTTGCCCTCGGCACCTTCGGGCGAGATGTACTTCGCCGTTCCGAAAATTAGACCCGCTTGCGTGGCCATCGAATGATCGGCCCAATTGAGTCGTGCGATGCCAAAGTCGAGAACCTTGACGAAGTCCGGATCGTCACCGCGTCGAATGAGCATCACGTTTTCGGGCTTGATGTCGCGATGCACGATGCCTTGCGCATGCGCTTCGCCAACGGCTTCGCAAATCTGAATCGCGATGTGCAGCGATCGAGACAGAGGCAACGCTGTCGCAACTCCGCCGGTACCTGCTGCGGCAAGTGCGGACAATAGCGACATGCCGTCGAGATGCTCCATCACGAGGTACATCTCGCCGCCGACCCGAGTGTCGCCTTTTTGTGGAATCGATCCCGCCATCAAGACGGAGACGAGATTCGGATGCGAGAGGCGACTGGCGATCTTCGCTTCGCGATGAAATCGACCGACGAGTTCGGCGTTGCCACTCAGTTCGCGGTGAAGAATTTTGACTGCGACGTCGCGTTCGATTCCGCCCTGAAATGCACGGTAAACGCGGCCCATCGTGCCGATGCCGATGAGGTGCTTGATCCGAATGTGCCCAGCGAGTTCGAGACCAACATACAAGTCGATTTCGGCATTCGAATGCGCAGCACCACGCAAATTGGCAAGCGGCGTTCCGTCCTGCGGACAGAAGAGAACATCCGCCTCGTAGCGCTGGCCGCACGACGGGCAACTCTTCGAGGAGGACGAGGTCATCGGCAGGCCCGAGTGTAGCAGGGTGCGAGAACGCATGGATCCCGCGCTGGTGACAGATTACCGTCCGCCTCGGTGAGTAAGGCCAAGGCAACTGCAGTCAGAAAGACACCGCAGCACGCACGACCGGCTCGGACGTCCGGCCCGGCGCCCGCGGTTACGTCTGGGCCAGAGGTTGCACCGCGTCCGGATTCCGACGTCCTCAACGATTCCGTCTATCGCATTCAGCTTCCCGCATTCGAAGGTCCACTCGACCTGCTGCTCCATCTCATTCAGCAGCACGAACTCGACATCCTCGATATTCCGGTGAGCTTTATCACGCAGAAGTACCTCGAATACCTCTCGCTGATGCAGACGCTGACCATCGATGTGGCGAGCGAGTACCTCGTGATGGCTGCGACGCTGACGCACATCAAATCAAAGATGCTTCTGCCGGTCGTGCCTGCCGGACAAGATGGCGATGGTTTGCCCGAGGAAGAGATCGACCCACGTGCAGAACTCGTGCGACGGCTTCTCGAGTACCAAAAGTACAAGACAGCCGCGGCCGAAATATTCGAGCGAGGGACGTTGGGCAAAGACGTTTTTGGACGCGGCATTCAAGAGCCCGTTGCGGAGGGGCCAGCGCCGTTTGCGCCCGTTGGGGTGTTTGGTCTGTTCGAGGCGTTCGAAAAACTTCTCAAGCGAACGAACGTCAAGCTCGATCACGAAGTCGTTTTCGATCGACTCACGATCACCGATCGCATCGTCGAATTGACGGAACGAATGACCGAACGGCGGCGCTGCACGTTCGAAGATTTGTTGTTGAACGATCCGACGAGGCAAGGGGTAACGCTGACTCGTTTCGACATCGTGATCACGTTTCTCGCCATCTTGGAGATGGCTCGGATGGGGCTGATTCGCGTGTATCAGTCCGATCCGCTCGCGCCGATTCATTTGGAGATGACGATGACAGCCGAGTCGTCAGACGATATCGATGTTTCTGCAGGATCATCGAAAGGGCCGGAGGGTTTTCCCGCGGAAACGTTTGTGGAAGATGAGGCAGGACAAACCGACGACGAACCTGAGCAATTGCTGCTGTTTGAAGACGATGACGTCGATGACGTGGTAGAGGGAGCGGACGACGCGCCCGATCCCGAGGGCGAGGATTTCGAGGGCGAGGATGGCAACTGACGGCGGACCGAAGCATCGACGGCCTCGAAAGCCTCCCGTCATCGTCGAACGCGAGGTCGAGGACGACGAGCCGGACAGCGAGTCTCCCGAGCAGCTCCGACGGAGTGCGTGGCGGTGGTTTCGTAAAGACGAACTAGCTGCCGAATCCGCCGTTGTCGAAGTAGAATCCGAAGCTCCAGAGATCGTTGCACCTCCAACGATTTCCGTGGTGGATTCCTTCGAGCCCGTTGCCGATGTCGTCGCGTTTGCGCCTGCGGACAACGTCGTCGAATCTGACGATTTCACGGAAGAACCGCCGCTGTCGGTGAAAGATGGACCCGCGGCGATTCCAGGTGCCGAAGCCATGGCCGATGCTGTGGCCGATACGCCTGTCCAAGGTTCGACGACTGCTCTTGCGGAACCGACCAAACGCAAACGTGGCCCACGCAAGAAGCCGCAGCCTGAACCGATCACCTGGTTTCGAGCTCGAGCAGCTGCGTTTTTCCGGGCACGGCGATCCTTGCCGAATGTCGCGTCCGTCGTGGGCGATCACGATGTGCCGGCGGTCATCGAAGACGCAACCAAGACGAGTGGCAGCGTTGCGCGTGCACACTTGAAAGGAGTGCTCGAGGCGTTGATCTTCGCCTCGGAACACCCACTCTCTTCGCGTGTCCTCGCGCAAACGGCGAAAGCCGAACATCGTGTCGTTACGTCGCTGCTCGCCGAATTGATGGATGAATACCGCGGTCGTGGCGTGCGACTCGATGAAGTTGCCGGTGGATATGTGTTCCGGACAAGTCCTGCATTTGCGCCGTTCGTGCGCGAGCATGTCGCCAAAAAGCCAGTCAAGATGACGCGAGCGCAGGTGGAGACATTGGCGATCATCGCTTACAAGCAACCCATCACGAGACCTGAAGTCGACGACGTTCGCGGCGTGGATTCGGGAGCGATCTTGAAGTCGTTGCTCGAACGCGAACTCGTGCGGATCCTTGGCAAGAAAGAAGAAGCAGGAAGGCCGCTTCTTTACGGAACGACAGCACAGTTTCTCGAATTTTTTGGCCTCAAAGCACTTGGCGACTTGCCCACTCTGCGCGAGTTCACTGAACTCACGGACGAGTCGAAACGTGTATACGAACGCGAGATGGGCGAAGAACCTTTGGACGCGGCGATTGCCTTGACGAACATGCAGAATGCCGGCACCGAGAGCGCGAAAGAGAGCGCCAAAGATGAGTTTGGAATGACGACCGGAGGGCTCATGGGCGGCGAAGGCGATTTCCGATCTCCCACGAGTTCTTCGGCTAAAGCGCAGCAGGATTCACAACAACCGCCATTTAATGAAACGACGGACGACAACCTCACGAGCGAAGCAACGCAGGGGGAGGAGGCAACCATGAAGAACCAGCACACAGCCGACATCGAAGACCTCGAAAAACGCATCTCAAGTGAAGCCGCCGAAGACGAGCAAGACGAAGACCTCGAAGCGGACGAGGACGAAGACGAGGACGACGAAGACGAGGACGAGGACGACGAAGACGAGGACGAAGACGAGGACGACGAGGACGAGGACGACGAAGACGAGGACGACGAAGAGGACGACGACGAAGACGATGACGAAGAGGACGATGACGAAGAGGACGACGACGAAGACGACGACGACGATGAGGATGATGACGAGGATGACGAAGAAGAAAAAGAGGCAGAGGACGAATGATCTGCCGTCCAGCAACCTCGTTTAGGTTTTCGCGTTGCGGTTCGTCCCCGTTGGTTTTTCCGCACAACCTCGTGGTTTTACGGGGAACCTGATTCGTCTGCCGGATCGGGATAAGTCTCAGCCAGCTTCATCACATCGCGTCGTAAGTCGGCATGCGCCACGATTTTACGTACGAGGCGCCAAGTTGCGGGATCGGCAAGTACCGCCATGGGGGACGTCGCGGCCGTAGCTTTTCGTGGCTTACGCGGGATCGCGGATTTGCCAGCACGGCGCAGTGCTTCCATCTTCGTCACGAATCGTTTCGTCGGAAACAGCTCGCCGCGTTCCCAGGCAAGGACCGTTTCTTGTTCGACGCCGAGCGCTGTGGCCAGGTCCCTAGCTGTGCAGTCGAGTTCGGTTCGTAGGCTTTTGACGTCCTCCGGAGTCATCGAACACGAGCGTAACAATTTTACGCAACTCGCGCCGCGCTCAATCGATGGACCTACATGAAGGAACAACTTCGTCTCCGTGGGCCCTTTTGGTTTCTCCCGCCAACCCTGACCGTCGTGTTGCTGACGTGTGGCGTCGCAGGCTGTCGGCCAGACCTTCCACTTCCAAATTCCAATCCATTGACGACTGGTGAAGCGCCCGATTTCGTCGTGCGGTTCGAACCCGAAGCTTCCCTCGACGCTGCGCCGCGTGTGTTTCGTGCGCATGTGCAATGGCCGAATCCCATTGACAAAGAGCGCGTTTTTCTCTTTCGCGGCGAAGTGACCGATTATCACCTTCGACAGATTGAGCGAGACGATTTGACCAAAACGCTCGAAGAAAGAATCGTCCCGTCCATTGTTTGGGCCGACGATGATCGACATGTCGTCATTGCACCGACTGTCGTTCTCGAGCCAGGACAAACGTACGCGGTGGCGAGTGGCGAACCGTCGAGTGTCGTGCATTTCGTGGTTCGTCAGGATGATGAAACGCCGCTTTTCGAGCGCATATGGCCACCCTTGGATGAGCCTGCTGGATTCGGCATTTATTGCGGAAGTTTGGAGCTTCCGGATGAGGCTGTTTCTATGCAGCTCGATCCTTTCGGTCCGCACGGCACCTTGACGCGAGGCATAACGGCAAATGGTCCAGGGTCGCGTTGTTTACGTTTTCAAATCCATGATTCGGAAGCGAAACCCAAGGGAACTTCGTGGGTGTTGCCTCCGCGTATCGAGATGCCTGGTGGCGTAGTCGTGCAAATTGAACCGGCAATGGCGTCGCTCGGTGAAATGACCCCAGAAGCCACGCCAATCGAATGCGAAAGCGATGAGGTACCATTTGGACCGGGGTGCGCTGTCGTCATGGACGACCGAATCAGTGTTCGAACGCCTGCCGAGGATCTCTTGTGGGGTATCGTCGGGTCTGGAATCGAGAGGACTGCAATAACGAAAAACAAAGAAATGTTCGTTATCAAGGGATTTTATCCCGATACGGAAATAACGCTCGATGTCGTGACCGTTGATCCATTCGGACGAACCCATCGTGAGGGTTTTACTGCGGTGACCAAGTCGTTATCGGCGCATGTGGTGTTGAATGAGGTGATGGCGAATCCGATTGGGCCAGAACCTCATCAGGAATGGGTAGAACTGTACAATGACGGAAAGGTGGATACTTCACTAGCTGGTTACCATATTCTCGATATTGGAGGCAATGCCGTTTTACCAGACGTACTGTTGCCAGCTGGGCGCTTTGCCGTCGTTTTGAACGAATCGTACGTCGAAGACGATGAGGTGGACGTTCCACCGCCGCCGGATGCGATTCTGGTGCGTATTGCAGCGCTTGGTAAAAGTGGACTGAGCAATTCGGGCGAATTGTTGCGTCTGGTCGATCCAGAAGGAAACACCATTTCGAGATTTTCGGCATTTCCGAAACCGAAAGCCGGGCGAAGTGTGTCTCGTGTTGCTCCTGATGCGTCAGATGGCGTTACTTCGTCTTTCGCGATCACCGAACCAACGCCCGGATTGCGAAATGTCGTGATGGCCGATCCATGAATGGTTTGCTGGGCGATTCAATCCAGGAACGATGAAAGCGTCCTTCCAGCAATTTGGTGCTTCCGAGTGGACGTGCGTGATTGTTTCTGTCACGTCCCCATGGTTCGTTCGTCGGTGCTCGTTATCCGATGCCTTCGTTGTCGTTGGTGTCGGGTAGCGCGGTATCGGGTGTCCGAGGCAGAAAATGGTCTTTTGAACGGAAGTCGCCGCGTTACTATGCGTTCTCGACACTTCTTCGATGTGTCGTGGGCAATGAAGTTGGCGTTTATGTGATCCATACTTCATGAAAGATGTGGCGGGCGGGTCTGTGGGAGCTAGGTTTGGTTACAGAGGGTAACAGGGTGGGTGATACGGGGGCACAGCTTGGTTCGTCCGAGTGGTGTCCCGGATCTAGCGGGGTGGCACACCTTTCGCGTGGAGTTCCGATGATGGCCGGAGTACGGGGAGAGAAGTTGTTGACCGCGTCCGACCTTGCAACACTTTGCGAGGTTGATCTAAAGACCATCCATAACTGGGTGGATCGCGGCAGGATTGCGCATTTTCGGACGCCGGGCCGCCACTTGCGGTTTCGTGCGGCGGATGTTGCGGAATTCCTGCGAGCTTGGGGGTATAGCGTTCCGCGTGAACTTGCTCGAGCGAGTGCACGAACGGGTCTCGTGGTGGGATCGAAGGATACGGTTTCACATGTTACGCGCGCGCTCGGTGACGCGATGCCGTTGCGTGATGTGAAACATCCTTACGATGCGCTGGTAATGGCGGGTGCGGATCCGCCTGATGTGTTCCTTGTCGACGCCAAGGCTGTCGGGGCCGACGTCGACCTCGAACGGTGGCTCGAAGCGCTGAATCGAGCTTGTCCGGACGCACGCCTCGTCGTGCTCAGCGACGAAACCGCGGACGTTCCGACGTTTGCGACCCATATGGGCCGTATGGATGCGCAAGGATTACGGGCATTACTCTTGCCCGAAATTCCAGTCGCAAGTGTATTGCCTGGTGCGGTTGCCGAAGCACCGGTAGCTGTGCATCAGCCCGTCGAGGGTTTGGCACGGGCTGTCGGAAGTCGATAGATTCGCGAGCGTAGCAGGGGCGATTCATGAATCGCCCCTGCTATAGGCTTACAGCGATGAATTGCTATCGATGCAACTACCGACATCGCTGATGTCGTCCAAGCACTCGAGTTCGGGTGCGAAATTATCCGCGATGCAGTCATTGTTGACCATGACGCAATCGTATGCCCGATCAAACTGAGCGGTACATCCATACGTCGACGCAATATCCTCTTGCGCGTCGTACTTGATGATGCATTCGTCGTATTCGATATCCGAGCAGTTCTCGCATTGACACACGGTGTCGCAGATTTCACTCGAGCGGTGACATCCGCTGGTGAGAGGCGCCACGGCGAGGCACGCAAGCAAGAGCATTATGTTTCGCATGAAATGCCTCCTAGTTGGCGCAATCCGAGTAATCTTTCCACTCGTTGTTGCAGTCGCCATCGTCTGTCCAGTTCTTGCTACTGCAACGAGCTTGTTGACCTCGGCAATCGATATATCGATTCCAGAGATCGCCACAACCGCGTAGGTCGCCCAGTTCCTCATTCTGTTCGTAACTAATGATGCACGCATCGACGTCTGCGTCGTTGCCGCCTCGGCAGTTCATCTCGTCCGCGCAGAACGAGCTATAAGGCGCACATGCGCCAAGAGTGCATGCGATCAAGAATTTGATCGACCAGCCCAAAGTTCGAGGAAGTTTTTTCATTGGTGAACTTCCACCTCCAGGCCGGAGACTACGAGAAAATCCGTTCCTTGGCAGGATAAAAATGCTGCAAGGTCGTGCTTCGGATGGTGGTTATTAGCTTCCCGCTATCGTCATCGACGAGACGCGAAGCGTGGGTGACGCTGTCGCTGTGCGTAAATCGAGGTCATTTCCCACAGCGTCTACTCTTTGCCACAGTTGATCGAGGTTCAAGCTGATGGTCACTTCACTCACCGGATGCGCGAATTCGCCGTTTTCGATCCAGAACCCCGATGCACCGCGTGAAAAATCTCCCGTCACTGGGTTGTACCCGAAGCCCATCATTTCCGTGACGTAGAGGCCGCGCATCGTCGACTTGACGATGTCTGTTGCGCGCATGCCTGTCGGCAAAAGCATGAAGTTGGACGTCGATGGTCCAACGCCGCCGCCGCTACCACGCGAAGCGTTCGCCGTCGAGGAGCGTGAGAGTTTTCGCGCGCTGTAGCTGTCGCAAAGGTAACTCTCGAGCAAACCTTGGCGGATGACCATGTTCTTGCGCGAGGCCAAACCTTCGCCGTCGAAGGGACGTGAACCTGGAGCACGAGGTACGAGCGGATCGTCGACGATGGTCACGAGTTCGCTTGCGACACGTGTGCCTTCGCGACCAAGCAGATAACTCGACTTGCGCCAAATGCTGCCGCCCATGATCGCTCCGGAAAGCAAACCAAGCAGCGCTCGTGCAGCATCCGGATCAAACACGACGGGCGCTTCGCACGTGGGAACTTTGCGTGCACCGAGCTTACGCACTGTGCGTCGTGCGGCTTCACGACCGACGTCTTCGGGCGAATCGAGTGCATCGAGATGACGTTTGGCTGTGTAGTGATGTCCGCGTCGCTTCTTGCCGTCGGCATCGTCGGCGAGCGGTACGACGCTGAGAGACGCGTAGGAGCCAACGTAGCCCCCGGTAAAACCTCCCGAGAGCACGATCGCGAATGCGCCGGCCGTGCGACTGAACGTTGCCCCTTCGCTGTTCGAGATGCGTTTGTCGGTGTTGCGCGCCGCTTGTTCTCCACGACGTGCAAATTCGACAGCTTGTGCAGCCGTCACTTCACTCACTTCGGGATCGTAGAGGTCGAGGTCTGTGAAGGGTCCGGTGGCGATGAGTTTCGGATCGGCAGGACCGGCGAAAGGATCTTCTTGTGAAATGTCCGCGAGCTCGAGTGCGTCCTTGACGAACCTATCGATGCCGCGAGCCGTCAAGTCCGATGTCGAGGTGAGAGCAACGCGACCTTGTTTGATGACGCGCATGCCGAGGCTTCGGTGGGATGCTTCTTCGACGAGTTCAGGTTCGCCCAGACGAACTTTGGTGGTGAGTTGCGAACCCGATCGAGCGATCGCTTCCGCGACGTCAGCGCCACCTTTTCGGGCGCGGGAGACGACGTCGGCAGCAAGGTTCTCGAGGTTGGGTATCTCTTCTTCGAGCCGGTTTTGCGCGGTCATGTGGGCGCTCAGGGTGCTGGATGCGCGAGCTGTCGTCAATCAGCGCGGTGTCCTTCTGCTACCGAGCAAGCGCTTCGGGCCATCGTCGACAGTTGTCATAGCGACCGGGGCAGAACGAACGACGGGTGGAGGAGTTTGTCCGGCAAGGCGGTTTGGAGCGAGCCATCGCGCCGTGAATACGGCACCAACGACGGCGATGCCGTCCATCCACACGATGGCAAGGCCGAGGCGACTGGTGAAGATCGGCTCGCGCCCAAAGTTACTCACGAACTGATCGTAGGTGGCATCGACACCCAAGCGATCATACAAGGCCGCGAAAATGACAAGTACGATGGCGAGGGGAAAACCTGCGAGCCATGCGAGTTCGCCTGGTGCGTGTCGTTCGAGGGCGCGACGACCGGCGACAAACCCACCAACAACCGAGCTTGCTGCCAACAAAACGAGGACGAGGGACAAGGCGGAAGGAACGCGGCGTCCTTCGAGAAAATACGCGAACGACCAGTCGGCGGCGAACGTGGCGAAGTAGGCCGTGACGGGGGCAAACACCAGCAGAGCGTAGAGCGAAACGGCAAGCGTGTGCGGATTCCAAAACGATTCGTCGTGGTTGGTCTCGGCACGCGAACGCCAAGCAAGCAGTACGCCGATGGCGAAAGCGAAAAGCGGTGCGAGCGGCAGAGGCATGGTGCGAGATGCTTGGAGGTCAAACGAATAGAGCGATGCGTCATCGCCAGCTTGTCACGGGCACGTGGGGTGTGGTCGGGCCAGCCGCATCACGATTCGTTTTTGCTCCTCAGAAATCGTCGTAACAAGCGGTGAGGACACTGGAACAATTCGTCATGATGCAGTTGCCGCACGTTGCCCCTGGCTCCAGTCCCACGCAATAATCTGCACTGCAGGAACTGGCGCAGGTCTGCTTGCACGTACAATTGTCCAATGCGTCGTATAACATCTGCGACGATGGACAAAGTTTGCCCATTCCGGTGTCAGCGAATTCGGAGCACGTTACACAAGGTGTACAATCGACCGTATCCGTGCCTCCGGCGCACTTCCCCGTACCTTGCGGTTCGTCGCAAACGCCATTGTTTGCCGTGGCGCAAAAACAATCAACGGTGTCGCTTCCCGCTTCGCACATCCCTGTTCCGCCAGGTTCGTCGCATTGACCATTGTTGACAAAGGGGCAAGGAGCGGGTGCACAATCGACGGTATCCGAGCCCAAATCGCACGTATTGGTTCCTTTGGGTTCGTCGCATTGACCATTGTTTGTCGTTGGGCATGGTTTTACTGCACAATCGGTCTTGTCGGCACCTTTGGCGCACTTGCCGTTTCCAGCTGGTGCGGGTTCGTCGCAGATACCATCGTTGGTTGACCCGCACATGGGCGGCGGACTGATGCAACTGTTGAGATCGGTCTCTTCATTAAAACAAGCCGATTCATCATATAAGCCGTCCTCGCAGACGCTGTCCTTCGTAACGCACGTGAGGTATGTGTCGTAAGGCTCGCGGCAGTCTCGGTTTTTTGCATCGTCGAAGAGACTGAGTGCGTTTTCGAGGCACGACGCCCGTTCCGAATCCGAGCATTTGTTGCAATCGCATACTTGCGTGCAGTGTTGAGCTTCCGGCGTCGACGGTGCATCCGTTCCGCAGGCAGCAAACGCGAATCCAGCGAAAAAAACGATACCGAAGCTTCGGGCAATGAGTTTGTTGAGCATGAAGATCCTCAGGTACAAGTGAATAGCTTGCCAGTCGAACTGCGTACCAATGACGCTGTCCGAAATGGCGTAGAAGAAGCGTATCTTGCGCTGTCGCGGTGGCTGTGTCCACTGAAGATTGGCGCCTCACCCCTAACCCCCTCTCCAACTCCGCATTGCGACGCAATGCTACGTGGAGAGTCCCGACGAGGCTTCGCCTCACCCACCCGAGATTAAAGCGGATCACAACGATCTCGGGGGTATGGGGGGCGTAGCCCCCCATCGTAAACTGGCTAGAGTGCAAGAGTCGGGTCGCGAAGCGAGCCCGACGAATGCACTGACTAGGGCCGTTCG
>JANORL010001040.1:0-5269 GCA_031415295.1 Polyangiaceae bacterium | reverse complement strand
CTCCTTATCAACTCACCAAAATCGCGGCGGAAAGTACCACGCCTCCTCGACATCCACAGACAAGATCCTCGCACCTACAGCAAACTCCTCGACACGCCCCAGTGAATCCGGGAAAACGCGCTGTTTCACAAAACCGTCATGTAATTTGAACAACACGACGATGACGTGCGATGGTGCGTCTTGGCCGTATAACGCAGGGACAAACCCAACGTGGCACGTGCCAAAAGAATTTCGCAAGGAACGAGAAGATGGCAGCGCTCGAACCGATGATTCGCGGCAAGTTGGCAACACATCCGCACGCGCAAGCGTTTGCGGACGATGTGCTTCACGTGCACAAACGATACGCGACGGAGATCGTTCAACAGTTCGCGCTCTGTCCGTTCACGCGCGACGTGGAAGTGGCTTTTGGCAAGTTCTGTGTGATGCTCGATCGAGAACCGAACCATGACGCAACGCGTGCGGCGATCTTGGAAGCGAAGAGTCCGGTGCTGCACGTGGTTTTTCCCCTCGCACTACCGCCAGCAAACGTGTTCGAACGGTTTGCCTCGACGCTCATGGCTTCGCTTCGAGGTTTTTTGGAGAGTCCTCCGGTGATGGCCGCGTTTCACCCGGAACTCGTGGGCGATCGCGACAACGCGCATCGCTTGATTGGCCTGTTGCGTCGGTCGCCAGATCCTTTCGTGCAGTTCATCCCCGCGGGAAATCACGAAGGAGGCACGGTGTTTGCCACCTCCGTCGTTGATGATGTGGATGATGCCGAAGACGCAGCACTCGATCGCTCGGAGCAAAACTTCAAGCGCCTTCGAGGTGCGAAGTTGGAAGAGCTTTTGGTGATTGCTGCCGACATACGCGCGGAACGAGATCGTCGTTATGCGGCGTATGCGACGGGATGGGGCACAGACAAAAAATGAATGGCCGGCGCCTCTTGCCGGCCACTCGATCGGTCGCTCTTCAGAGCGGCCGCGCAAACAAATCAAGCAATCGAGTCTTTGATCGACTTGATCGGACGCGCGCGAACCGACTTGCTCGCCGGCTTCGCAGCGAACGTCATCGGTTGCTTGGTGAAGGGGTTGATTCCTTCGCGGGCCTTCGTCGCGGGCTTCTTGACAACGCGGAACTTCGCGAAGCCAGGCATCGTGAAGACGCCGTTCTTCTTGAGCTCGCGGTACGCAATCTGCGCAAGATTATCGAGAACGAGCTTGACCTGCTTGCGGGTCACGCCTTCCGAAACCTCTGCGATTGCGTTGAGAAGAGCGCTCTTGCTCATCGACGTGGCCTTCTTCGATTCTGACTTAGCTGCTTTCGCCATGATGACTTTCCTCCGGGAGATTTGCCGTCTCGGGGCCCAAACAACCACATGGAACGCGTTAGGTCCAGCATCGATCTGCATCTCGATCGACAAAAATAGGCGCTGTACCCCCCACCGTACGTCGCGGCGCCCGTTTTTCCCCCCGAGCCTCGCCGCATGAAACCCTCGAATTTCATGGGAAAATCTCATGATTTTGAGGTGTCTCTCGTGCACGAAGTCTCGCGATCGCGCATCAGTCCGACCACGATCGCCTCAAAAACAAGCAGATCGCGAGCACTTCGTGCGGATCCAGGTACCCGCACCTTGGCCTCGTCCTACTCACCGAACGGTCAATTCGGGCACTTCCGCGTCGATTTCCGTTGCGAACGCGAACGGTCTTCCCGCAGTTACGCGGACAAACTCACGATGAACGTGCCGAGTTTCGACCGGAAGTACCCTCGCGCGACCCGCTCTTCTTGCGCTCGTTGCCCCAACGTCGCGTGGGCGAAATGCCGAGAACCGTCAGTTCTTCCGACGCTCGACAAAACTCGAGAACATCACCAAACGCTACATCTATCGAGCGATTTGGCCCATCTACGAAGAGCTTCGCTTCATGCATTTTACTACGCACGACGAGCAACTCACCAGCAGGCACGAGCACGCGACGCAACTCGTAACGCTCACCATGCGGCGTGTACGGCTCACGCACGACGAGTTGCAGATCTTTTGACGTCAAAGGAAGTACACGACCACCCGCAGAACGTTGCGCTGCCGTCGAACCCGCTGCAGGCCCAATCCAAAACCCACTCGACTTTTGTTCTTCTTCGATGTTGTCGAACGTCACGAGATAACGCGATGTGGCGGCCGGTGAGATGTGACAAAAAAGCGCTTCATTGAGCACCCGCGCATGCACGACGTTGCCGTTCTGACGCACTTGCATACGCGTCAGCACAGCCCTGCGAAGTTCGCCCTGCAACGCGCGCTCAATGGCCGCTGCAGCGTTGCCTCGTTGTGCTCCACAGAAAAACCCCACCGAGTGCGACGGTGCGCTGTTGATGCCCAAGATGGGAACATTCGCCACGCAGTGCGACGCGCTGAGCAACGTGCCGTCACCACCCACGGTAACGACCAAATCGATCTCCGTGGAATCGAACGCTTCGCCGGCACGACCCATGAACGCGATTTCCACTCTGAGGGAGGAAAGCGCGTTCAAAACTTCAACCATCGTCGCTTCGTGTTCGTCATGCGAAGCGCGAAGTCGCGCCACTGACGGATCGCCTTCGTCAAGCAATCGACGAATGCGGCCATCCTGCTGCTCTTCGACTCGTTCGCGATAAGCCGACCGTTTGCTGACAACAGCGATTTTGGGACGCTCCGAAATCACAGAGCTGGTGGATGATGCTGGAGCGTGGCCGTTCATTGCCCGTTCATCTCCGCAAGACGCCGAAGACCAAGTTCAGTCTTGGCGTCTTCAATCATGCCGTTACGCGCAAGATTCAACGCTTCGTCAAGAGCTACCGCAACGATCGTCGCGTTGCGCTCGAGCACTGAACCATCTTCGGATGGCGACGAACGACGCGTTGGATCAACGACGACGTGAAAGTAAAAGTGGCGCTCGCCAATGATTCCTGGCGCCGGAAACGACGATGGTCCGAGAGCTTCGAGTTTTTCCGGATCAACTTCGAACCCAAGTTCTTCGTGCAGTTCACGCGCTGCGCAGCGGAGAAGTCCTGGGGCACTTCGCTCGTCTGTCTCGACCAACCCTGCGGGCAATTCCCACAAACCTCCAAGGTCGTCTCGTTCAGGAACAGGCCACGCATCACGCGGGCGCAGTGCAACGGGCGGACGCAGTGCGGAGCGTAAAAAAACCATGCGTTGTCCACGTTCGTCGATGTAGTGCGCAGCAATCACGACAGCATCGAGCCTTTCGCGCGCGACGATGTCGTACGTGAACGGTTCACTTGGTTTGTCGTTCTCGAACTGCGCCCGCAACACGCATCTTTCGACGTGTAAAAACGCTTGCGCCGAGTGTTCTTCGGTGCGGCGAACAGACTCACGCACAAGCACGATTCGAGGCAGAGGGGGCAACGCCATCGCCGGGAGGCAAAGCATACTCTCGACTGCGACCAAGGGGTGAAGTTCGCACCGAACGAGTGCCAGACAGCGCGGGGGCACGCGGATCCGACAACGCACATTCGTTGGAAGCCATCGATGAGCGGATGAGCAGATGAGCACGAGCAACAAACGGGAATGACGACGCGGAAACTCGAGGTTGTCTTGCGAAACCTGAAGCGACCGTGACTCGGGGATGTTGTCGGAGATTGTCTTGACGCACCTTGCTTCGTGACGACCCGTGACGACCCGTGTGGACCGTTGACGAAGCGCGGAGTGCATCGGTCCGAGTGGGCGGTCGCAACTTGGTTCGATCCGTGCGTTTGTCCTGCCCTGCCCTTATTGCGTGGCATCGGTGCGATGTTCTTTGCCCAGGACGAGGTCGGCATAGAATAGGAATTGCGCCGCTTGGTCTTTGCGGTGTTCCTTCAATATTTGGTCGAGGTGCGCGCGAAGTTTTTGCGGCATTCGATTTTCGAAAGTATTCAACAACGCTTCTTTCGTGAGTGTCGACCTATCTTGCATTTCGACCCATTTCCAGAATTCGTCGATGCTCGCCGTCTCGGCGGCGGTCATATGGAACGTCAGCATGAACATCGCGTAATTGCCACGAGGTGGTTTCACCACATCCATCAGCGATTGAATCATTT
The DNA here is from genome assembly GCA_031415295.1 of Polyangiaceae bacterium. Classification (GTDB taxonomy): domain Bacteria; phylum Myxococcota_A; class Polyangia; order Polyangiales; family Polyangiaceae; genus Polyangium. The sequence goes on along the minus strand of JANORL010001040.1, from coordinate 1,219 downwards.
CGTTGAGAAGATCATTCCGTGCTTTTAGATCCTCGATTCGTCGCTTGAGTGCTTTTTTCCTCATGACTGCGCCTCGTTGATTTCGTCTTTTTCGGAGGTTTCCGCGGTATCGTCGTCGCTCTGTTGAGGGCGTGGCTCTCGATCGAGCACAATCCGTGCCCATTTGCGCCAAACCTCCCCAAATTCCCCATCGGATCGATCGGCGTGAAGAATTTCTTCCAACTTACCCTTACGGGTCGGAACCATTTCGTCGAATGCTTCGATCAAGTCGTCTCGGGAGAGCAACCCATAGAGTATTCGGGCAGATTCGAATTCTTCACGTCGATCGGCCCACCGAAAGTACGCATCTATGCCATGAACGTCCGCTGCACCAAATTGGTTGTTGATGGCGTACATCAGGTAATGGAATCGAAACGTATTCGTAGGTTTGACGGCGTGCACCAGCGCCAGCACAACGGCTGTGCGTTGATTCGTTTCGATTTCGAGCGCCTCAATTTCGCGCCGGAGTTGTTTCTTGTTCATATGTGGCACCTACGCGGTCAAAGTCCCCAATCGAGTATCTTATGGACCCAGAATGCAACGAGCGCAGCGTCGACTTTCGTGGCTCCTCCCGCCACGAGCATGGCCTGTACCTGACCGCGGACGACTGCAAGGGAAAGCTCGTCCCATTTTGCAAGATCATCCAATATTTTTGCCGTCGGTCCGGCGTAGCGCGTAACCAATGCAATTTGCTCCGCCGTCGCATCCTTCTTGGCCAGGAAATTGAGCACCCGGGGCAGTCCTGGACTGCGCAAAGCCTTTGCCAGAACGCCAATCGCTTTATGGACAACGCCGCCCACTCCATGCGGCGCCTCCATTCTGCTCGCGCTTCCGGCATCTCGAGCCGCACTCGCCGGCACCGCCATGACCGTCGTCATGGCCACCGTGAGCGCCGCAACTACCCACCTTTGAAGTTTTTTCAAGCCCGACATGTTTGCCCTCACCTCCGTTTGCACAATCCTACGTGGACCCTCGGTGGCGGACAAGAAAATGTATTGTTCACGCGTCGGAAATCCCCGGCGATGATGCGTCCACGTCAGTGTTTGGATACGACGCAGGTTCGCGGACTCGATAGACTCCCACACACGTTGCAAATTTAAAGAGTAGTATCAACGCCGCACACAATGACTTCGACGCTGCTCTTTCCTCCCGAACCACTTGCTCTCGATGCGGCGACCGT
>JANORL010001039.1:0-1994 GCA_031415295.1 Polyangiaceae bacterium | reverse complement strand
GTAGAAACTGAACCGAACAATGCTTGTGCACAAGCGAGCGGTCCGTTTTTACCTCCATTTTTGCTGGATGGTGCGATCACTCCGATCGGAGATCAGGATTATATCGCCATCAACGTCCCGAATTATGCGGATCTCAGGATCGAAACGTTTGCCCCGACGTACGGCACGTGCGCGATGGGCAACGATACCGTGATCGAATTGCGTGGCCCGAACTGCTCGACGGTGCTCGTTACGGATGACGAAGACGGCATCAACAGTTGCTCCCTCATCGATTCGACCGTCACCGCAGACGCAGCGGCTCGGCATCTAGCACCGGGCACGTATTTCGTGCGCGTCGAAGATTACCTCAACAATGGCGCAATCGCCGCATACAAGCTGCAAATCAGCTTCAACGCGCTTTGTGGTAATGGCATCAAGGAAGGTTCCGAGCAATGTGATGGTGGGGCAAACTGCGCCGCTGATTGTCTGCTCCTGCCATTCTGTGGGGATGGGTTACTGGCTAATGGAGAACAGTGCGACGACGGGAGCACGTCGAATGGTGATGGGTGTTCGAGTGTATGCACGGTCGAAGCGGACTATCGCTGTACCGGTACGCCAAGCCTATGCACGATGTATGAAACGAATTGCAACGACGGCATGGACAACGATGGCGACGGAAGCAGCGATGCGGTCGATAACGACTGCGCACTGCCGGCCTACTTCCCAGGTTGTCAGGCGGGACAAACGCTGCGGATCTACAAGTCTTTCGATACACCGAAGTCGATTCCCGACAACAACACGATAGGCGTCACGAGCTTTGTTTCGATCGTGAACAACGTCGGGACGATAATGAGCACTTCCCTGTTGCTCAACGTTACGCACACGTGGGTCGAAGACATTGATGCTACGCTCATTTCGCCCGCAAATGCATCGTTTGACCTGACAAGCGACAACGGCGGAAGCGGCGACAATTACATGAATACCCTTTTTCAGGCATCTTGCCCGCTGATCACGAGCGGCATGCCGCCGTTTACGAATTGTTACGCGTCCGAAGCATCCCTTGGTGCTCTCGTCGGAACACCTGCACAAGGGAGTTGGCAACTGCTCGTCGTGGATGATGCGATGGATGACGTCGGCACGTTGAGTAACTGGGCCCTGGTACTCTGTACCGCTCCGTAGCCCTTTGCATAACGCGGTGGCGCTTTGCCTCGCGCACTGTTTTTGCTGCGCAACCTCGGCATCTCGCCTCGGTTGCCGCAATAAGTGTGTAACGTGCGCACGTTCGACCTTGACCACCAAATACGTCCGTGAAAAGGTTTGGCCTGGGATCACGACTGCAAAACTTGGCGCCTATGCTGCGCTGGTAGGAGATGGCGACTTATGAATCGATGGAAACGTCTTTCGTCGGAGCGGCTCATCGCAACGACGTTGGTTTTGTTTGCAACTTCGATCGGGGGTATGGGTGGATGCGAAGTCCTAACGAAGCCCGATCGATCAGAGATCGGCGATGGGGGAGCGGGCGGCGCAGGCGGTGCGGGAGGCACAGCCTGCGTTCCTCAAGATGACAAGAACGATTGCACGACGGACGCGTGCAGCACTGCTGGCATGCCGACGCATACGCCTGTTGCCGAGGGGTCGGCGTGTACGAATGGTGACGGCTCACTGTGCGATGCCAATGGCGCGTGCGTGCAATGCCTCGCCGCTACCGATTGTCCAGGAACGGATGATACGTGCCAAACCCGTACGTGTACGATGGGCACTTGCGGCTTTGATTACGCGCCGGTGGATATGCCCCTTCCCACGCAAACGGCAGGCAACTGCAAGATCACGGTTTGCGACGGCATGGGTAAGCAAATCGAGAGCAATGACGACGCGGACCTACCGGACGATACCAATGCGTGCACCGACGACGTGTGTACCGCCGGTGTGCCATCGAATCCGAATTTGGCACAAGGAACCAATTGTGGCACCACGGGCGCGGGTGATCCGCTCGTTTGCGACGACATGGGTCAATG
>JANORL010001038.1:0-3016 GCA_031415295.1 Polyangiaceae bacterium | reverse complement strand
CGTGAGCAACGGTCTCAGCGTGAGCAATGGTTTGATGGGGTCGGAGGAGGGGCGACTTGTCTTCTCCTATATTATCAAGTGCGCACTTCCCGCGGGTCATTCCGTTACGAAGGACGATGAAAATGACAATCCTCACACCTTCTGGGGTGCGGCGGGCGTCGCCCCCGAGTGGGAAATGGGATCTTGCGGCGTGGATTGTCAGGAGCGCGTGACGGCATGTCTTGGCGCGCATATCAATAGGACAGGAAATAATGTTCCCATCTTCCTCGTCGGGGATGACCTCGATTTTCCAGACATCGGCTCGGCGCTGAGCAGCACGTATCCTTTGATGGAGGGTGCGTTTTTCGGCAATCTCTTCACCGACCCTTCGCAATTCTATTATTGCAATGGCCCCGACGTCGGAGTGAACACGGTTCCCGGCCGAATTGGATCGGCTGAAGACGACGGGCGGGAGTATGTAAATCCATTCCCCGCGCCAGGAACGTGTGCCGCCAATTGCAGTGAAATCGCGAATGCCTCCGGTGCTGGGTGGTCCACTTGCGGCACATGGACGCATGTGCTCAATGTATGGCGGCAATAATTCCGTAATCCCGAATTGGGGTTGTCGTACGCCACGGCGACAAGCCCTCCCATACGTTCACGTGGCAAAGCGACAGTGCATTCATCCGACGCATAAGGAAGGTTCGTCGAGATGGCTGATGACGAGTCAAATTCGAGAAGCTCTGAAGCTCCAACGGTCCGCACAGGATTCGCGAGTGATGCTGGACTCTCGGGTGAAGAGCGTCTGCCGCCGGCGTCTCTTCGATTGCGTTATGACGAACTGCGGTGCATTGGCGAAGGGTCAATGGGCACGGTCTTTCGCGGGTGGGACCACCGCCTCGGCCGTGCCGTTGCTATCAAGCTCCTGAAAAGTGATGCGCCCAGTGATACAAAGCGATTTCTAGCCGAAGCGCGAGCGCAAGCGCGTGTTCAACACGAAAACGTCTGCCGCGTCTACGAAGTTGGCGAAGCGGATGGCGAGCCGTACATCGCGATGGAACTCATTGAAGGTGCATCGCTCGACCGTGCACATCGTGAAATGACGCTCGAACAGAAGGTCAAGGTCATTCGCGAGGTCGCTGCTGCGCTGCATGAAGCGCACCGACTGGGATTGATTCATCGAGATATCAAACCTGGAAACATCATGGTTGTGACAACCGAAGACGGCTCGTACAAACCTTACGTCGTCGATTTTGGTCTTGCACGGGATAGCTCACGTGGCAGTGCGTCTACGCTAAACAGCATCGTTGGAACCCCTGCGTATATGTCCCCCGAGCAAGCGGCTGGAGATTCCGCATTGCTCGATCGGCGTACCGACGTGTATAGCCTTGGTACGACGTTGTTTGAAATGGTTGCGGGTCGAACGCCATTCGTGAGTTCCAATGCGCTCACGCTGTTGACGCGCGTGATGCACGAGGATGCACCGGCACTCGGAAGCGTCCGCAAAGGGGTACCCAGGCAGCTAGAAACCATTGTGATGACCTGTTTGCAACGCAACCCAGAGCGTCGTTATCAATCGGCGCGGGCGCTTGGCGAAGACTTGCAGCGGTTCCTCGATGGCGGACCTGTACAAGCAAAACGCCCCCCGCTGGCCTACGTTCTTTCGCAGAAGGCCAAAAAGCACAAGGCTTTGGTTGTTGTGGGAGCCATTGGTTTTTGTTTTGCGGTCATCCTTGGCGGCATGTGGATTCGTTCTGCACGGCAATCTTCGAAGCAAGCTGATCTCGCTCGGGAACTTGGTGAAGACGTCAAATACGTCGAGCTGTTCTTGCGCAGCGCTTATGGTTTTCCAACGCATGACATAACGCGAGAAGAACGCGTCGTTCGGGCGCGGCTCGTCGACATCAAAAGAAGAATGGTCGAAGCTGGAAAAGCGGGCGAGGGTCCAGGACACTACGCGCTCGGTCGAGCCCATGTCGCATTACACGAGTTCGAGGCGGCACAGGCAGAGTTGGAACGAGCGATCACCTCGGGTTATGATCGGCCGGAAGTGCATTATGCACTGGGAATTGCCTTGGGCGGTCGATACCGAGAAGCCTTGGACAATGCGCGCCGTATCGACGACGCAACGGCACGAAATGCTGCGGTAAAAAAAGCGGAATCGACTTATCGAGATCCAGCGTTGGTGCATCTTCGCCAAATCGGCGACGCCGGTACGGAATCCAAACCCTACTTGGAAGGGGTCATCGCGCTATACGAGAAGCGTTATGATGATGCCGTATCGAAAGCGATTGCAGCGACATCCGAGTCTCCTTGGCTGTATGAAGCCCATAAGCTCGAAGGTGATGCGCGGTTGGAAATGGGCATCATGACCGTCGAAGCTGGAAATCAGGAGCATGGCCGGGAACTCTTGCATTTGGCCACCGATGCATACACGGCAGCGGAGGATATGGCGCGAAGCGATGCGGCGATTCATGAAGCGCTCGCAGAATCATGGATTCAAATACTGGCAATGGACAAATGGCAGGGGCGCCCTTATCAAACGACGCTGGACGCTGCTGTTGCAGCTTGTAAGAAAGCTGTAACGGCGAGCCCTCGAAGTGCGAGTGGGCATAACAAAGCGGGGCGAGCGTATTTTCACGTTGGAGATCAACTATTTCGTGGTGGCGCTGATCCGCGGCCCATGTTGAAGCTGGCCATAAGGAGTGCGAGCACTGCCCTCGAACTCGCTCCAAACGACGTCATTTCCTTGGATGGAATCGGCAATGCTCATACGTATATTGCCAAATACGAACGAAAACTGGGCCTTGATCCCGTACCGTCGCTCGAACAAGCCATGCTGCATTTTGATCAAGCGAACAAAATCCAATCTACGTTTGCATGGGCGTGGAACGATGCAGGCGTGGCGTTTCATGCGTGGGCAGAGTATCAAAACGACAAGGGGCAGGATCCACGACCCCTTCTCGATCGCGCTGGGGAGCGGTTTGAACGAGCTGCTAAAGAAGACCCTTTTTACCTTGGCGCTTATGGCAATTTG
>JANORL010001037.1:0-15486 GCA_031415295.1 Polyangiaceae bacterium | reverse complement strand
CGAAGCTCGCCTCGATCTCATCATTTACTACCTCGAGCATGATACTGGAGCGAACGCTGATCGTATTGGTGTCGTGTTTGGGGTGGGCAGCTTGGGCGCTATCTTTGCTGGCTTTTTCGCTCGGCGCATTTATGAATCGTGGGGAACGGGCAAAACGTGGTTTTGGACGTCGATTCTGGCGAGCGTGCCTTGCGTTGGAATTGGTATACTTGGTCAAACGTATGGACCTTGGTTCATTGCGGGTCTCTTGTCAATGATCTCGTTTGGCGAAACCGTTCGGGGAATCGTGTCGCAATCCGTTCGCCATCACGTCACGCCGGATGCGCTTTTGGGACGTGTGACGTCCGCATATTGGGCCATCATGGATTTGCCTGCGATTCTCGGAGCGTTTGTTATGACCGCTTTGGCGAAACGCTGGGGAGCATCGATGGTATTTGGCGTGGTAGGGTTTGGCTCGCTCTTGGCCGCGATGCTCGCGTGGACCGTTTTGCGAAGGATACCGCGGCACCTCCTCAGTGCCGAGGCCGCGCGCGACGTATGACGCCTACGCCAGTCCTCAAAACAACACGCCCGCCGCTTCCACCGGCTTCGGAGCCCCTTCCTCAGGTCCAGACAATGCCAAATCCTCCGCACACGAGTGTTATCGTCAAACGTTCAAGCGAATTGGGCAGAACCTGCATGGCTGCGCAGCTTAGCGACTTTTATTTGGGTTTGAAAGGGAAGAGTTGCCCGAGTGGATGCTTCCCTATGGCCGCTGCCAAAACCTAGTGCACGTGCCGCGCCATCGCCTCACGCGCTCGATCCAACCACCGTCGCAATGATTCCGCTTCCATAGGCAACGTCGCGAGGTTTGCATCGTCTACGACGCGCACCATGGCGTCCGTATCCTTGGCTGGAACTCCCGCGGCAACGAGGTTCTGCGCTGCTCGTGTTGGGGAAAGCAAATCGGTTTGGGAATGCGCTAAAAGCGCGAGAATCCAGCCTTCGAGCGTGGGAATCGCAAGCCCACCAATGACGTCTAGTGACGAATTGCCGTCGCTGACGACTCGCTGGATACCCTTTTCGATGGCATCGTGCCGCCCCTCGTCCTTATCGCGATCTCTGCAGAAAACGAGCACTTGACAATTCGCTTCACGTGCATCGAGGGCAGCGCGCATCACGGCGCGTGTTTCCGCATCGACGACGCCTTTGACTTTATAGTGGCGAAAACTCTTCCATTCACGCGCGCCCCCGATATTCCAGCCATTCGCGCGAATATTTTGCAAAAGCGCTTCGAGAACGCCGCGTTTCTCCGGCTTGTGAAACGCAGCCGGCCCAATACGCCCGCCGAGTTCATTCTTGCCTTCACCGGCGAGAAATATCTTGACGGGATCACTCACGGCCGCGGACCTCCCGAAATGAGAGGTGCCTCATCGATTCCGTTTGCGTAACTCAGCCACAATTCGCCGAGTGCATACACTTTGGCGCGTTCTTCGAAGTTGGCCGTGTCTTTGATGAGTGTCGCACGCGTGCCCGTTTCTCGGCTACGCGTGATTACCGAAACTTCGTGTGGTTCGAGTTCATTGATCACAAGCGGCGAATGCGTCGCGAGGATGATTTGCGTGGTTTTCGACAATTCACGTAATACGCGCATGACTTCGACAATGCGCGCGGGATGTAGGCCATTCTCGGGTTCTTCAATGAGCAAAATTGCGGGTTGATCGATGTAACGAAGCGCAGCGAAGGCGAGGTAGTACAACATGCCTTCGCTCATGTGTTCGGCTTCGATGTCGGTACCATCGAGCAACGTAATGGCGATTGATTTCGTGCCCGCGGTGGGATTTTTGAGACGAATGCTCTTGACGTCAGGGAAAAGTTTTTTGATTTCCGCGTTTAGGTCAAGGAATGATTGGATGTCTCGATTTTGAATGGCATCGTAGACCGCGGGTAACCCAAGGCCGCGTTCATCATCGAATCGGATGAGCGCCCCTTCCGCCAGCAGTGGGCGAGGGGTACGTAGTGCGTCGGGATCGAGCCTCAAGACGGTACAATTCTTGAGGGTAAACAAGCCTTCTGGAAAATAAGCGTATTTGAAATCCGAGGCTTTATCCCAATCGCAATCGAACCATCCTTTGCTCTCTATTTCGTCAATAGATTCTCCCCAGAATGAACGCCAGCGAGCCATTCGGTTCATCTGTTGGGGCGCGCAGAACTCGAACACGACTTTGTCTTCTAATCCTTTGGCAGTTTCCGAAACATACAATGGTTTTGGGGCCGATTTGCGTAACTCCGTCTGCGCTGATACAGCCATCTTCAATAGGGAGTCACTGCGTCTTGTGCTCGATTTGATGAGTCCAGTTAACACTGCACTTGGTTTGGCGTCCGCGTCCACGACACATGCCAACGTCTCAATCGCCCTCAATATCGTCGTTTTACCGCTATCGTTCGGTCCGATGAGCGCGTGCAGCGGCGACAACGTCAGGCTTGCATCCTGAATGCACCCGTAGTTTTTGATATGCAAATCCTGCAAATACGGTCGATCCATCACGTGCTCCCGTCGTTCGTGCGCAGTTCATCGCATAACGACGCAGATTGTCAAGTTCGTCGCTCCAATAAGCCATCGAGCTACCGCGAAGGTACCTCGGAGGGTGTGTATCGGGCGTCGCGAGCGTTGTGATGCTAGGAAGGACGACGGAAGCGTACATCGTACGCTGAGTAAGTCCGACCGACGCATCGCAACGCGCAGCAGCCTGATACACACACTCTCAAAACAACACCCCCGGCGTCACCGGCTTCGGATCCTCCGGCAATTCCGTATCGCCCAATCGTTGTCGCACGTTGATCTCGATCGTCGTCGACAACGCCGATATAGGCAATGTGTTGTAAAACATGTCGAATGGATCTTCCAGCACCCGGCCCACTTCACCAATCAATGTAAACGCCAGACAAACAAGCACGTTTGCCGGTATCGTCAACCAACTCATTTCGTCCCAAATCGCAAACGGAAACAATCCCGAATACGCCCAAATCAGTCGCTCGCCAATGAATCCGTAACTTCTCGGCATCGGCGTGTTCTTGATACGTTCACACGCCCCTTGTACGTCCAAAAAATCATTGATCATCCGATCGAATCCTTGCAATCGATAGATATCAATGACCCCACGCGTCGACAAATCCTCGAGCTGCGCGAATTGTTCATGCAAAATCGCGTACGGAATGTTTTTCTCGCGTGCCAGCTTATTGCGATCAGCTTCGGAAACGAGCCGTACTACGTGGTCGTCCGCCAAAATGTCTTGTTTGCGCAAATGCGCCCGCAACGTGTGCACATACGCCACGTGTCGTAACAAGATTTCTCGTTGCACCGCCGGTAAGTCCACTCCCTCGATTGCGCGAAGGTAACTCAATACTTGCAGCGTAAAATGCCGTGACGAATTGATGAGTTTTCCCCAATGCTGACGTCCCTCCCACCACCTCGCATACGCATTGTTTGTCCGAAAACTGACGAAGATACCAAGCGCTCCACCAACCACGCCAAGCGGCAGCGTGGGAAGCCTGAAACGCAAGACCTCGAATTCGTGCAGCGTCGTAACGATCGTGCCGACCACCGTAAACAAAGCGACAGATCGCCACTGCCACAGCAAAAGTCGAACAACGGATCCATTTTCGCCAACGATCATCTCCGCATTCCTCCAAAGTCCCGCTTCTGGCGCAAATCAATACAATTGGCAAGTCCCAATCTTCACCCGAACGATGCTTCCTCGCGCGTTTCCCGCATGCGCCAACACACCCACCCACCAAGGCCCATCGACACGCCCCACGACGTAAACACGAAAATCCGCACGAACGTCGCAATCCCTTCACAATGGCGCAGCATTTGCCACTGCCCGAAAAGCGCGTGCCAATCATGTTTGCGCTAGCCGCGGACTTCGTTTCGTGTCTATCGTCACGCCGAAATGACCAGCAGTGTTTCGAGTGTTCCTGTCGAACGCGTCCAAATCCCCGGTGATTACGCATTGGGTGCCCCTCCGCCGGCGGGTCGATGGACCGCGTGGATCCTCACGTGGGTGTCGTATGCGACCTATTATTTGGGGCGTAAAGGCATCAGCGTCGCCAAAGCGCCCATCGCCGAGACTCTCGGCAAAGATGTGCTCGTCGGTGTCGATACGGGTTATCTCGCAGCCTATGCCATCGGGCAATATGTCAATGGATTCTTGGGTGATCGTGTAGGGGCACGAAAACTGGTCGGCGTAGGAATGCTCGTTTCCGCCGTCGCATGTATAATGTTTGGTGCATCGAGCATCGGTATAACGTTTCTTTTGGCATTTGTGTTGAACGGATTCGCGCAATCCGCCGGCTGGCCCGGCAACGTCAAAGCCATGTCGGAATGGACCACCGCAGAAAACCGCGGCCGGATCATGGGATTCTGGGCGACTTGTTATCAAGTCGGGGGTATTGTCGCGACATGGTTTGCGACCGTCATGCTCGCACGCTGGGGCTGGCGCGCCAGTTTCTGGGGCCCCGCGGTCGTCGTGGCCATCGTCGGCATACTTGTACTTTTGTTATTAAAACCAGGCCCAGGCGCACTTGTGGCGAAACCCTCTGACGAATCAGATGGGCCGAATCAAATCGAAATCGAGCTGCAACGTAAAATCGAGCGCCGTCGCGTTCTTCGCAGTCCTACCATTTGGTGTTATGGCGCGTCGTACTTCGGAATGAAACTCATTCGTTACAGCATCCTGTTTTGGTTGCCGTTTTATTTGACGACTGCGTTGTCGTATTCGAAAATCACCGCCGGCTACATGTCCACGTCGTTCGAAGTAGGCGGCGTTCTCGGCACCATTGCCATGGGCGCCTTGTCCGATCGCAATCGCCATATTTCGCGATCGGTCTTTGCTGCCATATGGCTCGTCTTACTTGCAGGAGCCATTTTTCTTTATGCCCGCATTGGCGCGACGAACATGGGGATGAACTTCGCGGTCATGGCGCTCGTCGGAGCCCTGCTTTTCGGACCGGATTCGCTCATCAGCGGGGCCGCTGCCCAAGATGCCGGCGGTCGTTATGCCGCCGCAACAGCTGCGGGGCTCGTCAATGGCATTGGCTCTCTTGGCGCCATATTGCAAGAATACGTCACCCGAGGTGTCAGCCAACGATACGGATGGGACAAACTCTTTTACGTATTCGTCGTGCTGGCCTTGTTTTCTGCCGTGTGTCTCGTACCAACGTTCAAGACACGAGCGAAATAAAAACGCTTGATCCCGTAACGAATTGAGGTCGTCGCCCGAATTTTCACGCGTACGCGGGGGGGCCCCGTTGTTTGAGCCCGGGCTTTGGCGGGCGAGTTCGGGGTCCCGCATGTGCGTGAAAACCGGGCTACGACCGAGCCTTCAATTCACCCCAACACAGCCAAAGCCTCGTCCACGTGATGATCGCAAAGGCCCACTTCCATGTCCGTTCGGATTTGGTAAGCAGCCAGCGGATCGAGGTCCAAGTCGTCCAAAATGACGAAACTCGTCAATGGTACCGGAAACGCCTTGATCCAGGCTTGAATTTCGTTGCATCGAATGACACCAATATCGCTCAAACCTTGCGCATGTTCATACCCAAACACGGGTGTGCATCCAATGACGTCACCCTCGAATCCTGACGATCCAAGCAGGTGACGCAGTTCGTCGATCGAATGATTCACGCGCCATGTCGAAGACACGACGACCTTGGCGTCGGAGCCACGCACAATCGCATTCAGCCGGGTGATGAAGTGCGCCTGGAAAGCGGTCGATCCGCTGCCGAATGCGATATCCGAGAGGCTGTTGAGTACCCCGTCGAAGTCCAGAAAAACGATTTTCATGGTTGTCCAGACTTCGCGGGCGGATCGTCAATCGTCAATAATAGAGGATTTGTGTGGGATGCTCGAGCAGCGAGCGTAGTGCTTTGAGGAACGTCGCACCAACGGCCCCGTCGACCACCCGATGATCACACGAGAGCGTCATGGCCATTTTCTTACCAGGAACAACCTTGTCGCCTAACACGACCGGTTCATTTCGAAGTTGTCCCACGGCCAAAATCGCGCCCTCCGGCGGATTGATCACCGCCGCGAATTCATCGATCCCGTACATCCCCAAGTTGGAAATGGAAAACGTGCCATTGGCCATTTCTTCGGGGCGTAGTTTCTTGGAACGAGCCCGACCCGCCAGCTCCCGCACCTCAGCCGCAATGGCCGATACGGTTTTCTTGTCGGCATCCCGCACGACCGGCGTCACGAGCCCATCCGGCACGGCAACAGCCACCGAAATGTCCACGCGTCGATGCACCAGAATTGCATCCGGCGTATATTGCGCATTACATTCCGGTACGCGTCGCAACGCAATGGCGCACGCTTTGACGAGCAGATCGTTCACCGAAATCTTCGGTGGATCGGTACCTTTTTCCGCGCTTGCCGCAAGGTCTGCATTCATCTGTTCGCGCAACGCCGCAAGCGGCGCCGCATCGATATCGATCGTCAAATAAAAGTGCGGAACTGTTTGCTTTGATTCGACCAGCCTTCGCGCAATCGCTTTGCGCATCATGCTGAGCGGCCGAACTTCCGGGGCTGCCAATTCGCCCGGTGCAACAGGCGCCGGCGCTGCCGCTGCCACTGCCACGGGTTTGGCCAGGCTATCCAAATCCCGTGCGACGATACGACCGCCGGGACCCGAACCCAAAACGCCTACAAGTTCCAACCCTCGTTCCCGAGCCTGCTTACGGACGTACGGCGACGCCTTCACGCGACCGGGTTCTGCGGCAGGCGTCGGAGCCGGCGGGGGCGGGGGAGCCGCTACAGGAGCCGCCAGAGGCGCTGGAGGGGCTGCGGGGGCCGGGACAGGAGCCGGGGCGACAGGAGCTGGTGGAGCTTTGGAGGGCGCTTCGCCCCCAACGTTGACCGCTGAAATGTCCTCGCCCGCAGATCCGACGATAGCTACCGGTTGTCCCAGACGAACCATACTGCCGGCAGGCGCCAAAATCGCGAGCAGTGTACCTTTGTCGAACGACCGATACTCCATCGTCGCTTTGTCCGTTTCGACGTCGGCGAGCAGGTCGTCTATGGCGATGGTATCGCCCACTTTTTTGTGCCAAACGCTGATCTGTCCCTCCTCCATTGTGGGGGACAGCTTGGGCATGTCGAGAACCTTGGCCATCTTGGTGCGTCTCCGCAAAAACCTGTCGCAATCGCAATCGCTACGAAACCTCTAGAGCCCAGATCTACTTGCGGTAGAGCACTTCTTTGACTGCCGCAGCAATTCGTTCGGGCTGAGGAATCACGTATTGTTCGAGTTTCGCATTGTACGGCATGGGTACGTCGCGGAACGTAACGCGCAAAATCGGCGCATCCAGTTCGTCGAATGCCAGCCGTTGAATGCGATCCACGACTTCTGCACCAACGCCGCCATACGGCCAACCTTCGTACGCCACGACCGCGCGATGCGTCTTTTGCACCGTCCGCAGGAGAGCTTGCTCATCAAGCGGCCGGAGCGATCGCAAATCGAGCACTTCGACGTCAATGCCTTCTTTTTCGAGTTGCGCGGCAGCTTCGAGCGCCACGTGTGTGATGCGACTATATGAAATGATTGTCGCGTCTTTGCCCGCGCGCACGACATTCGCCTGGCCCATTGGCACGAGCAAATCGGGATCGTCCGAAACCTCGCCCTTCACGTTGTAAAGCGTTTCGCTTTCCATGAAGAGCACCGGATCGTCATCGCGAATGGCCGTTTTTAGCAAGCCTTTGGCATCTGCGGGGAACGCCGGCGCGAGCACTTTCAGGCCAGGAATATGCGTGTAAAAGTGCTCCATCGCGTGCGAATGTTGCGAACCGACTTGCCGAGCTGAACCATTGGGCGCTCGAAACACGATGGGAATGTTGAATTGCCCGCCGGACATTTGGCGAATTTTGGCCGCGTTGTTCAAAATCTGATCAAACGCAACCGCCGAGAAGTTCCACGTCATGAACTCGACGATCGGCCGCAAGCCCACCATCGCAGCACCAATGGATAACCCGGTAAAACCACTTTCAGTGATCGGTGCATCGATCACTCGTTTGGGTCCAAAACGTTCGAGCATTCCTTCGGTGACCTTGTAAGCCCCTTGGTATGCTCCAACTTCTTCGCCCACGAGGTACACGCGCTCGTCGCGCTCCATCTCCTCGGTCATGGCGGCCCTGAGCGCCTCACGGTATCGCATCATGCTCATCGCGCGAATGCTCCTGCATAAGTGGTCGCTTCGAGAAGCTCGGGACCAGGTTCGGGACTTTCATCAGCAAAACGAATCGCATCCGCGACCACATCGTCGATCTCGGCTTCGATCTTGAGCAAAGCGTCGGCATGGCCCTTCTGCTCGAGTTCAGTGCGGCTCACGATCAGCGGATCCTTGCGCTTGCGTTCGTCGAGTTCTTCCGCCGTTCGGTACCGACCGGGATCACTCATCGAGTGTCCACGGAATCGGTAGGTCTTGATCTCCACGAGCGTGGGTTCGCTCGTCTCACGTGCGTGGTCGATCGCGGCGGCGAGTTTGTCGCGTACTTCGAGTACATGAGTCGCGTGGAAACGATCGCGCGCCATGCCATATCCAATGGCTTTCTCTGACACGTCTTCGTTCGACAACGTGCGAGCGAGTGACGTCCCCATCGCGTATTCGTTGTTTTCGCACACGAACACCACGGGCAGTTTCCAGAGTGCTGCGAGCGACATGCCTTCGTGAAAGTCGCCGATGCTTACGGCGCCTTCGCCAAAAAATACAATCGCTACGCGCCCATCGCCACGGTATTTCGAGGCAAACGCGGTACCGACGGCGATAGGCACGTGCCCGCCGACGATGCCGTAACCGCCCAGCATGTTGTGCTCGCGATCGAAGAAGTGCATCGAGCCACCAAGGCCCTGAGAACACCCCGTCGCTTTGCCAAAAAGCTCAGCCATCGCCTTACGCGCGGACATGCCGCGAGCGAGAGCCAGACCATGATCACGGTACGTCGTGATCGCGTAATCGGTTGGCTGAAGAGCAGCGACAGCCCCGACGGCAATCGCTTCTTGGCCAATGTACAGGTGCAAAAACCCGCCGATTTTCCCCTGCGCGTAAGCCCGCGCAGCTTCTTCTTCGAATCGCCGGATCTCGAACATCTGCCGGTAAAGCGAGAGGTGGAGATCGTCGGAATGATCGCGCGTCGTGGTCATGTGATGGCCTTTTTAACACCAAACCGTCCGTCGTGTCCTCTTCTGAGGAGCGCTTGTCAAGGGCCCCAACCGCATGTCAGCCCCCACAAGGGTCGCCACAACGGTTTTGAATGCACGTTGCCAAGGCCTCGATCGCTGCTACCGCCGGCTCCGTAGCGTCTTCGGGGCAAGCCGCAGCCGCACACGTGTCGAAATCACTCTCTTGCGGGTCAAGGCACCCAGCGTTTCGTGCACATGTACGGAGGGCATCACACGGGGTACCAGCGGAACATTCGAGCGCCTCCGCGCAGCATTGCTCGTACACGCACTTGTCACATGCCGTTTGTCCCATGTCGGGCGCGCACGTAGGCGGTGCAGTGTCGACTGCAGCATCGAATGGGCCGTCCAAACCAGCATCTTCGGGCATCGTCATGCCGCTCGAACTCGCGTTGGGGAAAAGAGGTTTGTCGTCGATGCCGCAACCGTGTACGGCCATGACAAACATCAAGAAAATCGTCGATACCGCAGCGATTGCACGCATGGGTTTGTCTAAATGGAAATGGACTCAGTGAGGTTTGCGGCGGCCACGTCGCGCGACGTGGCCAACCAACGCGAGGGCCACGCCCAGCGCTGCAAGAGGTGCCGCGCCGCTGGGTGCTGAAGGAACGGAGCAACCACCACGGTACTCGAGCACGCCTGGCGCAGCGGCCGTACCACCATCGGTCTCCGTGCCTGCGTCGGGCATGATCGCGGATTCACACATATTGCTCACGCAGACGAGACCTGGGGCGCATGCATTTACGTCGTCATTGATCTTGCCGTTGCAGTCGTTGTCGAAGGTGTCGCAAATGTCTTTGGCCATCGGATTGATCGCCGGATCAGCGTCATCGCAGTCGTTCATGGCCATGTTGCAAATCGCCGAAGCAAACCCGTCTCCATCGAGATCCGCACAAGCGAACGGGGCGCTGTCTTTAACGACCAAACCGTCGGCACCCTTGCCCGCGCCGCTCATGCACGCTTCGGGTGACGCCCCTCCTGACACATTGAGTTCGACGTCGACTCCGGGCTCAGGACTTCCGTGTAGCCAAATGAGACCGCCTCCTCCAGAGCCGCCACTTTCCGCGGCAGCCTTGCCGCCAAGGCCACCATTGGCCAGCAAACGCGCCTTGGGACCCCACGTGAAGAGCGACGCTTGCAGACGAATTTCACCGCCTGCGCCACCTCCCGAACCAACACTGTTGATCGACAAACCTGGATCGCCCGACACGTTGATCGTGCCAAATATCTGAATCTCGGCGGCTTCCAAAATCACGCTGCCGCCCCCGCTTCCACCAATGGGCCCCGGTGATTTTCCGCCCGCTCCGCCGGCGCTTCCAAGCTCGAATGGCGGGGCGACGGTGCCGTATTTCACGCCGCCGATGCCAAAAATTCCCGTTGCGCACATGGGGTTTGTCCCGGCAGCACCATCACCGAAGAACCCACCACCACCGCCGGAATAATTCACCGCGTACCCACCGCCACCAGGACCACTGCCCGCCTTGCCGCTCAGTCCGCGGTAACCAGCGCCTGAAGCGTCGAGCGTTCCAGCTCCTTCGATGATGATCTTGTTCGCCTTGATGTGCAGACGTCCGGTGCCACCAGGCGTGCCGACTGGAATCACGCTGAGCACACCGCCGTCTTTGATGGTCACGGAGCTGTAGAAGTAGGGCGTGTCGCCGCCAAGGCTCTGCGGCAAGCCCATTGTCACGACGAGCGGAGTGGCAGCCTGAGCAGTGTTCGACCAGAGAAAGCCAATCGCCAGCAAAGGTGCGACGACGGAAATGCGGAAAAAGTTCGAGCGAAAAAGCTGGGTTGTCATGGCAAACGTCTCGCGTCATTCGTGGGAGCGGATGCCGTTGGGACGGCTCGCACCGGTGCAGAAGATGGAGTGGAAGTCGGCGCCGATGGCGTCGGAGCCATTGAAGCAGAAAGCGCAGGCGTAGCGGTAGGGTTCGACGATGGTCCTCCATCCCCGACATCAGAACCGCCACCATCTCGGCGTGCGATTCCCCCGTCGTCGGGTGCCCCTGCATCTTCACCTGCAGTCGCAGAGTTCGCTGTTTCGGGGCTCATCGAGTCCGCCGAGGCGCGGATTCGTGGCGCTCGCCCCGAAGATGGGTTGCCACTTGCCTTGGGCCGTTCGGACAACGCTGCCGATGGCTCCGTAGACACACTCGATGGGGTCGGAATCGACAACCGCGGATCCTCTTCGTGACGAAGCGCCGTGTGCACCAGCAACGCCGCCGTGACGGTCACGACCGAAGCACCCAACACCACTTGGCCCCAACGTCTTTCCGGTGGTCTCAGCGGTTGCGTCGCTTCCAACACAGGTATTCGTCCGGACGAACTCGTCATCATCGGGCGCGGCGGAGGCGTAATTACGGGAGCCAGCGCGTCGGCGAGCAATTCGCCTAGCGCTTCGCAGGAAGGAAATCGATCTGCGGGCGAGCGGGCCATCGCGCGGATCAGAATTTCGTCGACGTCGGTCGGTAGATTGCGCCGTTCGCAAAACCGGTCTGGCGCATCGTGGGCGATTCGCGCCGCCACTTCGACCGCGTCATCGCCGGGAAATGCGCGGTCACCGCACAACGCTTCGTACAGCAGTGCCGCCAAGGAAAATTGATCACTTGCTGGCGAGAAGTTTTTCCCGCCGAACGTTTCGGGAGCGCTGTAGGCAGGTGTCCCCATCAATCCGCCTGCGTGAGTCAGCGTCGAATTCGGAATGCGAGCGATGCCAAAATCCGCTATTTTTCCGCCCGTTTTCGACAGAATCACGTTTTCGGGTTTCACGTCCCGATGCAGGATGCCTTCGTTGTGCGCGCACGTGAGACCGCTGCCGAGTTCACGCGCCAGACGTGCCGTCTCCGCTGGAGGCAGTGGCCCTTCGACGAGTCGTTGTTTCAGCGTGGGTCCCTCGACGTACTCGAAGACCAAATAAAGACCAACGTGCTCATCTTCACCCATGTCGTGCAACGTCACGAGGTTTGGATGGGCCACACGTGCCGCTGCGCGAGCTTCATTGCGCATCCGCGCGAGTAGGCCTTCACGCACTTCGCGCGGGACTGCCAAGTCATCGCGGAGCAGCTTCACCGCAACGTCGCGCCCGAGCACCGGATCGTGTGCACAATACACCCGACCCATCGCTCCTTCGCCGATGAGGCGCAAAACCTCATAACGCCCAATTTGTTTGGGAAGCTCGACGTCAGGTTGAGAAGCCAAGAGAGACCGCACGCTCGGAGAAAGTTTTAGCCTCGTAAGGCCACAGTGGGAAGGGCGTGGCGAATGAATCAACGGCTATCCGCGTTATTCGCCATCGAAATGGCTCGCGATAGACGTTTCACGATCGAAAGGTTCGTCCGATCTGTCCGAATCCCAATCGACGCTCCGCCCAAAGGAGCGCGCCCGCTGCAAGTTCGAGATGTCCATGAAAAAATGCGAGACGCAAATATCCGTCGCGCGCGGCACCGGGGGCAAACACCGCCCATCCAATCAATCCGAGCGCGCCGAATACCGCGATCCATAGCAATAGCGCGCCGAGATCCGACGTCGCGGCGCGAAAACTCTGCCCATATGATCGTGGCGACTTGTTCGGTCGATCGTCCTCCGGCACCAAACGCAACCACACGACGTAATGAGTCGCCTGGGCAAACGCGTAGAACAGCACGAGGCGCACGGACATGGGATCGAATGGGAACGGCGTGAGCGATTGACACAGATCGAACAACCGCATGCCCGTCCACGGCGCTTCGAGGCCTTTCGTGAAGGCGTGCAGCGGCGTGGCCCAACCGGCCAGGAGCACTATCGAGCCGACGAGAAAAATTGCGAGCGGCAATAAAAACAGACGGGTTTGTCGTGGACGCCATGCCCACCAGATCAAAACTCCGACGAAGTTGTGCAAATGAGCAAACACGAGGTCGGCCATTTGTGGCGCACTTTGGGCCAATGCGAACAGGCCAGCGACGAACGAAAGACCCACGATCCGGCGTGTCCACGACGTGCGTGCGACACACAGAGCAAGCGCCGCTCCCACCAAGCCGCCGCGAACGCCAAACCCGAGCCCTGCACCCAAAATCCCGATCGCGATCGCCCCAAGTACAAGAGGCCGACGAGACAATCCCGGCCGAGCGATCAAGTAACGCAAATCCGCAAGAACATGCGGAATGCCCCAAATGATCGGCCCGACGACGAGCATGACGACGGGGAACATCGACGTGCTGAAAAACGCCACCGTGATGAGCAAACACCCGAAAAAAGCAGTGCGTTTGTCCCGGTCGGTCAACACAGCACGCGCAAAGGATCGTCCGACCGTCGTCAGTCCAAATCGACGGAATCTATCGGCGATGTCGAGCAACCCATCCAGCGGTGGTGCCGGCAACGCGCGTACGGACCCGACAAACCGGGCGAATCGAGCTTGCATCGCGAAAATCAGCGCCTCCGCCTCGTTTGGGGCAGTTCACACTATGCCATGGACCGCGTCAGACCCGCGAGTAGGTCCGCACAAACAGGCCGATTGCGACGATTCCCACTTTACGTCCGCAAAACAAGTGCTGAACTCTAGGCGGCGACCGATTGTGCGCGTAGTCTTGGCACATCGCTGCGAGCGTCCAGATGAAGCCCGGCTTGAAAATCGGGGGTAAGTACCGACTCGTTCGCCTCTTGGGGGAGGGCGGCATGGGAGTCGTGTGGTCGGCCATTAACGAGCTGACTGAACGCGAAGTTGCGCTCAAACTCATTCGGGGCATCGAGGCGAGCGAAGATGCTCGCGGGCGTCTGCTCCGAGAAGCACGTGCGTGTGGACGGATTGTTCATCGCAACGTCGTGCAGATCTACGACGTCGGCGAAACCGATGCAGGCGATCCCTTCCTCGTGATGGAGTTGCTCAGCGGTGAAACCGTCGGCGACAAACTCGAACGTGAAGGAAAAATTGCGCCCGAAGTAGCGCTGCGGATCATCGCTGATACGGCGCGTGGTTTACGTGCAGCTCATGGCGCTCGCGTCATGCATCGCGATTTGAAACCGTCGAATCTTTTTCTGCACTACGAACCGGACACCGATGCCGTCGTGCTCAAGATCGTCGACTTCGGCGTGAGCAAGACGCTCCAGACAAACTCCGATTTCACGGCCACCGGACGCACGATGGGATCGCCTGCGTACATGAGTCCCGAGCAAGTCCGAGGGCTGAAGACGGTCGATCATCGCACCGATCTTTGGTCGCTTGGCGCCGTGCTTGCGGAACTCATCAGCGGTCGACGAGTTTTTCAGGGCCTCACGCCGTACGGGGCTGCAGCCGAAGTTCTTTCGGGCAAAATTCGGAGCCTCGCGGACCTCGCACCGGGAACCGATCCACGCATCGTCGCGTTCGTCGATCGCTGCTTGCAACGTGAACTCACCAAACGTTTCGCGACCGCCGATGAAGTCCTCGACGCTCTTTCTCCTCTGTTGAACGACGACGTTCCCCCCGCCACGACACGCTCGATCCCGCCTCCGCCGGCTTCGATGGGTCGTGCCACCGCTTCGCTTTCCGCGGCTCTTCCCGTCATCAGTATGACCGACGACCTCACGTCGGAAATGATCGCGAAAGAAGTTATCGCGCACATGGCAAAGGCAGCGGCCGAGACAAACCCTTCCGCGGGCATCTTGATGACGCATGACAATGCGCCGCCGAGTTTTCACGGGTTGCCGGTCATCGAAGACCTCGAAAAATCGAGCATTCACATCGGCCTGCCCATCGATCTTGGCGACGGCAAGATGCTCTTCTCGGATTACGTGCGGCAACGCGCGGATGGCGATTCCCCGCGCTTGTCACAGCCTCCTCCAGGGCCATCAGAACAAGTGGCGCCTGGGTCGTACCGTTTGTCGCAACCACCCATGGCCGACCTGCATCCGCCGCTGTCGCGCAGAGGGAATGCGCCTCCGCCCGATGCGCCTCCCATTTCGTTGAAGATGGACAAACCCCCCGCCGACCTCGTGCCCATCCCGCATCGAGGTGATTCGGAACGACCACCGGTTCGCGTAGACAAACCTGCATCGAGTTCCGACCTTGCAGAGCCTGCTGATCAGCCTCTCACAAAGCGGCCGAACATCACGCTCATCATTGCGTTCGTGGCCTTCGCGATCGTTGCTGTGCTGGTCGTGTTGAAGTTACTACGCTGAGAATGCGCCTCACCCCCCAACCCCCTGTTATGAAAGCCGGGCACGTTCTCGCTTACGCTCGAACGGCCCTAGTCAGTGCATTCGTCGGGCTCGCTTCGCGACCCGACTCTTGCCCTCTAGCCAGTTTACGATGGGGGGC
>JANORL010001036.1:0-7888 GCA_031415295.1 Polyangiaceae bacterium | reverse complement strand
CCTGCGAATTGGAAAGAGTCAGCTATCCGGGGTTGTGGACGTTTTCGATTGGAAGAGCAAGCCCGAGCGAACTACTTCGATTACTTACTGCGGGAATTGAAGGATCCTCGCACTTCGTTGCTCGAGGAGTGCAATTGTTTTCGGTCCCGGAAATTGACGGGCACAGCCGATTACTTCATGAGCATGGGTGGTCGGTGGATTCCTGTGGAAGCCAAATTGAATATATTTGCCGAGGCTGATTTGCCTGGGCAAATTGGGCAGTATCTGGGAATCGATCGATTCGTGCCGACCCGTGGAACACATCGAGGCAAGGAATTCTCGACGGTTGCGCATGACTTTTGTCTGGTCGTCGATCAGCGCGGGCTGTATTTCGCGAAGGGCGGTGAGTTCGTCGATTCGGCACCGGGCGAACCATTGTTACGAACCGAGGATCTCCAGACGGTTGACTTGGAATTCGTGCGCGGGCGATTGATGGGTCTTCTGCAATGAGGTAATCGGGACCGATTCGACGTTACAAGCACGAGCAAAGTGGATCATTCGGTGCGCAATTGCATGGCTTCGTCGGTGGGGTTCGGGCCGGGCTCCCCGTTTTTGTCTGCCTGGGCTTCGCCTCTTCGAGCTGTTTCATGAGCTTACTTCGTCTTTCTTCGTCTTGTGCGCTCGCGAGCTGGCTGAGCAGGTTGTCGATTTTGGCTTGCTGGGCTTTTGCTTCCTCTTCGGCTCGCTTCCGCTCCATTTCTGCTTGTGCCGCATGTTTTCCCATCGCGCTATCGCGTTCTTTTCGGCCTACGTCGAGCGCGGCGTCGAGGTGCCCTTGCACGTTGTCCAACGGCGTGCGCGCGTATATCGCATTATCGTCACGGACGAGGTGATCCCGGTCTTGCACGACGAACCGCATGCGTTCGTCGCCGATGAACGCTGCGGTGTAGACGCCCGATGACTCTCTCACGAGTGGGAATCGACGCGAGCGCGCCCCGCCTGGGAAGTAAAACGCAATGGTCCCGCCGTCGCGAGCGGATTCGAATTCCACTTCGTAGCATCCAGTTGTCATTGAACAGAAAACGCCTCCGGTCGGCGGCCGGGTCACGAGGTACACGCCTGCGACGACGGCGAGCGCGGCGGGGATGGCATAAATAAGCGGTGATCGCGTTCGGGGCGTAGCTTTGCTGTCGTTTGGCTGTTCGCTGTTCATCTGCGTCACGTTTCCGTGTTCTGAAATGGGCTCCGACGGTAGGCCCGTCGCCCTGGTGAGGTCAACGAAATCAGCAAGGTAGCGAACGGCTTCGAACGGTAGATGAGCCGCTGGTCGGCCATTGTTGGCGGGTGTGGCGGACTTTGCGTGATGCGGTGCGAACTTGCACGGGTGCGGATAAGCCGATGTGGAAAGTTCCGAGCACATCAAATCAGGATTTTCCTGATATGCGATACCGTCCCCCCGTGCATCCACGCGCTCCTTGCACACGTCACACCGTTCGTCGCTGCTGGAAACGCGAGCGCCCAGCCGTGACCTGTGTTCGTGAGCGTGTGCATCATGTGTGCGAGCGCGATGGTGCGCGGCGCTCCTGGGCGTTGAATCTCGCAAGGACGTCACGACGCTGTAGACGCGCGGGCGCCGTACGTGTACATTCGATAATGAGCGCCTGTTTTACCTTAATGTGCAGTGGATACGAACCTTGCCATTCGCGATGCGGCCATTCGGCACTGTCGGCTCCTGAGCCAGCGGTGGGGAGATGCTGTGCCAGCGTCAGAGCTCAAGCGTGGCTTTCTTGTAGGTGATCGGCTTGTGCAGCTGGTGACGTGGGGCCCTGGTATCTTCAAGCCGAAAGAGTTGAAGGACGGGCCGCTGACGCTCGTATCGAGCAGAACGTCGACGTATAAAGACGAGCGGCTCGACGGGGACGTGCTCCTGTACGATTACGCGCCAGAGAAAACAAATGCGTGGGCGAATGAGGGGCTGAAAAGGCTTGGGCAGCAAGGGCGTCGGGTGATTTTGCTCGAGCAGGTGAAGGAAAAACCGCAATCCGAGTATATGATTTTTGCACCGGTATCGATTCTCGGGTTTGATGATGTCGCACGCAAGTTTCGCTTGGGCCTTACCGAGGCGCAGGTCGATGCGCCGGGATTGGCTGCGGCGCCGACGTCTGGGGCATTCGTGAAGGCGTATGCGACGACGATGGTCCAGGCGCGACTTCATCAAGCAGATTTTCGCAAGGCAACGCTTTCGGCGTACGCCGACCAATGCGCAATTTGCGAACTGCGCGAACGCCCGCTGCTCGACGCGGCGCATATCGTGCCGGATCGATTACCGGAAGGGGTGGCCGACGTGCGCAATGGGCTCGCGATGTGTCCGACGCATCATCGCGCGTACGATCAGGATTTCCTGTCAATCACCGAGCAATACAAGATCAATGTCGACCGCAAGCGCTTGAGGCATGCGCAATCGCCAACGACGGCGCGCATGCTGCTAGATTTCGATCAGCGGACAATCGTGTTGCCGAGGGATCGCGACATGTGGCCGGCGCCGGAGTTTTTGAGGAGGAGGGTGGGCTTGGGGGCGTGAGTGCGTTGTGTTGCGACCGCGAAGGGGGCAGTTCGGTGTGGGCTTCGATCATGGAGATTGTGGACGTGAGATGCGGGCTACAGGGATGGTCGACGACCCCCCGTCCTTGTCCGATGCCCAGTGCAGGGACGTGTCCACAAAGGTAGGGCTGAATGTGGCGCGATGTGCGAGAGATCTCCCAGGAACGTGTTTCGTGTAGGTGGTAGCGGCTGCCAAGAGCCATCGTACAAAATACACTTTAGGGGGAAAGTGTCTTGCCGCTCGGCTTGATCCGTGAGTAGTTAAGGCGGCCGTGGAGGTTCAGGAAAAATTGGTTGGGCGGGGGTGTTGGCGAGTTTGTTCTATGACGAATTCCTTCGCGCACTACAATCGTCGAACGGTACATGACACCCGTATGTGAGAGAGGATTAAACTATGGCTCGGCTAGACGCAGTTACGCGGTACTTTGCAACGGGTACAGCGGAAGGTGACCGCCCCTTCCTTGATAACGTGTTTGTTTCATCCCCACAACTCGTGGACGTGCTCTCATGGCCAGCAGGCACGCCGCGTATCCTTGTAGGCAACAAGGGTGTTGGTAAGACTGCGTTGCTCGAATGGCTATGCACGACGGCAGGAAGGCAAGACATCCCCGCGCTTTTCATGCGTCCCGATGATCTGGACACGTCGGGGGTAAAGGACGCCGCCGACCTTGGTACCCTAAAAGGCGCGATGTACCGCTGCATCTTGCAGGGTATTGCCGGCACTATTGGTGGGCGGCTTAGCGGCTTTCTCACCGGGGACGCCGCGGCCTTATATAAAACCGCTATCCAATCCGGCCACAGAGAGCCAGACTACGGTACCAAGGTTCTCCAGCTTCTTTCGGCCGTTTCCAAACCGCTTACCAACGTGGATGCCGTGGCGCTCTCGAATGACCTTGAGAAAGCTGCGGGCGGAGTGCGCGTCCGCGAGGTTGTGAACCGGTTCCTTGCGGACGAAAAGCGACTCATGTTTCTTCTATTTGACGACACCGACCAAGTCGCGTCGCCGGACAAGCCTGAGCATCTGAATCGCATTTGGGGTCTACTGCTAGCAGTTCGAAAACTGGCCCAGGAATGCCCAGGCCTACGCGCGCTCGTCACTCTCCGGCTGGAGGTTTGGCTCCGTCTGATACACAGTGGCTACGGACAACGGGACCAACGGGACCATTTTCGACCACTCGTTGTAAATTTGAGAACAAATGATGCGCATATGCAGGCTATCCTAGAAACTCGTCTTCTACTTGCAGCGAGCGACGCCAAGATTGATAACCCAGGCAGTGTATACGCGCCATTTTTCGACAACTTTACATTGACACTGCCCATGAGCGATGAAACGAGGTCCTGGAGGAGCTTCTTGCTCAAGTCGTCGCGAGAACGACCGCGAGATATGATACAATTGGTCGCACATCTCACGAAGCTTGCTGTCGCACGAGGCGTTCCGAGAATCACCAGCAAAGATGCGGAGGACGCGATGATCGATTACTCGCGGGAACGCACCGAGGACCTGGCCGGCGAGATGGGCGAAGATTGCCCAGTCCTACTAGACGTCATCAGATCGTTCGCTGGTGTCCCGTTTCAAATGACCTTTGAGCAAGTTCGCGCTCACCTACGGAAAGTTCCGTCGAGATTCGGTGTTATTGTGCGACGCATTACGCTACAACCAGATGATGACGATGATGCCATCCGATTGCTAGCTGTACTCCACGAGTCTGGTTTCATCAATCCTAGAGTATACGATACGGATCGGGACCGAAACTTCCGGCATATACTTTTTCTCGATGATCCTGGCTTTGTTTCAAAAGCTCGATGGAACGAGATGCAGGCCGTAAGCTGGGAGGTACATCCTGTTTTTCGCTCGTATCTTTTCCATGTCGAAGAAGAAAAAGATCTACGTAGACCGCCGCCGCTACTTCGCGGCAGATAGTGGAACCGCCAGAAAACACCCACTAGTCGGAAGTTCACGTCGATTACGTATTTCAGGTAGGTTAACGAAATGATGGCATCGGTGACTCCTGCGATTCACGCATTTGCCGATGAATACGGCGATTCAAATCTCGCTGTTGAGAAGACCGGCGTTACGTCGTTTTTCATCATCACCGTCATTCTCGTCGAGGACGCACAAGTTGCACCGCTGCGCACGCAAGTCGATGACATTCGCAAGCGTTTTTTCGGTCAAGGAGAAATCAAATCCAGCGGAATTGGAAGCGACGACGAGCGCCGTTTGAGGATTTTAAAGGAGGTGGCGGCGCTCCCGTACCATTCTTATTCGCTCGCTGTCGACAAGTCCGAATTGGATCGTGAAAGCGGATTAGCATACAAGCGTTCATTCTTCAAATACTTGCACAAGCGGCTTTACGAACGAATCTACAAGCTCTTCAACAATGTTACGGTCATCGCAGACGAGCACGGCAGCGAAGCGTTCATGAAAGGCTTCAAGAGCTATCTTGACCGTGAACTTCGCCCGGATCTTTTCTGCAGGCGCGAATTCTCATTCCAGGACAGCAAAAGTGAGCCATTGCTCCAGTTGGCTGATCTTGTGTCGGGTAGCATGGCCCGCGCAGTCGACCCGAAAAAGGTATCCAGCAGATCGAAAGAAGTGCTCGACATCGTATCGAAATGCTCTCTCGGTATCGAATTTTGGCCGCCAATCTGGGCTGCGGATTCCTTGGCGCTTGTGGTCGATAGCGAACAAGTAAAGCATGATGACCTCGTACGAAGCTATTGTCTGAAGCAGGCACGGATTTTCTTACAGCAGCATGCTTGCTCGAACGATGTATCTGAAGACGTGCGCGTCCAATTAGAAATCCTTCAATACCTGCTTTTTCACGTCTTATTTGTCGATTCCGCCGAATTCATACACGGTGCAGCGATCGCAAAATGGCTGGTTGACAATGTTGGAGTAGAAACAACGTATTATCAAGTACGATTTCAGGTGGCCCATTTGCGCGATGCTGGTGTGTTGATATCGAGCGGACCCAAAGGATACAAGATACCGGTTTCTGTTGCCGACATGACAGCGTTTGCACTTCACGCCAAGACAATGATTCCCCCGATGTTGGCTCGACTTGGACGTGCTCGCAGCGACCTGCATGTTGCGAGCTTGGGCAAACTCGATATATTGCAGCATAACGACTTCGAAGTGCTCAATCGATTGCTCGATGTAGTGAAAAGGGACAAGCGGTGACGTACGAGTGTGTTTGCAGCTGCTGAATTCGCTGGAGTGCGCGGTTGCAATGGGCCAATTGATCCTGCCAAGCTTTTACACGATCGTCCCGGAGTCCGAGGCTCACGAGCAGGCGAACGCTTCGAGCGTGCGGCCACCTGATCGCAATAGCGACAGACTGCCGTTCAACAGCCTCGGCGGTCGTCGTTTCGAGATCCTTGCGTATCTGCTGCTTCTGCGGAAATACAGCGACCCAAAGCATGTTGTGACTTTGGTCAAAGCCTCGGGCGACCAAGGGCGAGATGTTTTGGTGCACGAGTCGGGACAACTACTTAAGGTGGTGCAATGCAAGAATCTGGATGATCAATTTACGCGGCCAGCTTTGCTCAAAGAATTGGTCAAACTAGCCCTCTTTGACAAGACGGAGCGATTTATACCGGTAGCCGGCTGTGACTACGAGCTTTGGGTGCCGTCAGGGCTCACGGGTCCCGCGGACGAAATCATTGCTAATTGGCCTAATAAAATATCTGAAAACGAAATTCGTGAAGCCTTTTTGTTTTGCACGAAATCATATAAGGGGTTGAGTGCTCTTATGTGGGATGATTGCGCTGGTCAACTGCGCACCGAATTTCCGAAGCGTATTCGACTTATCAAATATGACGGATTGAGGTTGAGCGATGAGCTGCGCCGCATTCCCGAATTGCACGCGAGGTTTTTTGAAGCCACCATTGTAATGCGCAAGGATGACCTGGAGGGCTTGCTTCAGCAAAAGATCCAGCCACTTGCGGATATTGTCCAAGGGTTGACTCAAAGCAACCGGCCGGCGCCTCGCACCGTGGTGCATTCGCTTGTATTGCCTACTGCCGACTTTGTGGGTAGGCGGTCAGAACTCGAGGAATTGCGTAATGCGATCATTACGGGTAGCAGAATTGCCATCTTGAGTGGCGAGGGTGGTGTTGGAAAGACTGCGATTGCACGAGTACTTGCCGCTGAGTTGGCACACCTATACCCCGATGGTCGACTTGAAGTTGACTTGCTTGGTATGAGCAGCGGCCCGTTGTCTCCTATTGCCGTAATGTCGAAGATTATTCGTAGTTTCGACGTTCGAGCCACGCTGCCAGAGGAGGATGATGAAGTAGCCGGACTTTTCCGTTCGATCCTACGTGAACGCAAGGTGCTGTTGCTTCTTGATAATGCGAGCGCTCGTGAACAAGTGGAACCGCTATGTCAATCCATTCAGGGACTGGTGGTCATTACGTCCAGAAATCATTTTTATATACCCGGATCGAGTTTAATTCGCTTGAGTCGGTTTCCGCGTTCCGATTCGCTGTCATTGATTAGGAAAATCTGTCAGGCAATCAATGAAGGTGATGCCCAAAGTATCGCCGAACGCTGCTGTGATATCCCACTCGCATTACGAATTGTTGCGAGTGCGTTGCGAGTACAGGATGATCTGCCTGCATCTGATATCATTGCGCAGTTGCGAACAGATATTGGTCGACAAGAAATCTTAGAGCCTGTTAAGTGGGCGTTTGAGTTGAGTCTTGCGGCTTTGGATCGCCCCCTTTCTGCGTTTTGGTGCAGGCTTGGTGTGTTTGGAGGAGGCTTCGATTCCATCGGTGCTGCGATGCTTGGTCCGATTCCGTCGGAGGACGCTGCCAAAGCACTACGTACGCTTCGTCAGCGGAACCTCCTCGAATGGGACGAGAAGACCAAAGAATACAGTATGCATGATATTGCGCGAGACCTTGCGTGCAAGTCGCTTGGTGACCGTGAACTCTTTGGCGCGCAAATAATGCATATGCGTTATCTCGCGGAGCCTTTAGTTAAAGCGATGGATTTGACTGATCTGGGGGCCGAGAATACATTCGAGGCACTCAGGCTTTTTGACAAGCATTGGGATGACATTCGATCACTTCGGAACTGGGCATTGTCCATGTGCGAGAGGGACAAAGCTGCCGCGACGATTGCGTGGGTTTTGTCTGACGTGTACGATCGTTTTGCAGCAATTAGGTTGAGGGCTGTTGAATATGTGGCGTGGTGTGAGGGGGCATTGAAGGCCGCTCGTCTGTCGGACAACCGAGACGTTACGACCCAACGCCTCTTGGCGTTGGGTGCCGCGTACGCCCAAATTCGCGACAAGGAGCG
>JANORL010001035.1:0-1649 GCA_031415295.1 Polyangiaceae bacterium | reverse complement strand
CAAGCTCTTTGCGAATATCATTTTCGTGACGACCCGGAGATCGCCACCGAGCTGGACCGGCTTCGACCTGGCAGTGGTCATCGTGACTTAGCATCCGACTTAAATGGTTATGCTCGAATTTACGAACTTCGTCGGAACGTTGTGGCGCTTGACAAGAAGCATTTCCGCGAGGCGGACCTGGGGGAGGCGCGCGCCGTAGCGGGGGTCATTCTCAATCTTTTGAGTGCTGGTTCGACGAGCAAGGCGCGTAATGCGCAAGATATGTTATCTCGCGCGTGGACGTTGCTTTGGCGTAGTTACGATGAAGTTCGCACGGTAGGCTTGCATCTTTTGCGGCACAGCCAGGACAAGCATCGCTTTTTTCCGTCGCTCTTTGTGGCGTCGAAGAACCTTCCTGGGGCTCGACGTCGGCCCAATGCGGTAGTGCCTGCAGAATCCATCGTTGCCGATCACGATTAAACGGGTTCTTTCGAAGGACATTGGCGTGCCTGGCGACCGTCGACGGGCGCGCCACATGACAAAACTCTTGCCAGAGGGCTCTTGGCAGGGATTGCCGAAGGGCAAAACCTTTCCAGAATACGTTCAACGCCTTCCGCGATGCGATTTTGTGGTAGGGATTGCCGTCAATAGGCTCTGGGAAGGCAATTTGGTATGTAGGTTACAGACATTTGGTACTAGAACGCCGTTCAGTTTGCAAACTTGTAAATTTCGGGGGGTATCGGGGCGGAGCTGCCGGCTCGTCTTTTGGGCTTTGCCCAAAAGACTTAAAGAGCCGCCTGCGAGCCCCCCATCGTGACTGGCCTCGCGCAGCGCGTGTCCCACACGCGCGAAGCGAGCGTTCAAATCCAGGCTCGGATTCAAACTCAACGGCGTTCTAGAGCGTGTGCGTGAAATACCCCATGACCCGGCGACCCACTTGGTTGCCGAAGGGGTGCTGCTGCGCCGGTTCACTGAAGAGTCCCGCGAGCGCGTTGTAAACGACGAGGGACACCTCACCCGTCGTGCTCGCGATCGGAAAGCGATAACCGACGCGGCCGTTCAACAGAAAGTACGCGGGCAAGTTGAACTCCAAAAATTCGATACCTTTGGACGTCGCGAGCCGCTCGCCCCAGAGCTGTTCCGATTGGTAGTGGAACGTGATTTCGCCGTCGATTCCCGCCTTGGTACGAAGCTGAACGCCAGCGTTGATCTTGTGGCGACTGGTGCGTTGATCCGCTTGTTGAACGCATCCATCTGCCAATTCTTGTCCTGTGTAATTGATGGCGTAGTTCGCGAAAAGATCGAGACCGTCGACGGGATAAACACGCGCACCCGCTTCACCACCGACGACATTGAGCGTGTCGCATTGGTTTTCCCATCCGCCGAAAGCAACCGTGTAGCGACCTGTCTCCGGGTTCAGTCCCCCAATGTTGTCGGCACGATTGGCAAGAGTCAGAGGGCGCGGGTCAGCGAGTCGGACGAGATTGGAGATGCGGTTGTAGTAAGCCGTTAATTCGAACTCAAAACGATCATTCGCTTGGTTCAGGTAGCTCGTTTCGAGCGTGATGATGCGTTCGGGTTGGAGCTTGAAACTGGGATCGTCGACGCGCTGCGATGCGGACACGAGTTCGACACCAGGAACCTGAAGCTGAATCGGCAGGTTGAGGTAC
>JANORL010001034.1:0-10751 GCA_031415295.1 Polyangiaceae bacterium | reverse complement strand
TTCGACATCGACAAACACTGACGATCACGGAACGACGAAGACTGGCACGCGTATGTGCGTGGTGACACAAGAACCGTCAATGACGCGCAATGGCGTAAACGCGTCAAGTGTGAAATTGCCACTTTATTTGGACTAAGCGCTCGCGCGGATGTTCATCACGGGCGTATCGCCGATCATGCTGGACGACTTGTCGAGTGGGTTCAACATCATCACGCACATTTCGCAGCGGGATGCATTTAATGCCATGGCTGGATTCACGCAGGCCGAAGTCGAGCGAGCCGTGGACACGATGCTAGCGGACAGGCCCGATCTGGCCGCCGATCCGCGTATTGGGAACCGCGAAGCTTTGCTGAAGACGCTGCAAGAGCATTACGATGGGTATCGGTTTTCGAAGCGGGCGAAGGAGCGAATGTACAATTCGACGCTTCTGCTCTACTTCATGCGTGAACTGCTCACGACGGGACAATATCCCGACCAAATGCTGGACTTGAACGTGCGTACGGATTACGGGCGCCTTCAGCGCATCGCGACGCTATCGGGCGCTGCTGGCAAAGAAACTCGGGTGTTTCTCGAATCGATCCTCACGCAGGAATCGATCTCCAGCGCAATTGTCGAACAATTCGGATCGCGGACTCCTTTGCGCGACGCGCAGCTCGTGTCGCTCTTTTATTACATGGGCATGTTGACATTCGGTCCGAATGCAGCAGCGGAAAGCCTCCCCGAGCTCGTCATTCCCAACCGCGTGATGCGTGAATTGCAATGGGAATACTTGTCGATCGCGATGCAGGACCACGACGGCATCTCTTTGGACATGACGCACATCGAAAACGCGCTCGTCGCGATGGCGAATCGTGGTGATATCGCGCCGCTCGTGAAGTTGTTCCACGAACAGGTCATCGCGCGTCTCGGCAACCGAGACCTCATCGAATTCGACGAGAAAACGATGAAGTTGATGTTGCTCGCGTATTTGTCGCAGAGCCGGGTGTTTCGCATTTTAAGCGAAAAGGAATTCGCTGGCGGTTATTGCGACTTGTTCCTTGGTCTTCACGGCAATGCATCCGCTGCCAAGTACGCGTGGATGATCGAAGCGAAGTATGTGCCCACGAAAGCGACGAAAACGAGAATCGATCGCGCATTCAGCGAAGCCCACGAACAGCTCGATCGGTATATGGCCGACCAAGCGTTGGTCGCGCAGTTGACGCTTGGCAATGAATTAAAAACGGGTGTGTTGGTGTTCGTCGGGTCGAAGGACGTACAATATCGGCCGTGGCCGAACGTTACGCCATCCGTCGAAACAAAGGCCACGAAAAAGAAGACGAGACGTTCGAAGCACGAGTAGGCAGGTGTCCCATGGGCTGGATTGTTTTCATGTCCCTGTCCCGAAGAAGGCTACGTAACGGCGAGCGATTCATTTCGGCGCCTCTTCCATCGTCTCGCGTAGCCCTAGAATAGGCGCGAAAACGTAACTGAGTACCGAACGGCGCTCGACCATGATCTCCGCCCGCCCGCTCATTCCTGGGAACAGCGGGTATGCCGCTCCCCCGACCCGAAATTCACGAGCCTCCCGCAATTCGCCGAGGAGCCGGAGCAGCGGTTGTGGAGATGCTGCACCTTCCACGGGAGGAGAAACTGCGCCACCGGCAACACCCGAAGGACCAATAAAACGCACGTCGCCATAACGAACACCGTGCCGCTCGTAGGGGAATGCGTCGTAAAAGAGCTTGATCGGCTGTCCAATCTTCACAATTCCCGCGCCTTTTTCCTCCACCGACACATCGACCTCGAGCTTCTCGCCCGCACATGCGACTTCGGCCAGCACGTCCCCCTCGTTCACGACGGCCCCCGCTGCTTTGATACGCAATCGCAAAATGACCCCGTCGCACGGCGCGCTGATCGTCACGCGATCGCCAACACTCGCCACCGCCGTTTCACGTAGGGTTTCGAGCTGCGTTTTCGATTTTCGCAGATCCTCGCCCTGTTCTCGCTCGATTTCGTCGAGTTCACTCGCGCGAACATCCATTTCATGGTGCAGCTTCGATAACGATGAATTGGCCTGCGCGCGCGAATCTCCCAGCTCCACCAGCGACACATTGGCCCGTATCACGTCCATTTGCCGCAGCAGCAATGGTTCGATGACGCCGAGATGTTCGTCGTAAAGTTTTTTGGTTTTTTCTTCGAGAAGTTGCGCGATTTCGAGGTTCTTTTTGGTGAGCTCGATCGTACGGCCGAGCGACGCGATCCGTTGTCGAAAACCGTTGGCCTGTTCTTCATCGGCTTTGACCTGGCTATCGTGTTTTTTGCGCGCATTCTTGATACGCCCTTCGGCTCCTTCGATGCGAATCTCGAGCGTCCGTGCCTCGCCCACTCGATTGGCCGTAAACTCCGATCGTAATATGAAAAGCGGCGCACCGAGCGTAATCTTGTCGCCCTCCTTCACGTTGACGTCCGTCATAATGCCGCCGCGTGTGGCACGCACTGGATCGGTGCCGCGTACGGGCACGAGGACAAACCTTCCGGTGACCGTGACGGGTAGTTGAATCACCACGGAAAAAACGACCGCGAGACTGAAGGAAATGATGATCGTATACGACAATCCTCGCACCACGAGGGGCGGGGGAGCCTGCACCAGAAAAGGCAAAGGTACGTTATCAGGTTCGGTGGACATGAAATTCGATGCTCCTATGCAGGTTAGAGTTGGAGCTGCTGGCTACACAGGTGATGGTAGAGCCCCTGTTGTTTCATGAGATCGTCGTGCGTTCCTTGCTCAATGATTGCACCTTTCTCGAGGACGAGAATGACGTCGGCGTCGCGGACGGTGCTGAGCCGATGGGCAATCACGAACGAGGTTTGTCCTTCGAGGATTTGATCGAGGTTTCGTTTCACGTTTTGCTCGGACTCGGTATCGAGAGCGCTTGTCGCTTCGTCGAAAATGAGTACCGGAGGGCGGCGATACACGGCGCGAGCGATAGCAATACGTTGGCGCTGGCCTCCGGACAGAGCGAGGCCGCTTTCGCCAATGCGTGTTTCATAACCGAGCGGCAATCGTTCAATGAATCCTTGTGCATCGGCGGTGCGTGCTGCCCACAGAACCTGGTCCATATCGGGCTCGTCGTCACCGAGGGAGATGTTTTTCGCGATCGTGTCATTAAAGAGATAGTTGTCCTGAAGAACCCAGCCGATGAAACGGCGAAGTTGGCGATAGTTGAGCGTCGTGAGCTCCAAGCCGTCATAACTGATGGTGCCTTCGGTTGGTTCGAGCAGACCGGCGAGACACTTGACCAGGGTTGTTTTGCCGGATCCGCTGCGCCCCACGATAGCGACGCGTTTGCCCGCGGGCACTTCGAAGGTGACGCCGTCGAGGATCTTGGCCGAGGACGGTCCGCCGAAACGTAGGCTCACGTTATCGAAACGAACGCTGCCTTCGAGGGTGTGGACGGGGACGAGGCGACTGTGGTCTTTCCCTTGCTCGGGTTCAGGCTCGAATACATCATTGAGGCGATCGAGCAGGACCTGCACCACTTGAAGCTCGTCCCAAACGGCGAGTGCCGTCGTAATGGGACCATTGGCCATGGCGACGAGCGAGCTGAAAGCGACGAACCCACCGACGGTGAGGGCTCCGGACATGACGGCTTCTGCCCCAGCCCACAAGAAACCAATGGTCGTGAGAAATGTGACAGCACGCGTTGCGCCATCGTAACACATCATCAGGAAATCCGATTTGAATTGCCGTTGCGCCATCGTGTTGAATTGATTCAGCAGGACGTCGCGGAGGGCGGCTTCGACGCCGAGCGCTTTGACGGTCTCGATTCCCTTGATCGCGTCGATCTGCTGCGAGCTATACTTTCCATAACCTTCTTCGAGTTCGGAAAACATCGGACGCAGATAACGCGACGAGAAACGCATGAAGAGGGCGTACAACGGGAATGTGGTGAGAAAGATCAAGGTCAACTTGGTGCTGTAAAAAAGCATCAACGTAAGAGCGGCACCGAACTGAAACGTGGCGGTAAGTACGCGGACGCCGTTCTGGATGAGGAACTGGCGAATGGTTCTCATTCCGAGCAGTCGCCGCTGGATGTCGCCCGTTTTTCTGGCCATGAAATAGGGCAATGGAAGGGCGAGAAGGCGTCGCGTGACGTAATCGAGCGATCCGGCATCGAAGCGCACTGCGACGAAGCTGAGCAGATACCTTTGCACGATCGTGGCGAGCACGGTCAAACACACCGCGGCAAACATGGCCACAAGGATGACGTGCAGCAGCTCGAGGTTTCGATCCACGAGGACTTTGTCGACCACGACCTGCGTGAAGACCGGAAAAACCATTTCGAGCAAACCGACGATGGCCGCGAGCGCCATGGCTTGACCCAGCAGTCCTACGTGAGGCCTTAGGAACTGGAACATCCAGCCAAAGCTCGCTCGCCCTTCGGGAGCGGATTCGAAAGCCGGCGTGTAATCGAAGAGCGCCGAATATCCAGACCATTTCGCTACAAATTCGGCCCTATCGATGCGGCGAGGTCCGACGCTTGGATCGACGACCCAACTGTATTTGTCCGTCACGTCCTGCAGCACGATCCAGTGGTTGCCTTCCCAGTGGATGATTGCCGGAAGCGGCATGAGGTGGACTTTGTCTTTCGGGCATTTTACGGCGCGCGCGGCGAGTCCGAGGTCGAGTGCGCCATTACGGAGCGCTTTGAGGCTTGTGCCTTCGGTGCTGGTGTGCAGGATTTGTCGAATGCGGGCGAGGCTAACTTTTCGGCCGAAATGGCGGCAGATCATAGCCAAGCAGGCCGCGCCGCAATCCATTTCATCCACCTGCCGCACATACGGGATTTGGCGGATGCGGCGGCCTTTCTTGACGAAATACCCCTCGGGCGAGGCGAAGGGTCCCGCGGGTACCGGAGGGTGCGGAGCATCGACCTGCGTCGGACCGACGCTCTCCCGCGCTTCGGCGGCAGCGGGCAGGAGTTCTTCGGCGAAATCGAGCGGCACCCGCACGAACTCCCTGATCTTATATTGAAGGACGCGCACCTTGATTCGCTCGCCTTATGCGGTGGATTGACAGCGTAACGAACGACGCCTCCGAACGTCGAGCGGACGGAGGGGTTGTCCCTTCGGTTTGTCGACGGCGTTGAACTTCGAGCCGCGTGGCGTGCGCAAAGTGCATCTCACGCGCCGTTTGTCCCGTCGTCCTTCTCCAACAAGGTGGATGCCCCCGCAGCCGCGAGCGAGCGCTGTCCAGCGTCGAGAACGCGCACAACGCGAATTCCCTCCTCGATCCCGGTGCGCGGCGTTTTTCCCTGCAGAATGCATTCCACGAAATGGGAAAGCTCTGCATAAAGCGGCTCTGTCGCGTCGAGTTGAGGAATGACCACGTCCCCCTGCCGAAGCGCAACCATTTCCGCAAAGCTCCGGTACTCGGCGCGGTACTCGGCCCCCTTGTCATAGATGCGGATCTTCTCGGACGGCTCGACGTCGTCAAACGTTGCCATCTTGCGATCACCCACCACCGTCAATTCACGTCGCTTGTGCGGGTCGAGCCACGATACGTGAATCGCTGCCATTACGCCGCCGGGAAAGTCGAGCTGCGCGAAAACCACATCCTCGACATCGGCACTCAAGTAGCGCGCGCCATGCGCCGTAACGCGAATGGGTTCGCAACCGACGAGGGCGAGGAGAATGGAAATGTCATGAGGCGCAAGGCTCCACCACGCACTCTCGGCCTTGCGAACGATTCCAAGGTTCACGCGCGTCGAATACATGTACCGGAGGGTTCCGAGTTCACCCGCGTCGACCAGCGCTTGAAGCTTCTCCACCGCAGAATGGTAACGGAGCAAGTGCCCGACCATGACCACCCGCCCCGCCGTACTGGCGGCATTTCTTATGGCAATGCATTCATTCAGCGAAAGGCAAAGCGGTTTTTCGACGAAGACATGTTTGCCAGCGGCAAGTGCTGCGATCGTGAGCGCGGCATGCATAGAGGCAGGTGCAGCAATTGCCACCGCATCGATCGATGGGTCAGAAAACACGATATCGTGGTTTTCAGTGACAATGGCCTGCGGCGCGATGTTGCGCGCTCTGGCGCAGGCTTCGGGCGACGGGTCGGCCACGCGGCGAAGGTCGACCCGAGGCATCGAAGCAAAGGCCCGAACCAGGTTTCGACCCCAATAACCCGCGCCAAGCACGGCAAGCGAGAGTCGTGCGTCCGCGTTCATGGCAACCTCGGTTCAATGCCGCCCGCAGGCATTGCAACGTACATGGCTTCGCAGGCGACGCACGATGCTTCGCCCAGAGGCACGGTGTCGAAGGGTAGCCGCTCGCCGCAAACGCAAACCCAGCCCGCGATTCGCGCAGGCACACCCAAAACCAATGCAAACGCTGGCACGTCGTGCGTCACGACTGCACCCGCTCCAATAAAAGCGAAGCGCCCAATCGAGTGTCCGCAAACGATCGTCGCATTGGCTCCAATTGTGGCTCCACGTTGCACCAAGGTTCGTCGATATTCGTGTTTGCGCGAAATGTGAGCGCGAGGATTGGTGACGTTCGTGAAGACCATCGATGGCCCGCAGAACACGTCGTCTTCAAGGGTGACGCCGTCGTAAATGCTCACGTTGTTCTGAACCCGCACGTTGTTCCCCAACGTCACGTCCGCGGCGACATAAACATTCTGCCCGAGCACGCAGCCCTCGCCGATACGGGCGCCTCCGGACACGTGACAAAAATGCCAAATTTTCGTCCCCGCACCGAGTTGCCGAGGCTCATCGATCACCGCGGTTGGATGCACGTAGCTGTTTGTCTCGTTCACGCTGTTTCACCTGAAGGGGTCATGATCGATAAGGTTGCAAAACGCTCGCGGTATTCTCTCATTGCCGATAGAAAGTGGCGATTCGTTCGACCACATATGTTTGCTGGTCCAAGGTCAACGTGGGCGAAATGGGGATCGAGAGGACCTCGCGTGCCGCGCGCTCGGATTCGGGCAAGGAGCCTTCACGATACCCGAGATCCGCGAAGCATGGCTGCAAATGAAGAGGTACGGGGTAATACATGGCCGAACCGATACCGGCTGCCGTCAGAA
Source organism: Polyangiaceae bacterium (assembly GCA_031415295.1). Lineage (GTDB taxonomy): Bacteria > Myxococcota_A > Polyangia > Polyangiales > Polyangiaceae > Polyangium. The sequence continues at coordinate 3,682 of JANORL010001034.1, read as the reverse complement.
ACGCACGCAAATCATCCCGCCGCTGACAACGCAGGGTGAACTGGTTGTAAACGTGTCGACCTTCCGGGTCGTCCGCTGGAACCTGCACCGCCTCGGCAGGCACGAGTTCGGCGAAGAGTTTGCGATAACGTTCGGCGTGCTGCCGCCGAGCGTTTGTCCAGGCATCGAGGTACGGGAGTTTGGCGCGAAGTACGGCGGCCTGAAGTGCATCGAGGCGACTGTTCATTCCCACTTCGTCGTGTCGGTACATTTTTTCGCCGCCGTGGGTGCGAAGCCGTCGAATACGTTCGGCCTTTGCCGAATCGCGGGCGAGAACCATTCCGCCGTCGCCAAAGGCACCCAAATTTTTGCTTGGAAAAAAGGATAGACAGCCAAAGTCGCCGATGTTGCCAGCCGAAACAGCACCTCGGCGAGCGTCGATGGCCTGCGCCGCGTCTTCGATCACGCAGGTTCCGTGCGCTGCCGCAGCGGTCATGATGGGTTCCATCCGGGCACAGCGGCCGAACAGATGCACCGCAATCACCGCTCGGGTAGCTGGCCCAATGGCCGCCACGGCTGCGTGTTCGTCGATGTTGAACGTGTGTGGGTCGATGTCCACGAAAACGATGCGCGCGCCGATTCGCGCCGCTGCGCCCGCTGTCGCAAAAAAAGTGAACGGCGTCGTCAGCACCTCGTCGCGTGGACGCACATCGGCTGCCATGAGCGCAAGCAGAAGCGCATCACTGCCCGATGCGACACCGACGGCATGCTGGGCGCCAATGCGGGCAGCGATCGCTTGTTCGATCACGCGCACTTCCTCGCCAAGAATGAACGCCTGCGCATCGACGACCCGATCAATGGCGTCGCGCAACTCGGCCTGGATGGCGCGGTGCTGCGCGCGAAGGTCGAGCAACGGAACGTCACGGGTGGGCCGAGGCGCGTCCGCTACGCCACCTTCTCTGGGATTCGGTCTCATGTGGATGTCCACCACTATGGAGGATTGGATCGGATTCGCGAAGTAGAATTGACGACGCCCGGTCGTTTGCAAATCGCCGCGACGAAAGCAAATTCATTTCGATCGAAAGAGATCCAATGTTGCAGCCGTGGAAAAAACCGGGTTGCAAATGCATGGAGACACGCGCATCATGGCGCATCCAAAGGGAGACCGATGCCGCAGCCAATCGAAGGAAAAACCATTTTCATTACGGGAGGTGCAGGTTTCATCGGCGCAACCCTCGTCGGTGCCCTCGTCGAGCACAACCAGGTCGTGACGTACGACAACTTGTCCCGCGACTCGCTCAAAGGCCGACCCTACGCGTCCCACTCCAACCTTCGGCGCATCGAGGGTGATGTTCTCGACGAAGAACACCTGAGCCGCTCCATGGTCGGCGCGGACTACATCGTTCACTGCGCCGGCGTCACAGGGATCGACACCGTGCGCCGCAGCCCGATCCGTACGTTGCGGGTGAACACCATCGGTACGGCCAACGTGCTGGAAGCAGCATCCGGCTTGTCCACGTGTTCCCGGGTCATCTGTTTTTCCACAAGTGAAATTTTTGGCCGTCATGCTTTCCGTTCCAGCGAAACGGACGACGCGGTGATCGGCAGCGTCGGCGAAGAGCGCTGGACCTATGCAGCCGGCAAGCTCTGCGCCGAACACTTCGCGATTGCCTACGCCAAGGAGCGAAAGCTGCCCGTCACGGTCCTCCGCCCGTTCAACGTCTACGGTCCGGGGCAAGTTGGTGAAGGCGCGTTGCGGGCCTTCGTTTGCCGCGCGCTACTCGGACAAACCATCGAAATCCACGGAGATGGAACGCAAATCCGCGCCTGGTGCTACATTGACGATGCCATTGATTGCATGCTGCGCGCGATGGTCGACGAGCGCGCGATTGGACAATCGTTCAACCTGGGAAACCAGCACGCGGTCTGCACAATCTACGACCTCGCCTGCACCGTTGTACGGGTGCTCGGCTCGACCTCGCCCATCGTCCATATCCCATCGAACCACGCGGACATTGATTTGCGCGTGCCTCAGGTGACCAAGGCGCGAGAGCTTCTCGGCTTCGATGCCCGCATTAGCCTCGAGGAAGGCATTCGCCGCACAGCCGCCCACTATCGCGAGCACGTGCTAAACACGCAATCGACATCGAGTTCAGAACTTTCGCCGAGCCCTCGATGATCCGCATGGCGTCTCCCGTGTTGGGTGCTGAAGAGCAGCGACTCGCTTGCGAAGTGATGAACTCGGGGCAACTCGTTCAAGGACCTTGGGTCGCGCGCTTCGAGACATTGGTGGCTGAGTCTGTGGGAGTTCCGCACGCCGTCGCCGTGAGTTCCGGCACCGCCGCTTTGCACATCGCGCTGCTCGCGCTTGACCTCGCTCCAGGCGACGAAGTAATCGTCCCCGATTACACTTTTGCGGCGACGGCCAATGTCGTCGAACGTGCCGGGGCTGTGCCCGTGCTCGTAGACATCGACCTTGATACCTACAACATCGACCCAGCAGCGTTCGAAGCCGCCCTTTCGCCACGAACGCGGGCCGTGATTCCGGTGCATCTCTTCGGTCTGCCTGCCCCGATGGAAGAAGTGCGCGCCATCGCGGACAAACACGGTCTCCACATCATCGAGGACGCCGCGTGCGCCTTGGGCGCGTCACTCCGCGGTAGAGCTTGCGGTACGTTGGGGAAGATGGGCTGCTTCAGTTTTCACCCGCGAAAAGTCATTACCACCGGCGAAGGCGGCATGCTCACGACATCCGATTCCGCACTCGCAATGCGCTTGCGCTTGCTCCGCGATCACGGTCTCGAGCGAATCGCGGGCAAAGGTCGCATCGTCACGGCGGGGCTCAATTACCGAATGACGGACTTCCAAGGGGCCATTGGCGTAGCCCAAATGGAACGACTTCCAGGTTTTCTCGCGCGCAGGCGGACTATCGCAGAGCAGTACCAACGCCTTCTGGACGGTCGCCCCCATTTCGTTCTACCGACAGGCGAGGGGCACGTGTTTCAGTCGTATCCCATTCGATTGGCCAAGGGAATCGATCGTGATGGCGTAATCCATGGACTTCGCACGCGCGAAGTCGAGGCGACGATTGGCACGTACGCCTTGAGCGCCGAACCGCATTATGCGGGCCGTGGTGCTCTTTGTCCTCGAGCGCTCGACGCCTTCACACGCGTTATCAGTTTGCCCATTCATCCAGGCCTTTCGGAAGCCGACGTGGAAACCGTCGCTTCGGCGTTCCTCACGGTCCTGAGCACGGCCGAACGTGGCGGGAGCTAAGCGGTTATGCCTCGCCCCGTTCGCGCCTTTCAGAGCCATGGTTCAGGACAGGCCCGCCCAGAGGACTTTGCTGCCTTTGGCGAAGGCGTCGTGATCGAGCCGAGCGCGCTGGTTTTCCACCCGGAGAACATCCGCCTTGGCGAAGGAGTGTATATCGGACACCAAGCGATTCTCAATGGTTATCACCGGGGGACACTCACAATTGGGGATCATAGCTTCATCGGGCCTCAATGTTTCCTTCACGGCGCTGGAGGGATACGCATTGACGCGCACGTGGGCATCGGGCCAGGCGTAAAGATCATGACGTCGTCTCACGCCGAAGAAGGGCGTGATGTGCCCATTCTATGGAGTGCGATCGAAATGGCACCGGTCGTCATTGAAACTGGTTGCGATATCGGAGCGGGAGCCATCATTCTTGCCGGAGTGC
>JANORL010001033.1:0-6382 GCA_031415295.1 Polyangiaceae bacterium | reverse complement strand
TTTTCACGCCCCCCCCTATCCCCGCGCGTGCAACCCCGCTTTTTTGGCTTGGGGGGCGGGGGGGTGTGGCGCAAATCCAAGCAACGTCACTTCACGTGTCCACGTAACCGCTGCACCAGCTTAACGACCTCCACCACAGCGACCGGAGCCAGCGCGCCCAGCACAATCAAACCCCAGTCCGCTGCCGTCAACGGCACAGTTTTCAAGACAACTTGGAGCGGCGGTAGATAAACGGCGGCGACCTGTAACAACACGCAAATGAACGTCGCGCCCCAGAGCCATCGATTCGCGAACAGCCCAGACGAGAATGCGGAACGCGTCCGTGAACGTGCATTAAAAGCGTGAAAGACCTGCGCAAGCGCCAACGTCATGAATGCAATGGTCTCGGCGTGCTGGAGCCCAATACCTTCCACTCCGTACCAACGCATTCCGACCGCGAATGCGACGAGCGCGCAACCACCAAGCAACAGTCCTTGCCAAACAATGAGCAAGCCGAAACGCGCCGTCATCAGCGATTCTTTGGGATCACGCGGCGGGCGCTTCATCACGTCCGGTGCGGATGGCTCGAGCGCAAGTGCCATCGCCGGAAAGATGTCCGTGACCAGGTTGAGCCAGAGGATCTGCAACACCCCGAGCGGTAATGGCCAGCCGATCATGATCGCACCGAAAACAGTCGCGATCTCTGCAAGGTTACTCGAAAAGAGATAATGAATAAAACGCAAAATGTTGTGGACGATGATTCGACCCTGCTCGACCGCGCGAACGATTGTCGAGAAGTTGTCATCCGTGATGATCATGTCCGATGCGTCCTTGGCAACCTCGGTCCCCCGAATGCCCATCGCAATGCCAATGTCCGCTTTTCGAAGCGCTGGCGCGTCGTTCACGCCATCACCGGTCATGGCCACCACGTGACCCTGCCGTTGCAATGCGTCGACGATCTGTAGCTTGTGTTCGGGCGACACGCGGGAAAAGACCGATGCGTCTGCGACAATTTTTTGCCAAGCGTCCGCATCGAGGTCGATCAGCTCACGACCATGCACGCTGCGTAATGGTTTGCCCTTCGCGTCCACGTCGAGTCCCAATTGACGCGCAATCTCTGTCGCAGTTGCTTGTTGATCGCCCGTGATCATGACCGTGCGAATGCCCGCTTCACGACACGTCGTAATGGTCGCTCGCGCTTCGTCGCGTAATGGATCGATCATGCCGACCAGCCCGACGAACGTCAGTCCGCGCGTGAGGTCCTCATCGCTCCATCCGTCAGGTAACTCGCGATAGCCTAGGCCCAGGACACGCAACGCAGCAGCGGCGAGCTCGGCGTTCTTAACGCGTGCGCCCTCCTTTGCCTCCGCAGACATCGCGCTGACGCCTCCATCAGCGCCAAGCATGGATTCGCTCGCTTCCAGCACCGACGCGGGCGAACCCTTCACGTACGCCAAGGTTTTTCCTTCCGGCGTCGTGTGTACGGTGACCATCCGCTTGGTCTCACTGCTGAAGGGCAGCTCCTTCGTGCGCGGATAATCGCGGGCAAGCTCAGCTTGCTTGAGCCCGGCTTTCTCAGCGGCGACGATCAGCGCAGCTTCGGTGGGATCGCCGAGCACAACGGCGCCGCCCCCCGAGCGATCGAGTTTTGCATCGTTGCAAAGCGCACCGATACGCAGCGCGAGGCGAAGCGGTCCTTCGGTGCTTGCATCAGTCGACAGGTCAACCTTGGCGCCTGCGACACTAAACTCGCCTTCCGACGCGTAACCCGTTCCGGTAACGTCGATACGCCGTGCAGCGACATCGAACGCACGCACCGTCATTTCGTTCCGCGTCAATGTGCCCGTTTTGTCCGTACAAATCACGGTGGCCGAGCCCAGCGCCTCGACGGCAGGAAGTTGTCGAACGAGGGCGTTCATGCCCGCCATTCGCTGCATCCCCACGGCAAGCGTCATGGTGGTAACGGCCAACAAACCTTCGGGAACCGCGGCAATGGCCAGCGAAACACCGACCTCGACTATGACGAGCAGCTCGATGCCGCGCAACAAGCCGACCCCGACAATCACGACGCAAAGCACGAGCACGATGATCAGCAAGGCACGGCTGAGCTGCGCCAGTTTCGCCTCTAGCGGCGTGCCTCGGTCGCTTACTTCGTTGAGCAGCGTCCCGATCCGGCCCATCTCGGTTCGTTTGCCGGTAGACGTGACGAGAAACGTGCCTCGACCCGCAGTCACCGCGGTGCCCGTGTGCACCATGTTGGTGCGGTCTGCGAGGGCAGCCTCGCGATCGGCAACCGGTGCAGCCGTCTTCGTCACGGGCAACGATTCGCCGGTGAGCGTTGCTTCGTCGACTTGGAGCTCGGCGTCTTCAAACACGCGACCATCCGCTGGAACACGGTCGCCCGCGGCCAAAAGGACAACGTCGCCTTGCACCAGTTCGTCCGCCGAGATTTGACGTTCCGCCCCATCACGCACTACGCGAGCGATCGTGACGGCCTGCTTTCGCAATCCAGCCAGTGCTTTCGCAGCCGTCCATTCTGTCACGAACCCGATGACGGCGTTCAGCACGACCACGATCAGGATGGCAACGGCCTCGATACGTTCGCCGAGTACGAGGGCGATACCCGCGACGGCGACCAACAGCAGCACAATGAAACTGCGGAACTGATGAACGATGATTGTGAATGCCGAGCGCTGCTTCGCTTCGGTGAGCGAATTTGGGCCGTCGCGTGTGAGCCGAGCTGCCGCGTCTGCGGCGCCAAGCCCGAGCTTTACGTCAGTTTGTAGTTTTTCCGCCGTATCCTCGGCGGATAGCGCCAGAAACGGAACCGCGGGACTGGCTTCATTGGGCACTGTGGAATGATTCCTATCCAATTGATACACCGAGGATTCGTCCGATAGCCGCGGTCACGGCCATTGCGATGGCTCCGCCGATGGTGACTCGCAACGCCGCAGGGCCACGCGCTGCGCCGCCGAGGTAACCGCCAAACGCACCAAGCGCCGCGAGACTCACGAGCGACAACGCGGCGATCATTGGAATACGCAACGTTACGGGGGCGACGAGTAATGCGGCGATAGGCACCACCGCGAACGAACCAAAACTCGCGGCCGATATCCACGCGGCTTGCATCGGTCGAGCGAGTGAAGCCTGGTCGATGCCCAGTTCGTCACGCAAATGGGCGCCAAGTCGATCACTCGCGCTGAGCTGCTCGGCGACTCTTATCGCGAGGTCCTTGTCGAGACCTCGTTTCACGTAGATCCTCGCCAGCTCGTTCAATTCGGCATCCGGCTGCCTGACCAGCTCGAGCTTTTCGCGCGCGATGTCTGCCCGCTCGGCGTCCCGCTGCGCGCTGACCGAGACAAACTCGCCGACGGCCATCGACATGGCGCCAGCGACGAGTCCCGCGACGCCCGCAACCAAGATGGTGTTTTTCGAGGCATTCGAGGCCGCAACACCAATCATGAGGCTGGCGGTCGAAACGATCGCATCGTCCGCGCCGAGCACCGCGGCTCGCAACCACGCTGCCCGTCCGCTACGGTGTCGTTCTCCATGGGCCGAAGTGGGTCGCATATTCCGCTTTCACGAATCAAGCGGCGTGTATCTGCAATTGCGATGCCCCGGTCGTTCCGAGAAGTGTACGTGCTTGCTCGACCATGGCGGCCGTTCCGTGTGCAAGGACGAGGAACTTTCCGGCTTTCACTTCGAGCTCGTACTTCACGACGCTATCTTCCGGGATTCCGATACTCGTCAATGCGGCAACAAGGACACCGGCGACGCCACCCACGGCCGCACCTTCGAGTGCTCCGATGATCCAACCGACGACAGGCCCCATGGCGACGATCGGCCCAATGGCTGGAATGAAAAAAAGCGCGCTACCAAAAAGCATTCCCCAGAGGCTTCCCCAAAACGCTCCGCGTGCTCCCCAGAATTTCATCCGGTCACCGGAGGTATAGAATCCAAGGGCGTGCTCCTCGGTATGAAAGTCTTTACCGACGATCGACAATCGTTTCATGTCGATCCCTGCTTGCTGAAGCGTTTTGACGGCGGCTTCAGCGTTGGCGTGGGTTTCGTAGATCGCGACGATGGACTGTTCTTGGGTGTCTTGACTCATGTGGCTTCGTGCTTGCAAGACAGGGGCCGGAAGGTTGGCGGGTAAAACAACCCTCATTTGCGGCATTGTTATGAATACGCCGCGACCACCCGCCACGACGCGCTGCGCGAGACTCATTCAAAGTGATGCCACAGCAAGCCCAATTTGAAGGAGTATCCAATCGAAGGCAAAATTTGCCAGGTAGTTACACGTTGGCTACATGAAAACCGGAGAGGAATCACATGGCAACCTTGCTCCACCTCGCATTCCGAGTGAAGAATCCTGTGCGCGCGGCTGCCCGTTATGCCGATCTGCTCGACGGACGCGTTGTGAACATTGGCGTGGCATAGGGGCTTGATTGGTCATCGAGGCGTCATGACGGGACGAGCTGGAATCATTCTGGATCGCGATGGAACACTGATTGACTTCGTGCGCGATGAAGAGCTTGGCGCGGTGGTGAGTGCGTTTCATCCGGACCATGTCACCAGAACGTCGGCGATTCGACCCAGCGGACCGAGCGGCGACGTAAAATCGAAGACATCACGCATTTCTGTGTATTCGCCGAGCGAAACGAAAAAATGGTCGTGGTCGAAGCGCGCAAAAGCACCGCTCACTATCGCATCATGATGCACATGGGTGATGAATTGCTTGCGGCAGGGGTCGAGCGAAACTTGGCAACTCGACGAAAACGACGAAAAACGTTTCTTCGAAGTATCGCGGCGGAGCGCGGTCGGCGGGGAAAGTAGACGTTCCAGCGTGGCGCGATGTCTTTTCCCCGGAAATACGAGGACCACGGAGGAAAAATAACAAAATCCTCCGCGGTCCCAGTGTGCGCGCTGTGCCTACTTCGGAGCTGCGGGCATTGCGGGCATCGCTGGCATCCCCGCCATGGCAGCTTTGGTCACACACGCCGCAGCGGCAGTGCTGGCCTTGGTAATCGCCTCGGCGTCACCGCTGCTCGCCGTCGCCATGTCCGCGCTCTTGTCCGCAAACGCCTTGGCGGCAGTCGTCGCGCACGTCGCATCTTTGCAAGCGCAGGCGGCCTTCTCGTACTCCTCCACAGCGAGCAGAGCCTTGCTCTTGCCGCAACCCGTCGCGGCGAAAAGCATCATGGAGCCGAAGCACAAAGCGAACGCAATCTTGATAGTTTTCATCCTGGATCTCCGTCACCTGTGTGGTGAAAGCTACCCATATAGGAAGTGGGGGAAAATTCCCAATTTTCTTTGAAGGGCGAAACGTTTTTTTTGACAGCCGACAGTGCGACCAGGCAAGGTTGGTCCGAAAGGAATGAGTCATACGATGAACGCATGAATTTCGGTTTATCGTCCAGCGGGTGCGAGTCTCCGCCCGGCGAAGGGTGAAGGTGGCTGGTGTCAAACTGCTCGTTGAACAACCTGCGCGGTTTCGTTCGGCGGCAAAGACTTGTTTTGTCGAGCTACGAAAAACAGGAAGTAGATGCCCAGCGCGAGGAGCCCAAACGATTGCCACTGCGCAGGCGTCAGGCCTCCATAACGCGGATCGCCCGGCACGGTGCCAGCGTCGTCCTCACGTAAGAAATCGAGGAAGAACCTCACAGGCGCGTACGCTGTGCAGATGAGCCCGACGAAAAACCCCGATGGCCGAGGCCCTCGATGCCATAAAATGGTCACGACAATCGCGAGGGGTATGGTCAGAAGAAATTCGTAGAGACCGAGGTCGTACCTGCCGATCACTCCATCAGGAGAAGGGTAACGCACGGCATACCAGGCATCGGACACTCGGCCGGGGTGATCGTGCACGACCGCGCATCCTGCTCGGCCAAACATCCACCCCCACGGGAACGCTGCACCGACAGCATCCGCATACGGTAGGATGTTTTCGCCTTTGGCGTATTTGAACGCGAAACCGCCGATGATCGCCCCAACAAACCCGCCATAACTCGATAGACCCTTCCAAATCAACAAGAGGTAGAGGGGATTTTTGAGGACGATTTGCGGGTAATAGAAAAGCACATCAAAGACATGTGCGCCGACAAACGCAAAGACCAGGATCCAGATGAAGAAATCCTCCATCTTTTTCGCATTGAGACCACGATCGGCTGCAAATTTTCCCGCCAAAATGAAATGGAGGTACACGCCCAGCATAGTCAGTGCTCCGAAGGAGCTGATCGATGGCTCGATGTGGCCAACGTTAGGCAAATCGAGCGAGAAAGGGATTTCGAGTATTGGGAGATAGGGGATCAGTGGTTCAGACATAGTGGAGGGCGTGACGCGTGAGGGGTTTCTCCAAGCGAATTTTGCAGCATGCTACCCGCTGACCCGAGCATGTCAATGG
>JANORL010001032.1:0-15816 GCA_031415295.1 Polyangiaceae bacterium | reverse complement strand
CGCGGAGAGCGCGCTTTCGTGGAAGGCCGAGTCGTCTCGCACGAGGAAGCAACGAAACGACTCGGAAAATGGCTGAGCGAGTCGCGCTGATTTGGGCCGCTCCCGCGCTCGACGACCTTGATGAAATCGCGAGTTGGATTGCTCGTGAAAACGAGAAGGCCGCAGCGGCCCTCGTGCGTCGAGTTCTGGATACGCTCGACCGATTGCGAGAACACCCTTCGTCCGGGCGTTGGGTGCCGGAAATTCGTCAAAAACTTTATCGCGAAGTCATCGTGCCGCCATGCAGAATCATCTATCGACCAGAAGCCAATGACGTTTTGATTGTTCAGGTCATTCGCTCGGAACAACTGCTCGATGCAAACAAACTGTTTTGAAAAAACTTCGAAACCATCACCTACGCCATCCGTAGGGGCGACGTGAATACGCCGACCACTGAATCAGCGAGTGTCCTCGAGGAAGCGTTACCTGTCTGCATGCCGGTTGCGGGTTGTCTTCTCATTTGCAGCCAGTGCGAGGTCATCGCGCTTTCGCTGACGGACGAACAATACGCGGCACGATTGGCTGGGAAGGCGTCCATTGGCGAACATTTGCGACATTGTGTTGAGCACTTCTCTTTGTTGCTCGAAGGTTTGGATCGAGGAAACATCGATTATGATGCTCGAAGACGCAACGTCGAGCTCGAGAGGTGTACGACATTGTTCGTGGCCACCATTCGCAACATCGCGATACAACTAAAAAACATCGATGAATTACCAATGGCGAGGCCGCTCAATGTTCGTATGTTATTTGCTCCCCATACAGAACCGGTCGATGTCGCTTCCACGTTGGGCCGAGAATTGGGTTTTGTGTCGAGTCACGCGATTCACCACATTGCGATCGTAAAAATGCTTGCGTTGTCCCTGGGAGCTTCTTTGCCTGAGGAATATGGCATAGGACCTGCCACGATGTTGCATCGAGCGGCGATTGCGGGCATTCATTCAAGGGCGTGACCATGTGCAGCATGACGATTCACCGCACCGATACATCGCTGCTCGTGACGATGAACCGCGACGAAGCTCGATTTCGCGCGCCGGAAATACCCCCTCGAGAACAGACTGGACGCGGTCAGCCCGTTTTATGGGTGGCTCCAATCGACAGTCAAGCTGGCGGAACCTGGTTTGGCGTGAATGAATACGCTGTACATGCATGTTTACTCAACCGATATTTACCGCAAGACACGCTTACGTATGATTTATCGGGCGAACGCCCAAGTCGTGGCCAAATCATCGTCGAATTGCTCGAACGAGGTGTCGAAGGTGACGCGCTGGCTTGGATAAACGGGACATTTGATCCGAAACCTTATCCATCGTTTTGGTTGATTCTGGCCGGTCCCGACAAGACGTTTTCGTTCGCGTGGGACGGTCATGTGCTCGAACGCCAAACGCACGTCGATCCGTGGCTCTTGTTTAGCTCGTCGGCATGGAATACGGACGAAGTTATCGAATACAGAAAACACGCATTTAATGCATGGGTGCAGCAAGGCGCACCTCGTGATGGGTTGATTCCTTCTTTCCATTTGTGGCAACCGAAAGGCCGTGCAGAATGGGCACCGCTCATGGACCGCGAATATTCAGCTACGCGAAGCATCACGCAGGCGGAAACGGATTTAACAAAACGAACGACCGAAATACGGTATTGGCCGCGAGAACACGTGCAGACTCCGGCTGTACCATTCACAAGTTTGCAGTTGGAACACGCGCATACCGCGCGACCTTCATAACCTCAACACTCGAACAACCTTGGAGACAACCATGAAAAAAGCCCTGCCCTTCTTGTCCATCTTGCTTTTTGGCATCGCTGGGTGCGACGTCGAAATCGATCCCAAGGCGTTTTTCCCACAAGACTACAAAACAAGTTTAGCTCAATTGGGGGCATGCCGTGAGAGTGCCGCGCATAGCAATCCGTTTTTTCTGTTGTACATTACGACAGCGAGCAAAGACGCGTTTAATGCGGGGATGCCAGTTCCCGAAGGCACGGTGATACTCAAGGCTCAATACGACGACGGCGAGTGCACGGATCTAAATCGGTGGACCGCAATGAAAAAACGCGAAGTTGGGTACGATGCTGCCAATTTCGACTGGGAATGGCAAAACGTCGACAACAACGGGGAAGTTGTGGAAGTGGGCAAAGTCGGCTATTGCGCAAGTTGCCACAAACCGTGCGCCGATTCGGTTTGCTCGAAGTAGGGTTTTCGGCGCCTACTTCAACAACCACCCGAACAAGAGCCGTTTCGTGGCATCTCGCGACACAGCTGCAATGCTTTCGACGAGCGGAATATCTTTCGGACAAACTTCGATGCAATTCTGCGATTTTCCGCAATCTTGCACCCCGCCTTCACCCATCACCGTCTCGAGCCGTTCATTCTTGTGCAAGGCCCCCGATGCATGCATGTTGTAAAGGCGTACCAAATTCACCGCAAACGCGCCCACGAACTTGGACCCCGGACCATATTGCGGACAGGCTTCGACACAACACCCGCACGTCATGCAACGCGAAAGCGGATATCGTTCCTCTTGCTGCTCGGCCGATTCGCGTGGTCCCGGGCCAAGGTCGTGCGTGCCGTCAATATCGACCCACGCATGCACTCGCTTCATGTCCTCGAACATACGACCACGATCCACGATGAGATCGCGAACGAGCGGGAATTTCGTCATGGGTTCGATAACAATGGGTTCGCCATTCGGGGAGAGTTTGTCCACGAGCGCCGAACAAGCCTGACGAACTCGGCCATTGATGACCATCGTGCAAGCGCCACAAACTTCTTCGAGACACGCCGATTCCCACACGACAGGCGCGACGGCTTTGCCATCGGCCGTTTGCGGTTCTTTTTGAATTTGTTGTAATGCGCTGATGACGTTCATCTGCGGCAGGTATGGAACCTTGAATTCCTCCCACCGCTTGGTCTCGGGCAATTCCGGAGCATCCTGCCTTTTGATGCGAAGATGTACGCGACGGCCCGGGTTTGACATTTGTGGCTTCGGGTCGCTTGCAGCGCCCTTCGCCCCAAACCCCGTGCCCGTGTGCTCGACAGTCGTTTCTTTGGCCATGGTTACTTCTTCCCCGACGCAGCCGCACTTGCCGCACCCGCTTGCTCATATTTACGCTCGCGAGGTGTCACCAGCGTCGTATCCACTGCATCGGTCACGTGAACTGGTTGCCCTGCACAAGAATAGTCGAATTCGCGAATGAACTTTACTTCGCCGACGCCTTCGTATTTCGCGAGCGTCGTATGGAGCCACTCGGCATCGTTTCGTCGCGGAAACGCGGGCTTGTAATGCGCGCCGCGCGACTCGTCGCGACGTTTCGCTCCTGCGGCAATCACGCGCGAAAGCGCCACCATGTTTTCCAAGTGTCGAATGAATTGCGCGTTTTGATTGACCCGTTGCGACCTGTCGGCGCACGATACCTTTTTGACCCGCTCGTCAAATTCGGAGATCTTGTCGAGCACCGTATCCAACGTCGCATTGTCGCGTTCGATTGTACAATCGCGCAACATGATCTCTGCAAGCTCTTCATGAAGCTTGTACGGATTCTCAGCGTCCGCCGCATCGCGATTCTGTACGAGAATTCGCTCGTACTCTTCGCGGCATTTCTTTTCGGCTTTCTCGAAAATCGACTTGGGCAAATCGAATGCACTCTTGGCCAAACTCTTTTGGTAACTCGCTACCGCCGGCCCCGTGACGATTCCGCCGTAAATGCACGAAAGCAGCGAATTGGCTCCCAAACGATTGGCTCCGTGGTACTGGTAATCCACTTCGCCCACGGCATAAAGGCCGGGAATGTTCGTCGCATGATTCCGCGGCGAGCCGATACGCAAGGCACCACGGCTGTCGCGCTCGAAATCGACCCACAAGCCGCCCATGGAATAATGTACGGCGGGAAAAACCTTCATCGGGTTCTTGTAAGGATCGACGCCCGCGAATTTTTCGTAAATCTCGAGAATGCCACCGAGCCTCGTCCGCAAAAACTTTTCGTCTTTGTGGGTGAGGTCCAAGTAAACTTCGTTTTCATTACGCCCCGTCTTTGTATTAAAAACGCCATGTTTCTCGTGAAAACACGTTTTGAATATGGCGCGGGACGCAATATCGCGAGGTACCAAGTTGCCATAACCTGGATACATTCGCTCGAGGAAAAAGTCGCGTTCTTTTTCTGGAATTTCTTTAGGTTCGCGTTTGTCCGAAGGATCCTTGGGCACCCACACGCGCCCGCCTTCGCCACGCGCACTTTCGGAAATCAATCGGAGTTTGTCAGCGCCAGGAATCGCTGTCGGGTGCACTTGAATGAATTCACCATTCGCGAACACAGCACCTTGCCGATAAACACTGGCTGCCGCCGTACCGGTGCAAATGATGCTCATCGTCGAGCGCCCAAAAACAATACCCAAACCGCCCGTCGCCAAGACGACCGCATCACCCTGGAAATGGCGAATCTCCATCGTCTTCAGGTCTTGCGCCACGCAACCGACACACGAACCACTGTCATCGAGAATCGCTTGCAGGAAGTCCCAAAACTCGAACTTCCGAACCATCTTTTCGCCAGGAATCGTCAGGCCATGCTCGTCCGTGACGTCTTGCATTTCATAACGTCGAACTTGTTCGTCGAGCGCATAAAGAAGTTGTTGACCCGTCGTCGCCCCCGCATACGCCGTCCGATGAAACAGCGTGCCCCCAAAACGCCGAAAATCGAGAAGCCCCTCGGGCGTGCGATTAAATGGCACACCCATACGGTCGAGCATGAAGACGATGCCCGGTGCCGCGTCGGCCATTCCTTTGACGGGTGGCTGATTGGCGAGAAAATCGCCGCCGTACGCCGTTTCCTCGAGGTGAATTTGCGGGCTATCGCCTTCGCCTTTGGTATTCACCGACGCATTGATGCCCCCTTGAGCACACGCCGAATGCGAACGCTTGACGGGAACGAGCGAAATCAAGTCGACGGGGACGCGTGCTTCGCAAAGTTTGATCACCGTCATGAGGCCCGCAAGACCTCCACCAACGACGATCACCCGTCGAACTTTCCCTCCGTCACTCCGGTTCGTGCTTTTGCCAGCCATATCGATCGAATGCTCCGTGGGCGCGAGGCCAGTTCACCGGTCGCTTCAGGGTACTACAGCCGATTGCGTAATTTGAGGTTTCGACGCTTCTGCAGCAATATCGAGACACGACCGCGTGCCCGTGCTTTCTCCACGTCCTTGGTCACGTCCGAAAAGCATGTCTTGAATGCTCGAACCCGTCGCGAAGTAAATGGTCGTGTTGGCGCCGAGGAAAAACACGGCGACGCCAAGGAGTCCGAACACCCACGCTGCCATTTGTTGCGACCGTCGGGAAATCGTAATGCCCCACGAGAAACAGAATCCCCAAAGCCCATTGGCAAAGTGGAACGTGCACGCAGCAATCCCCAAAATGTAAATCAAGGCCACAAGGGGAATTCCATGCCACGAAGACGACATGCCTTTGCAGAGTTCCGGGTAAAACTGCTCGGGCGCCATGTTTCCCCTGAGCTTCGGCCACCAGAATCCAGAAAGATGATACACGATGAAAAGAAACGCCAATATGCCCGTCACACGTTGCAACGTGTACGCCCAATTGCGCGATGTATTGTATTTCGTGACGTTGTGCCGCGCCTCGAATGCCAGAACCACCCCGTAAACGGCGTGAAACAGCAGCGGCAGGAGAATCATGCCCCATTCGAGTATCGGCAAGTACGGGGTGTGGTTGATCTCGCGAACGGCTGCATCGAACGGCTCTTGTCCTCCGAGCGCCTTGGCGTTCGTCCACAAGTGAAACACCATGAAACCGCCGACAGGCACGAGGCCAGTCAGCGAGTGCAGCTTGCGCAACAGAAAGGCGCGACGGTTCTTGGCGAAGAGCGATTGATCTTTCGATGTGGAGGACACGAGACCTCGTCAGCTTGCAGGCAGTGGGCGATGTATGGGACTCTCGCGGAGACGTCAAGGTGACGCAATCTTTTGACATCCGACGACGGGCAGCGAGAAGCCTCGGTCGCGTCAGCGCCGTCGTACAGCTTCTCACGCTAGGCGCTGCATTTGCCGCGGGTTGCGGGCCTGCGCGTCACGATGGCGCTCCAACCGTACCCCTGTCTTCGTCGGTTCGTGGACAGGTCGAACTGCGAGCGATCTCCGCATCGTTTGCCCAGGCAAACCGCGCCGGACGACTCGAACTGGAACCACGCCTCCTCGCCTTCGAGCGACGTTTCAAAAACGATGCACTCGTTCCGGTCGCCGACGTGATGCTCGCTTGGATCGCTCTGGATCGCGGGGATATCGCCCGCGCACGCGAACGTTGCGCCCGCGCGTACACCGTCACACACGGACGAGGTACCACAGCCGATCACGCAAAAATGATCGAAGGCGCAGCCTTGCGACGCTCGGGCAAACCCGAAATTGCCCTTGAAAAACTCCTCCCTTTGCGCGGAAAACTCATCGATGCGCACGCACGTATGTTCCTCAACGAAGAACTGTCGACGAGCGCGCTTGGTGCCAAACGTTACGGGCAAGCCATCGACTTGATGCTCGAGTGGCTACACGAATCAGGCGTCGAAAACCGCAGTGAAGTGCGGGCAAAACTTGCCGATGTGGTGGCGAGCATTCCCATGAACGAGCTGCTCCCGATCCTCGAAAAACGTCGCGCAAAAAACGCCGACCCGGCCAACGAAGAACTCGCCGTGCAAACAACGCTGGTCACAAGGCTCGCGGAATCGGCTTTATTGACGCGGGATCAACCACTGGCCGCAACGTTGCTCGACAAGACGAGTGCGCTCTTGGGAGCGCGCGCGGAGCCCATCGCTGCCCTTGCACGAGGTGGCGGAGGTGAGGCTCGCGTCGAAGCACCGACGCTTGGGTTTGTCCTTCCAGTCCGCAGTCCGGAGACGAGAAAACGAGGCGCGGATGTGGCGCGAGGCATCGCGTTTGGACTTGGTTTACCGGGCTCGGACGCACGTCTGGCCAGTCGTGACGATCTCGGACGCGTCGAAGGCATCGAAGATGCGCTCGAAGGACTCGTGTCGGATGGAGCGGCGATCATCATCGCTGGCATCGATCGCGAAGAAGCGACAATCGCTGCAACTTTCGCCGCGCGTGAATCCGTACCCGTCGTCCTTCTACACCCGCCAGCAGCTTCCGCACCCACGTCACCCTTCGTGTTCATCATGGGCGCAGACCCCGAACAACTACGAAAAACACTTGTCTCGGCGCTCGGGGTACAGATGCAAACGGCCAGCAAACCTCGCCCTGGTGCACCGCCAATCAAGCCCGGACAAATTGTGTGGGTCGGAGACAAACGCTCCGTCGACATGGGCCTCGAAGAATCGTTTGAGTGCCAACGACTGCCTCCTTCATGGCGCGGCGTTGGAGGCGTCGTCGTGTATGGCTCGTGTGTGAGTGACGTGTTGCTTTCGGTGTCGGGTACGTCCATCCAAACCGCTGTGGGGCTCGACATCGAAGGCGTTTCGTTGCCTAAAGGAACGCTTGCGGCGACGGCTGGGAGCTACCCGATCGATCCGCGATCCATCACGAATTCAACGCTCGCGACGTGGATGCGCCAACATGCGGAACCACCCAGTTTCTGGGCGGGTCTTGGACGAGATGCCGCAGTGCTTGCGTGGTCGGCCGTGCAGGTTTTACCGGCGCAAGGAACCAAGGATCCGCAAGAGGTGAAAACGCGGCATCGCAAAGCCGCCGATACACTGGCGGCCGCGCAAGCCGATCTCTGGACGACTGAAGCGCGCGGTTTCAACGGTCAGCGTCAGCTACCTCGACAAGTCGGTGTGCGACAGGTGCGTTGACCGCAACGTTCTCGCGTGCCTGCATCGATCGCGGTACATCCATGCTCAACCCATCGGTTCTGATGTGACGACGCTCGTTCCACTTCCCACACGCCGCGCGACGATTCGCCTCGCTCGCGCTCTAGCCATGACGCTCGCGCCTGGCGACTTGGTGATTCTCTCGGGCGACCTTGGCGCGGGCAAAACGTTCTTCACGCGCGCGTTGACGCGAGCGCTTGGGGTTTCACAAAACGAACCCATCACGAGTCCCACGTTTACGTTGATGCACGAATACGAAGCGCGACTGCCCATCACGCATGCCGATTTGTACCGTGTGGCCGACGAAGATGAACTTGCGCAGCTCGGACTTCGCGACCGTCGAGGTGAAGGATCGGTGCTCGTTGTCGAGTGGGGCGAACCCTTCGAGGCCGTGCTTGGTGGAGACGCTTTACACATCACGTTCGACCTCGAGCCTGATGGATCGCGGTTGGCGCGTGTCGCAGCATCGGGCGAGCGATCCCACGAGGTTCACGGGGCGTTGCGTCGACGGATCGGTCTTTCTTCCGAGGCATGATAGAAGGGGCGCTCGTGAGTGATCCCGAAGCAAGCGTCGCGCAGAGGATCTTGGGTCCGATCCTGTCCGTCTTTGAAAGCGTCGGGACGACAGTGGGTTTGACGATCCAAACCGTGCTTTGGTTGTTGCGACCGCCATTTCGCGTGAACCAGATGCTCGCGGCGATGGACTACATCGGCGTGCAGTCGGTCTTCATCGTGGGTTTGACCGGTACGTTCAGCGGCATGGTTCTGGCCCTGCAGACAACGTATGCACTCAAAGCATTTAGCGCCGAAGGTCGCGTGGGCGGCATCGTGGCTGTGAGTTTGGCGCGCGAAGTGGCGCCGGTATTTTCGGCGATCATGGTCACGGCACGCGCTGGCAGTGCAATGGCCGCGGAATTAGGCAACATGCGCGTCACCGAACAGATCGACGCGATCACGACCATGGGCGTGAGTCCCGTTCAATACTTGCTTTCACCGCGGTTATTGGCTGGAACGTTGATGGGACCGCTTTTGTGCATTCTTTATATGTCGGTGGGGATGGTTGGGGCGTACGTCGTTTCAATCGTTTGGCTCGGCGGCGATTACGGCATTTTTTTGAACAGCATTCGCAACACGGCAGCGCCCAAGGATCTCTTCATGGGCATCATCAAAGGTTCCGTTTTTGGTTTTCTCATTTCTGCAATCGCTTGTAGGCACGGATTCTTTGCTTCAGGCGGAGCGCGTGGCGTAGGCCTGGCAACGACGAACGCCGTTGTTGAGAGCTGCGTTTCGATCCTCGTAACGAACTACATCCTCACCCAGTTGATGTTGCAAGGCGCGCTCTAGGCATACCAAACGTTACGAAACATTATCACGCTACGGAAAGTCCACGACGCTACCAGCGGATTTTACCAGGGAAGTTCCTGATGCCCGCTAACGAGCCTCCTGAGGGCTTCCTTCCGTGAGGGATAAACGCCACAAAAAGCGCAGTTGAAGGAACAAAAACAGTGCCCGTCAGTTTCCTTTCACTGTATGGTTCACTGTCGCTAGGGGGACGCATGTTTGGATCCGAGATTTGTGCTCATATCCCGCGGGATAACGATTACCGACGACGCCATTCGCGCGTCGCGATAGCTCCCGTTGCGACGAGCAAAACCGCGATCGAATGCCAAACATCCTGCGCAAACGAACCCTGATGAAATAGCTTGATCCCGAATTGATCCTAGGAAGTGCACCATGGCCTCACCCATCATTCTTTTTATCGATGACCACGACACCGACGGAGTCTCCACCTTTCATCGACTAACCAAGTTGGGGTTTACTGCTCGGTTTCATCACGGACCTTTCGGAACGCTCGCCGCCATTCGCGACACGCAATGCGACCTCGTATTGCTCGATGTCAATATGCCGGGCCTCGATGGTCCAGCGCTCGTTCGAGTCATTCGGCACACCTACCATCACCTGCCCGTTTTGCTGTATAGCAACATGGAAAAGGGCGTTTTGGATCGAATTGGTCGGCACATTGGTGCAGACGGAACCATCGTCAAAGACGCCACGGACGAGGAACTCGTCGGGACGCTCCGCGAAGTCTTGGCGGAAACGTCAAAACACGCCGAAGACGATGTGCGAGATCGACGCTCGTCTGCTTGACGGTCGGGATTTCTGAACCTGGGAAGAACTTTCTTTTTCCGGGAACTTTCTCCCCCCTCGGACGCTCGGATCGCGCCACTGAATCGGGACTGTGGACGTTGCCCAGAGCATTCGTCCCGCGGCAAGCCCCGATTCGTCGGCAATTCTCCATTCACAAGGCCAATCATCATGAAACGTCGTTCCTTTTGGTTCGCTACGAGCGGTTTGTCATTGTTACTCCTGTCGTGCTCGACGTCCCAACCCGTCACGCGCGCGGCAATTCCCCGCGACAAACTTCAACTCGTCGCGGAAAAGCCGACCAAACCCGTGGACGAGCCGCTCGAATCACCAATCGATTCGACGGACGCACCCGTCGTTGCCACACGTCCGCCCGCGGGCCCTGACGAACCATTGACGGCGCCGGTGGAAACGCGTTGGGGAAGGGCTCCGGCACCGGTGGACGCCAGCGGTTCCATGTGGGGCGAAGGTGGGCTTGGTTTGTCCGGGATTGGCGAAGGCGGGGGCGGTCGAGGCGACGGAATTGGTCTGGGCAGCGTCGGAACGGTCGGCCATGGAGCAGGAACGGGGACAGGTTTTGGTTCCGGCCACGGACGTCTCGGCGGATCGCACGGCGGTATCGTCAAAGGCGTTCGAATGGGCGGAACCAGCGGATCGCAATCGCCGTCGGGCGTACGCACAGGGGAATGGGACGACAATGCCAATTTCCGCGAATTTGGCCGATGGCTCGTGACGGAAAAAAGCCGCGGAGCATCGAGCATCGACGTATCGGTGCGGCGATTCGTCGTGGTCCGCGACGCCGCGGGAAAACCCGTACCAAGTTGTTCTGTCGACGTGCGTGATGCGTCTGGAAAAACCAAAACATTCACGACCACGAGTTCCGGGCGCGCTTTGTTGTTCCCGCGTGCCGAAGGGTTTCGTGGCGACGACTTGACCGCAACGGCAAATTGCCAAGGCGTCAAAATTGCGCAATCGTTTCGCGCTGCCGCCGGTGATGGCGTCGTCGACTTGTCCTTGCCCACGAATCGAGTTTTACCCGACGCGCAAACGATCGACGTCGCTTTTATCCTGGATACCACCGGTTCGATGTCCGAAGAAATCAACGCTTTGCGCGATACCCTCGAAAAAGTGGCCAGTTCGCTCGGCACCGTCGGCATTCGTCCCCGCGTAGGCCTGGTCGAATATCGAGATCGCACCGATGCTTTCGTGACGCGTACGCATCAAATGACGACCGACATCGCTGGCCTGCAAGCTCGTATTGCCACACTCCAAGCCAATGGAGGAGGAGACACACCCGAACACGTCAATGAAGCCGTACGCGTCGCTGTACGTACCTTAAAGTTCAAACCGGAATCCGTCGCACGTCTCGTGTTTCTGATTGGCGACGCTCCCCCGCACCTCGATTATGCCAACGACGAGGGATACGTGAATGCAATGCAAGAAGCCAATCACGCCGGCATTCAGATTTTTAGCATTGCCGCGTCGGGTATGGATGACCTGGGCCAAGTCGTTTTTCGACAACTATCGCAATACACCGGCGGAACGCATATGTTCGTCTTGCGTGGGGGAGCCGGACCGGAATCGGTGGGCGGAGGTGACGCTCGATCGAGTTGCGGAGGGACGCACACGGATTATTCGAGCGGCAATTTGGATGCGCTCATTTTAGGGAAAGTCCGGAGTGCGATTGCCTTACGAGATGTGAGCCCGTTGCGCATTGCAGGGTTGCATCAAGACGAAAAGGAACGCCCGTGTGATCAACGCGTGGGTATGGTGCAGTAGCACGGCCAATACTCGCAAGCTTGTTCAAGAAGCATGATGATCGGTATTTACTCGCATCAAGAAACACGCACCGTCACGAGAGCGGCCCTGCTTTCCACGGACTGGAGTCGTCTTGCACCGGGGCAAACTACCTGTGTTGCAATTCGCGTGTCAATGAAAAAGAAGGCGATTTTTTTGCTGAGCGAGATTCCCATCAGAAACCGATTGCTTGCAGATCACCGTGAAAGTGACTTCGCGGAGCGCGGTGAGTCAACAAACATGTTTATTGTGCCCAGACGACGGCCCTGATACGTTGGTCCAATGAAAAATTCGCCTTCGCCCTTCCTACGCCGTATGCAGAGCGCCATGGCCGTTGGACTCTTCTTGCTGCCGACGACGCTGCTGTTCGTCGTGGCACCGCTATACAGTCCAGACGTTTCGTACGCAGGCTCGACGATGCCCGCGCATCACGATGCACCAGCCCAAGAAGAAGAACTCAAAGCTCCAGGTGATTGCACTGTGGAAGAACACAAGTTCAAACAAGCCATCGTGGACACCGTCTGCAACGTTCCCAGGGCTTGCAACGCCTCCGACAGTTGTCTCACGCTACAGATAAATATCCCCAAACTCGAATTATGCCGCAATGCACGGAGGATTATTAATACAACGTGTTTCCGAGGAGGCAACCGCGGACATAAACGCGCATTACAGAGTGAAGAGGACGGCATTAAAGAATGCAACCGGCTAGTCACAAAGCGGACCGCTGAAGGGAGATGTAAAATTGACCGCTGCCGCGAAAAATAGCGAATTGACGCGACCGTGACGTTGGCAGCTTCTACCATGATCACAATGCAAGACCTAAAGCAAGCCATAACTAACACCTTTGCTGATGCGGAATACCCACGGGATGGTAACTTATCCTCGCCTCCAGCAGACTGGCGAACGCAATGGATCGAGACGGACCTTCGCGGCGTCGGTGTGCACGAATTAACTGCCGAAGTGGTCAGAAAACACCAATACCGTCTCCACCTCCTCACGCCAACCGCACGCCGCTATTACCTTCCCGCATTCCTCTTCGGCGTGCTCAATGATTTGCAAGTCGAAGAAGGTATACCATTCGTGCTCTACATGCTCAACCCGCCCGAGGACATCACGTCTTTCAAGCACGAGTATGGCAACTATTCGACGGCACAACAGCAGGCCATTCGCCTTTTTCTCGAGTATGTGCAAGCCAACGCGACGAATGAGCGGACATCCAAAACAGCTTCGGCAGCCCTTGCTGGATTTTGGACACATCTTGAACCTGCATCACCGCTGGATCACGACGAGTCATGCCTTGAGACACAGGTCAAATTGACCATTCTCGAAGTGTTTGCCGACATGACCTACCCTGGAAACGAGGCGATAGCGGATGACGTTGGTGCTACCGAAATTCAACGAGATTTTGCTGGATATCGTACGTTCGCGCTCCCGTGGAACGTACTCGCCGCCTATGACGCTGGGGGCCTGTACTTGCTACGCCCAGAGGCGCTACGTTATTACCTGCCGGCCTTTCTTATAGCTGCACTGATGGATTTCCACACCTTTCGCCGTGCAGTGCCCCATCAACTTGCAGGGTTAGCCATTTCTAGAAATTGCGCGGCACTCGATCCTTACACTCCGACGCAAAAGCACGCGGCTTGTCTTTTCCTCGAATATGTGCGCGATAGTCATTTGGGGGAATCCGTTGCGATCCACGCCTGCATCGCGCTTGATTTCTACTGGCGGTCTGGACAGCACGCACCACTTGCTCCACAGCCCATCGACTCGGCTCGCAAAGAACAAGTCCTTGTCGCCATAAACAATGGCTTCGCGGGTTTACCCTATCCTGCGGACGACAACATCCGTTGGCATGTGTACGACCACGCGATTGCGTCAGACGAACTGCCGCAAACGTTTGTCGACGACTTTCGGGGCTATCCGTCGGGCGACGTTCCCCTCGATATTCTCGAAAAGCATATACAGAGCCTCCGTTTTAGCCCGCAAGCTTGGAAATTCTTCTTCCCCGCATTCCTTCGCCCGGCGCTGGACGAAGCTGGCCAGCTTGTTTATTGGGTTATCGACGACCTCATGCCCATAAGTGCGTTTCCCACGTTTTGGATGCAGGAACTCAATCTTACGCTTGCCCAGCGTCATGCCGTCGTCCTTTTCCTCGAATACGTTCGCGACTGCATGCCGCACCGCAGTCTTGCCCCAGCGGCGCAACGCGCGCTCGACCTTGTCTGGAGCAACGAAGCTTATCAGAGGGGCTTGGCGGACCAAGACTGAGTCGTTGCATTCATACCCGGTCTCGATAGCGCCTGCCTCGCGATGAATAGGAACGCGCTATCGTGCAATCCGAACAATGCCTATCCCACAACAAAAAACACGTCGGGCGATAGCGTTGGCACGTGGGCCACGATGAAAAGAGAGGTGGCTGATAGACGCTGCTCCTATTGGCCAAGGAATCGAAATCAGGGCACGACGAAAATGACATCGGTTGATAGGCACAGCTCACAATTTGATAGGTACCCCTCATCGTTCGATAGGCGTGATGACCATCGAGCTAGGAAAAGTTTGCATAGCACTAGGAAAAGTTTGTAGAACCATGATCAACTATCGTACGATTATACACACAAATCTCTCGGCGGGCGTCCACGCCTATACGAACACTCCTACAAAAACTTGCATGGCGCCTTTCTTTCGTGCGACGTTCTGGGACGTCTCCCATGTAGCGGGGACAGAGAGGCCACAATTGTGAGTGATCCTAAACATCCCAAGGTCGGCGACTTGATCGTTGATGCAAGCGGTATCAGCGTCATTGACATTACCCCGGATCGTATTCGTCAACGAACCAAGGTACGCGATGGCTACGAACTGGCCGTAAAGAATGTGCTCCAGCTCAAGCCAGAAGACTTGGAGCGGGCAGGATTAAATCCGGCGGACGTTCTGCGGTTGGTGACGCTGTCGCAAGACGACGCGAATATTGGCGAATTGCATGCGGCGACTGAGAAGCTGACGGAATTGCTCTACGAGACGCGCCTCGAACGTCGGCATGAAATCGCGACGCTTCTTGGCGAATTTGCTGCGCAAGCGCGACGCCGCGCCGATCGCGTCGACAATGGCGCCGAAGTACTCGGTCCTCTCGAGGCATTGCTGGAATATCAATATGGCCCGGCCAAACAGGCAGTGGCCACGAGAGAAGCCAGCAAAGATGGCTTGGAGACGGGCTCGTGACGTATTGAATGGGCCGCCCAAGCGAAGCGGCAGGATCTCGCCGAACGCACCAATACGCGATTAAGACAACACCAACAGCCGCACGCAAATCGAATTCGTGTTCCGACCTCAGGTAGGAGCGCCACATAGCCGTTCATGCCATGCAGTTATTGGTGCGATTCCATTAGAAATAGAGACGCACGCGACAAGCCGTCCCCGAAAATTTCTCGCTTCTCGACGACCAGCACTCACCCGCGCAAACCACCTCCCCAATCGCCCCGACCCAACCTACATTGCCGTAATGGCTATCGTCGGTCCCGCGGTTTTTCTTGTCGTCAACATCCTCGCCGAAAACCAACGCGACGTCTCCGATCTCTTCGCCGGCAAAGGCACCGATGAAGAACGTTCGGACAAACTCGCCGCAATCGGACAAAAAGCCGTCACCATGGGCAAACGTGCCGCTCAAGATAAATCAGACCATACATGTGCGAAAGCATTCAAGCGGCTGGAATTCCCGTTGTTTTCGCATGAGTTATGCCGCGCCGTGCGTGGTCACAAGTGCCAGCGCCGTGACAAACAGGGTGCTCGCAACACATCCAGCGATCAGCAGCAAGGAAAAACGCAAACCTACGCAGAACAACGTATCGACGATGGTCAATCTGTTGACGTTACCGCGTGGTTGGAGCGCTTCTGGAGGTTACAAAAGTTCTCGTTGACCTGAATTCCGTCACCATGGTTCCCTGCCATCCATGATCCGAGCTTCACGTCGACGGTGGTTTCTCCTGGCTTGTACGTCGTTGGCCACGGGGTCCGCTGCATGCG
>JANORL010001031.1:0-9207 GCA_031415295.1 Polyangiaceae bacterium | reverse complement strand
CAGTGCAATTTGCCGCAGTAGGTCTACAGAACTTGCGAATGGAACGGCACCGACTCTGACGCCATCCTCAATGTCTATCACATAGTTTGCAATATCGTCGGCTGCCTCAACCAGCCACGCAAGCGGATGACGCTTCCATGCTGCGCCATCAGAAATAAGCCCCGTTGCATTCGCGACTTCAGCGAACAATTCTCGATCGGCTCCGAAGTAGCCATATTTCTTTTTATGAATTGAAGCGGGGTTGCATCCATCTGAGCGCAAACATGGGTATTTGGCACTAGCGGCGAGCGTCGCATAGGTCAATCGTAGACCGCCATCTTGATGCTGCTGGGTTCGAACGAGCATCCGAAACCCAAGCGCGTTGCCCTCGAAAGACGATAGCTCGTTGATTTCCTCGGGTTTCAGACCTGCCTTCTTTAGTCGTTTCTTATTTTGCTTCTTTGCCACCCATGCACTAATCGAATCCTCACCGAAATGACCAAAGGGCGGATTTCCGATGTCGTGGGCTAGACACGCTGCACTGACGATCTGCGCCATATAAAGGGACTCCTGCAGCGAGACGACTCCGCTGTTAGACAGCGCCTGGCCGACACTACTCGCGATCGTCCGCCCTATTGTTGCGACCTCGAGACTATGGGTCAAACGGTTGTGAACATGATCGTCCTCTGGTAGCGGAAACACCTGCGTTTTGTCAACCAGTCTGCGAAATGGATCAGACCAAAGAATGCTGTCATAATCGACTTCGAATGGTGTTCGTGGTCCAGCACTTGTCTTCTTTGCTGCACAAATTCTATCTTGCGAAAGCAGCTTCGTCCATACGCTCGTTTTGTTTTCTGTGTTCATTTTGCTCCTAATTGGTTATTGCTGTTAACTGAGTACATATTCGTCGTTTTGACAGATAACCTGCCAAATTACGAGAAAGTGACAATGCCCGTCAAGACAGCCTGGGGCCATGCGGGCGCGGTAGGAGTAAGCAGGACTCGGGCACTTGTCAAGTTCGCGCTCGGGACAATCTCTACCGCATGCGCGTGGGAACAATGATGGCTCAGTTGGGCATGACAGGTGCAGCCAAACTTCTCGTTTGTTGACGCTAGCAATGTACGTGCGCTACCGATTCTATCGCTGCGGAGCGGCCGCACCCTGACTCGTTGACGCGGCGAGTGGCGCCGCGCTTATGCGCGTATGCACGACGCGCCTGCGCTTTGCGCCAATGTTCGCGAAATCCATATCGAAGGAGATCCCACCCGCGAGTTTTATCGGCGGCAGGCCAGATGCTGGTCCGCCACCTCGATGTCGATCGTCCAGAGTTTCTACGCGAATGTCGCGCTCACTGGGCAAACCAGGTATCTTGGGTAATGGCGTGGGGACACCGTGCGCCGCACCATCGGGCATCGTCATCCGGCTCTGCACAGTGACTCGAATGCGACTGCCTTGCGCATAAGCGTCGGGCAGTGGAAATGTTTGGCCCGAAAAACGTTGTGATAGAGTATGCGCAACGCGATCCCATTCTTTGCGATGCACCGGGTCTGCCGCCATGACTTGTACCGAGACGAGTTGCCCTTTTGCGTTCACGATGAGTTCGAATACGCCGTCGGAGTCAGGTGGCGTGCTCGAACCTCGGATTTCGCTCGCAAGAGCAGATGCCAAAGTACCGGCTGCGGGAAAATGTTGAATCGGGGCAATACGAGCCGCAGCGCTTGGAGGATTGCCCGAGGCGAGGTAATCGAGTGCTGCTGCCAAATGTCTTGCGCTCGCCGGCGCCGCGGGAACGACGGGCGCAGGTGCCACAGCGATAGCGCCGCCCAGGGCAGGCACGGGCGGCAGAATGCCCGGGAGTGTCCAAATGGGTTTGCCATCGAGACCCCGTACAGGTGCCAGCGGCTTTTCCTCTACCGCTGTTTCGGCGGAATTCGCCGTACTTAGTGCAGATTCTACAATTGCAGTATCCGTTGCCGCGCTTTCAATGGTTTTTCCGTGAGGCGCGAACCGTTCGGGTCGTGACCGTGTTTCGGTTATGCGAGCGATCGGTTGCGGGGGAGCCACAATCGTCTTCGCGGGTTCGTCCGCGAGATCAACATCAAACTCCAAACGTTCGTCCGGGGAGTGCTCGGAAATATCCACGTTCGTGCGCAATGTCGACGCGTTTGTCCAGACCGCACCGACGGCCATCACGTGGAGCAGCGCCGCCGTAAGCAGGAAGAGCGGATCTCGATAACGCATCGTCGTTCGGTGAGGCTAACACGAGTTCTGATCCTGCAAACACCGAAGAAAGAAAAAATCGCACCGAGCCTCGTTTCGATAGGTGCCCAGACGAACCGTTCGAAACACGATTCTCACCCGCGGTACAAGTTTTCTGCCAATAAAAAATTCCCACTGATCCCCGTGGATCGACTGCATCGCAGTCGATCCATACACGGGTCAAGGGGCCTCTGCCCCTTGCGCGGGTCGAGGGCGAGTAGCCCTCGTCGGGTCCGGGGTGAAACCCCGCTGAAACCTCGCTCTAACGTCGCCCTTTGAAGCCCATCATCCCTTGAACGACCGCTTCGCTTTCTTCAGCGACCGCGTCGTCTTGCGCAATACGATCCGCGCAGTCTTCGCACATCTTCTTGCGCTTGCTGCCTACCTTCACGGTCTTCAGTTCGTCGACTTCGTTCTTGCATTGTGCACACGTCGGCATGCTCGGGTCCTCCTCGAAAGCGCCCCACTGTGCGACCTTCTCCGTCAACACGCCACGAATTTGGCCCGACAAGAACATTCGCTGGAAGATGGAAGCTCGGGAGCACCCTGAAAATGGTGATTCACGGAGAAACAGCTTTCATGGAACGACGCTCCGGACCTCGGACGCTCTGTGACTACAGCTTGACGGCCATCGTCGATGGATATCGGTACGTGTGTCGCGCCGTGGACCTGTCCGTGGGCGGCTTGGTGTTCGAACGACCGCGGAGTTTGTTGGACCGTGAACTCCATCAAGTCACCGCGTTCGAACTCGATGTTGGGCGAGGTCGTCCGATACGGCTACGCGGTCGTCCACTTTGGAGTCGCGAACGGCTGTTGGCGATACGGTTTGTCGCGATCAACGATGCCGACAGACTTACGATTGCCGAACACCTCGATCGCAAACGTGCGCTTGGCGATTCGTTGCATTAACGACGGATCGTCCAGAAAAACTCATTCCCGCGTAAAAATCCGCTCGTCCGTCAGAACGACATCCACGGGTACGTCGCCTTCCGTCGTGGGTACTTCGACGAGTAATTGAAAATCGAAAGCGACCCCAATCGCCAAAGCCGGCGGGCAAAATCTCGGCAATGTTCGATCGTAATATCCGGCCCCATAACCAATTCGATTTCCTGCGGCATCGAGGCCCAAGGCAGGAACGACGACCACATCGAGCTGCGGTGCTTCAGGGTCATCGTACGCAGGTTCGGCGAATCCGAGACCTCGTTCTTCCATGGCGTCGGCATTGGGGGGAAACCGAAAAGTCATCACTCGCGTGTCCGGATCGATCGACGGAAATGCGACGGAAAGGCCACGTGTTTTCAGGTTTTCAGCAAGCGCTCGGAGGTCCACTTCATTACGACCTTCGATGGGCCAAAACAGGGCCACTCGTTTAGCTTGTTGCAGCTGCGGAAGCGCCTCGAGTCTCGTGACGATTTTGGCCGATCGTTCCGCAATGGCACTCACCGGAATCGTATTGCGCAGAGCTCGCGCACGTTTTCGTAGTTCAGTTTTGGCGCGGTACGAAAGCACCTTTACGGCTTCGGCGTCGAGTTCTTTCATCGCCGCCAGCTTACACTGTGCGTACGCTTCGTGCCACAACGCGTATTTCAGTTCGATTCGGCACCTACCCTTGTGGCGCTCGCCGTGGTATCACGGTCCCGGCATGGTTCCTTGTGCGATCATTCCAGCGTATCGAGCTGCGGGTACCGTAGCGGATGTGGTTCGTGAAACACGAGCGATTTGGCCCGTTCCCGATGCGGTTTTCGTCGTCGATGATGGTTCGTCCGATGAAACGGGTGAACTCGCGCGAGCGGCTGGGGCAATTGTGCTTTCGCATTCCAGAAATCGTGGCAAGGGGGCAGCATTACGTACAGGGTTGGCGCACGCGTTGAAAAACGGTTTCGACGTTGCCGTAACGCTCGATGCCGATGCGCAACATCCGCCGGCGGAAGCCGCGCGCTTGGCATTGTTTGGAAACGATCCGAATGTGCTCGTGCTGGGTATTCGTGATCTTGTGCGGGCGGGAGCACCACGGCCCAACCAAATATCCAATCAAATTTCCAATTTTTTCTTATCTGTATTTACCAAAAAAATGCTGGCTGATACGCAATGTGGCTTGCGTCGGTATCCGATTGCTACGACCTTGGCGTTGGGGGGACGTGATGATGGGTATGCATTCGAGGCAGAAATCATTATGCGGGCCATTGCGGCGTCGGTGCGTATCGTCGAAGAGCCCATTGATGTGATTTATCCTCCGGTACATGAACGAGTGACGCATTTTGATAGCGTTCGTGATCCGGCGCGAATCATTCGGCGTGTCTTGATCACCATGGCGGATGTGTTTCTCCATCCGATTCATGTGCCTCGGCCCCATCCGCCCCGATCATCCGCTAATGGAAGAACACACGAAACGTCGCGTGAAAACGTGTCGAATCTTTGAGCGAGGTATCTTTTGGCAGCGCGCGGGCAGATTTATCAGGATCGAGTTGCCAAGCAGGCGCGTCGTCGTCGTTGGTTCATTATTCTAAGCATTCTCGTTGTCGTTCCGATTGTCGCTCATATCATCGTTCTTCTTTCGACGTCGATAGAACCGCCGCAAATTGCCGCAGTTTCCGGTGAACCGACGACTGCTGCGGATGGTTTGCGCTTGTTCGGATCGTCGTATGCGCGCAAGCGTGGTTCGATTCTCGAAGTGCGGTTGTCGGGTACGCCCGAAGAAATTGGTTATCGTCATTCTCGGCTTTTGTATCCCGAGATGGTGACCAACGAAAGTACACTCCAGGAGCAATTTCGCCATTTCGTTCCGATTCCGCCATTACGGTGGCTGATGATGGATATGTCACGCGTCGAATTTCGGCAGGTCGATCAAGGTATGACCGCGGATCGTCGCCGTGAAATCGCTGCCGAAGCCCAAGGTTTTTCGCCGGATCCTTTTGCTGGACTTTTGCCTAGTTATCATCGATTCGTGTTTTTGCATTCGCTCTACGATATTGCGCTTTCTTTTGAACATTCGCCGCTGATCGGGTGCACGAGTTTTGCGCTCGGTGATGGCGCATTTGAAAATGGACATACGGTATTGGCGCGGAATTTCGATTTCGAGGCTGGAAGTATTTTCGATACCGGAAAAGCCGTTTTTCTGGTCCATGAAGAAGGTGCCATTCCGTATGCTTCGGTTGCTTGGCCGGGTCTCGTGGGCGCATTGTCCGGAATGAATGCCGAAGGCCTGGGTCTTGTCGTGCATGGAGCGCGGGCGCGTACGCCAAAGTCCGTTGGTGAACCGGTCGTACATACGACGCGAGACGTGCTTGCTCATGCGCGAACGACGGCCGAAGCCATTGAAATCGTACGTAATCGGCAGGCAATGGTTTCGCATTTACTCATGTTCGTCGATGCTGCGGGAGATGTGGCGATTGTCGAACGCGCTCCGGGGGAACCAATTCATGTGCGGCGAGGACGTGGAAAAATGCCGCTCACGAATCATTTCGAGGGGCCGCTGGCCATGGATCCAGCCAATATTCGCGTCGAAACGACCACGTCCACCAAGCCTCGGCGTTTGCGTCTTGATGAATTATTACAGAAGCTTCCGCGTGGTTCCAACGTCCAAGATGCCGTGGCGATTTTGCGGGATAAAAAAGGTGTCGGTGGAGTGGACCTGCCTCTGGGTCATCGCCGCGCGATCGACGCGCTGATTGCGACGCACGCGGTGGTCATGGACGCGACGGCGAAGGTATTGTGGGTTAGTGAAGGCCCGCATTTGCTTGGTCGTTTCATTCGTTTCGACCTGGCTCGTTTGCTCGATCCGAAATACGAGCCGCAAGAAGAACCGTTGGTGACATTGCCCGAGGATCCAGTTTATCGGTCTCCAAAATACGGCGAATGGGAAAAAAGCGGTGAGCAACATCATGGAGAAAATCAATGAATCGACGTGACCTATTGAAAACTGCGATGTGCACAGGTGTTTTCGCGTGTTTACCCAGGGAGGCCAGGGCGGACGAAGTAAGCGATGTACTTGCGGATATCAAGAAAGCTCGTGCGGGACTCAAAACGCTGGTCGGGCCATTCGTTCAAGAAAGAACGATTGGGCTATTGGCGACGACGGTCAAAAGTGACGGCGAAGTGACGATGGTTCTTCCTGACAGACTACGTTGGGAGCTTCGTCCACCGGATGCGGTGACGTATTGGATTGGTCCGGAAGGTTTTGCATTTGCAACACCACGGGGATCCTCGAATGTGGGCAAAGCGGCCGCGGGACGTTTTGGTGCAGTCCTGAGCGATCTCATGATTCTGCTTGGCGGGGACCTCGAACGACTCCGCGCTCGTTATGAATTGAGCGTTCCGAGCCGCAAAGATGGGGTGACGCTTCGTGCCGTGCCAAAAGCCGACGATGTCAAGAAACACGTTCGGCGTATCGAGATGCGTGCTGGCCCTGAACTTTGGATGATTAGTACAGTTACCATCGAGGAGCAGAGTGGCGATCTGAGCGTCATCCGTTTTGGAAAGATGGAGCGTGACGTTCGTGTTGATCCGTCGAAAATGCTCGCGCCAAAATCGTAACAAATGCTGATAGGCTACGCGCATGAACAAAGATTGGATCTTGGTTAGAACGACCGTTTTTGGCGGAGTTCTCCTGGCAACTGGCTGTTCTTTGGTCAACGCACCCAGCGAAGTGAAGCCTGGCGATAACACGGGAGGATCGGGCGGGGGTTCGTCCACGTCATCGGCGTCATCGGCGTCATCCACGTCATCCACGTCATCCACGTCGAGTTCCAGTGGCGTCGGTGGGATTGGCGGCAATGGCGGTTCGGGTGGCAGCATGATGCTGTGTCAACCGGGATCGCAGATGCCTTGTTATGACGGTATGCCAGGAACTGCGGGAATTGGCGAATGCCGCATGGGTATGGCTACATGTGCGGGCGATGGTTCCGGGTATGGGGCATGTGACGGGCAAGTGGTGAATGCACCGGTGGATGATTGCAAGACGCCACTTTTTGATGAAAATTGTGACGGCGTCGAAAATGATAGTTGTCCAGGCGAACAATTGGCCATCGTTGCAGCGGCTCCGCCGGGATATGCGGACGATGTCCGAAACTACCTGATGGCAACCATGAAATTCGTAGCCATCGATATTTACGACGCATCCGTGATGACCCCGACGCTGACGGAGTTGCAAACGCACCAATCGGTACTCGTTTTCTCGGATAAAGTGTTCGTCGACCCGAATATGCTTGGCAATGTATTGGCCGATTATTACGACAGTGGTGGTCGCGTTGTCCTCGCCTTGTTTTCGACCGTTGGTATGGGCACGCGAATTCAAGGCCGATTCGGTGACCCGGCTATGGGATACATGATCACGGATATCACGGGAAGCCTGTCACCGTCGACGGATGACGTGGTGGGTAACATTTTGGAACCGCAAAGTCGGCTCATGCGGAACGTTTCTACGTTTTCGTATGCCTCGTCCACGAAGTCGACGGGTGGCCCCATCAACGGTGGTATGGTGGTTGCAGAATGGGGGACTGGTCTGCCGCTCATTGTGCGCCGTACCGTGAAAGGACGAAATCGCGTGGACGTGAATTTCTACCCTCCGCAGGTGCAACTGTCCATACCGCGGTGGATGGGCAACGGCGCTGAGATTCTCAGCAATGCGGTCCTTTTCTAAAGAGCCACATCCGCTCGCGACTCAAAGCATTCCGACAGGATCGACGTCGACGACGACGCGTACGCGATTGTCGAGTTCTCCAAACACGGCCATGGCAGCTAACGCGGCATGCCGTAATGCGCGCCGATCGGCTGATCGTAATACCACTCGAAATCGATAACGATTGCGCAGACGTGCGATCGGCGCCACGGCGGGGCCCAGCACTTCCACGGCTCTTGACGCACCCTCGGGTGACGTGCGTGCATATGCGGCGATCTTGTTTGCGGCTTGTCGCGCAACTTCTTCGTCGACGGCATCAATACGAATAAGCATGAGCCGTCGAAATGGCGGATATCCGACTTCGGCGCGATCTCGCAATTCTTGGTCCAAAAAACCAGATACGTCGTGCTGCATGGCAAAACGAATGGCGGGATGTTCGGGTGATCGCGTTTGAATGATGACGCGTCCTGGGCGATCGCGACGTCCGGCGCGTCCCGCGACTTGCACGAGCAGTTGAAATCCGCGTTCGCTGGCGCGAAAATCGGGCAACGACAGCGCGGCATCGGCATTAAGAACCCCGACGAGCGTTACCGTCGCAATGTCATGACCTTTGGTGACCATTTGTGTACCCACCAAAATGTCGATTTCACGCGCGCGCATGCGGGCCATAATTTCCTCCGCTTTCACTCCATTGGCGACATCGCGATCAAGACGCGCGACACGGGCCGTGGGAAATGCGGCGGCAATGGTCTCTTCGAGCTTTTCGGTGCCTAATCCTTCGAGGCCAAGTGCTGGAGCTTTGCAAGCGGAACACGCTGCGGGCAAAGGACCTTCCCAATCGCAATAATGACAACGCAAACGTCCGCCATGGGATTTGTGATACGTGAGGGCCACGGAACAGCCCAAACATGTTTCAATTTGGCCGCAACTTTCGCAAACGACACTGGGCGCAAACCCGCGTCGATTCAAAAACAGAATGACTTGTTCCCCCGCGGCGAGTGTGGCGTCGATGGCTCGATGTAATGGCAAAGAAATCATTTTGTTGCCAGTAGGTCCCGGGCCAATTCGTCGCAAGTCTACCGTAGAGACCACGGGAAGCGTGGCTTCTCGATGTGCTCGTTCGGGTAAACGTAATTCGACGAGTTTTCCTCGACGTACCAAGTCCACTGTTTCGAGCGACGGCGTGGCCGAGCCGAGCAGCGCTACAGCGCTGGCTCGAAACGCTCGCAAAAGCGCCATATCGCGGGCGTGATAACGTACACCTTCTTCTTGCTTGAACGATCCGTCGTGTTCTTCGTCGACGATGACGAGTCCCAAATTAGAAACCGGGGCAAATATCGAGGAACGAGCGC
>JANORL010001030.1:0-5561 GCA_031415295.1 Polyangiaceae bacterium | reverse complement strand
CCCCTGTCAGGAAAGATGCCGACAAGACGCTTCGCGTCTTTCGGCATCTTCCCTCAATCCAGTCTACGATGGGGGGCAGAGCCCCCCAAACCCCCCAATTTCATGCGGTGCAGGTCATTATTTTGGTGGGGAACTGTTATGGGTGGGCTCGGGACGAATCGAATCGTAATGGCGCGAGATACTTCACTAAAGCTTGAACATCGCCATCGCAGGTTCCCCTGCTTTGACGATGACGCTGCGTGATTTTGTAGCTCCCGTAGCCGGCTTACACGTCACCGAATAGGTGCCTGCGGGTACGGAAAGCTTCAACTGAGAACTCGTACCCTTCGACGCGCCATTGACCGAAAACGTACAAGAACCACCGACGGCAACCGCGACCAATGTGCCATTGCCTGTCCCCGCAGGAGGCGGAGGGGGTGGCGGCGGCGGGGGCGGCGGCGGGGGCGACGTGCCTTTGCCCGTTGGCGTCGTTGTTTTTGTTGTGGGCGGCGGCGGCGTTCCTCCACCGGTGGTCGTCGGGGGTTTGTCCGTGGCCTCCGTCGTCGGATCCGTCGTTGGCGCAGTGGCTACAGGATCGCCGGTCGGCGTTGGAATTTGTCCCGGCGTTGGGTTTGTCGTAGCCGTATTTACAACCACTGGGCCCGCACTGTCCGCTGTGGCTCCAGACCCGTCGGGTTTGTCACTTCCACCGACGAAAACAATCGCGAGAAGCGTTGGAATCAGAATCGCTACCGCAGCAATGGCGCCGATGACGATGCGTCGATCTTTTTTAGGAGCAAACGGATTGTCGGCATCCGACGATGCCATCACCGATCCTGGCGGCGTCGCAGCGTCCTGACCCCCGCGAGACGCCCACGCAGGAAGAGCAGAACGCCCGGAATCCGAAGGCAACGAGGGGAGCTGCGGCGAAGGCGGAATGACTTGGGGCGAAGGAGTCGAAACGGATTGGTTTGATCCGCCAAACCCACCCGGCGAAGGCAGCCTTGGCCCACCGCCGGCACCAGGCAACGGCGTACCAAGTGCAGACGCCGGCTTCGGCGGCGGCAAACCTCCTCCTGCAGCCGGACGATGGCCCGGAAGCGGCGGTTTGCCCCCCTGCGGCGAAGGCGAACTCGGTACGAAGTCGCCCGCCAAAAACATCGTCCGCTCCATCGGTGC
Source organism: Polyangiaceae bacterium (assembly GCA_031415295.1). Classification (GTDB taxonomy): domain Bacteria; phylum Myxococcota_A; class Polyangia; order Polyangiales; family Polyangiaceae; genus Polyangium. Next base: position 4,403 of record JANORL010001030.1, on the reverse strand, counting down.
ATCATCACCGCCTGGAGTCAGGTCCCCAAGATTCAGCGATGCCGCATTCATCATGCGTGTCGCCTCTTCACCACCGTCATCGTCCTTTGCCGACTTCGCTGCCGCAGCTGGCGGCGGCGGAGGAACCGATCCCGTCTTTTTCTTGTTCGCCGCCGCATGCGTAATCGCACCAATGCGGTCGATGAGCACTTGTCCTTCGGCCGTGACAAACGGTCGCAACGCATGAGCAAACCCATGCACGTTCGCAAACCGCCCCTCCGCTTCTTTGGCCATCGACCACGTGATGATCTGGTCGACCTCGCGCGGGAGATCTGCACGAAGTGACGTGATCGGTTGCGGGTTCTCCTTCGAGATCTGCAAGAGCAGCATCGCCATGTCGCCGTCGAACGGCGGACGACCCGTCAAAACAAAATAGAACAACGCACCAAGAGTCCAAACGTCAGCGCGCACGTCGATCGTCTTCGACTTACGGAGCACTTCGGGCGAGGCGTACGCGGACAAACCAACGACCGTCGTCGCCGTCATCTCACCACCACCTGGTCCCCCAACATCCCGCATGAGCTTCGACGTTCCAAAGTCGATGACTTTGACGAGAGGCGATCCACCCGCGCGCGTCGTGACAAACAAGTGCTGCGGCTGCATCTCGCGCAAAATAATCCCGTGCCCATGGGTCTCGGCAACAGCCTCCGCCGCCTGCAAGACGAGCAGCGAAGCTTCCTGCAAAGACAAACGCCCGCGGGTTCTCAGGTACGCCGCAAGGTCGGTGCCTTCGAGGAATTGACGCACCAAGTAAAAGGTGCCGTCCGGTTGCGTGCCGACATCAATGATCCGTGCAACGTGCTCGGACTCGAGTTTCGCAAGAGTCCGTGCCTCTCGCCGAAAACGTTCGAGTTCCTTGTCGTCGGTTTGCCCCGGCAGGAGCAAACGGATCGCTACACGCTGATCGAATTCGGTATTGAAGGCCTCGACGAGGACACCGTGTCCTCGACCGAGAATCGTCCGAATCCGGAATTTGCCGGCCACCAGGCCGCCCGGGCGAATTTCGTCAGGTCGCATGTTTCGCAGCGCAGCAGATGAGAAACCAGCTGCTCGCGCATTGTTGCACGATCACGAGCTGAGTTGGTACTTCCACGCGAAAGCTTCGACAGGATGTCGCAACGGAAGCGAAAATCCGACTACTTCAGCCGCTCGACGGCTGCCGCGCAACTTGCAGCCACCGTCGCGTCGTCCCTGAACTTGAGCCAGTCGAGAATGCAGCGGTCACCCTCGTCTTGCAGGTTGACGACCTTGCCGCCTTTGTGCCGTTCGAGCCCTCGAGCCTTCTGAACGAGCAGAAGCTTGTCGGCAGGTGCACCAAGTTTTTCCACGACGTCCTGCATCGCTTCAGGATCGAGGTTGCACACGGCAGCAAAGTTCGCGTCGAGTTCCGCTGGCGTCGTGGCCGCTCCACCGGAAATGTTTTTCACGGCGGCCATGTCATTTGGATCAGGCGCCCGACGCAAGCCGAGCTGCCCATAAATGCGCATCGGACGTGTCGGTTGGCCATGACAATCCAGCGTGCCGCATCGACGTTCGAGATACGGGGACACGTTTTTGGTGAAGACGTCTTTGTTGGGACAAGGAACTGCCTCGAATTCGCCTTCACCCACGCAACTCCATGCACCCATACCCACGAGGACGAGGGCAAACGATGCAAAGACGACAGTCTTCACGCGACGCATGATCGAAACACCCAATGCGTTCATCACGGCACCCCCGGACAAAGTTCGGGACTCTCTTCGCCAGTTTCAACAATGATCACGCCTGGCGTGTCGAGACCAGCTCCCGTCCCCGGACGCTCGGCTGTCGGAAGCTTGTGGCAATTCGCGCAAGATCCTTCGCGACCGATGATCGACTGCATACGACGCGGTGCACTACCGACGAACGACTTGAGGGGAAACGTGATGGCTTCCCAGTTGATCTTCTCGATGTAGAAGTTACCGGACGAGTTCGTACAGGCCACACGAGAATCACCCGTCGAGTCGTACACGATGACCTTGATGCCACCGGCACCCTTGAGGCCACCTGGCGCCATCGCATCCTCTTTGAAGACCGTCCCACCAATGACCAGTTCCGGAAGCGCCTCGCCATATGTCGAATGACACTGGAGGCAAGGTTGTCCGGGCCGATGTGTCGCGCTTGGGCTGCCCGATTCCGGGGGCAAGCTGTCGATGATTTCTTGAGGAATCGGATCCGTACCGCAACCGGTGAATGCTCCACTCAAGACACCGAGACAAACGGTAAGCGCCAACGTCACGCGTGCGAGACGCACGGACAAACTCGATTTCGCGTCCATCAGTCGACCTCCAGCTCGAGCGTCGCCGCTGTGAACAAACCGAGCCGATTAAATACGTAGATGTGGTCGAGGTACTGGTTGTAGAGGCCTTCAGCTTGCAGGTTCAGCGAGAACACTTGGGCGAATGCCACGCGGAAATTGGCCCCGGCAGTCACGCCGATCAACGGACCGAGTTCACGATCGGCCGTTCTGTATTGAGGAATGTTCCAAGCACCCGTCGGTAACAAATCGGCCCTATAGGCACGTTTCCAGAAACTGACTGGACTCTGAACGTTGAATCGAACGTGCCCACCAAGACGGACGTTGTCGTTCAGATCGTAGTAATAACGCGCGTCCGTGGTGCTCGCCAACTGCCCCCACGAATCAACGTAGAGACGTTCGTCACCACGAATCGTCGCCTTCTCGAATCGCTTCGAGCCGCGGCCAAAGAGAGCAAAACGCTGACGGTCGGTCGGAAGCTGTTCCAAAGGGGCAAACGGCAAACGATTGGACGCTAGAAGCTCAGCCGTCGCTCCGGCAGGGATCTGTCCCGCAATGGAAGACGAAAACATCGGGATGTGACGGTACGGTTTCGAAGTATCTCCAAGGATAAACTCGCCCGTCGCTCCAGCCACAACCACCGTGCTCGCATCGATGACGAACGAAACACCGGCGTCGATCGAGTGGCGATAGATGTCTTGTCGGAACACTTCGAGCGGCGTCTTCACTTTGCCGAGAATGTCGAAACCGAAGTTGTAGGCCAGCGTCGGCGTCACCATCTTGCTGTGTAGATCAGTGCTGAATGCCGCTCCGACACTACGCGCGATGTAGTCGGGCTCGATCGACAAGGCGCCGTTGATACCCACACGCGCCGTCTTGATCTTGACGTCACCGGACAACGTGGCCGCGTAACGAACTTCGTTCCAACGTCGCGACGCCGTCGCCACGATATCTGGCGATGCTGCCGAAACGACATCCACGAGGAAGCTCGCGCCAAGCGAATAACCCGCCGTCGGATTCTCAAAGGCCAAGAACGCTGCCGGCGACACGACCGTGGTATCGAAATTGTCCGTATAGAACATCGTCTCGACACCGGTCTTCAGCGTAAAACCTCGGCCCTTACCACCGGTGTCGATACACCGCTGCATATCGGACGGCGTGCGTGCAGCCTGCATGCATTGGAAGACGGCGCTGTTGTTCCCACCGCCCTGATCCGCGTTGACGGTGAGCTGATCGCCGCGCTCCATTCGCTCCGTCGTTTTGAACGCAGCTGGAAATTTTCCGCGTTTGCCCTTCACTTCGATCGTCGCTTGACCGGGATTGTGCGGAATCGGTTCCTTGAGTTTGTCCGGGGCAATAACCACGCCGTCGACCTTGACTTCGATTTCGGTCCACGCGCTCGGAATCTGAAGCGTAATCGTCGGCGTATCGACCTTGAGTCGCTCGATGACCTCTTTGGCCTCGTTCTCGACAACAAGATTGCCTTCTTCAGCCGCGTACTTCTGCGCTACCTCGGCATCGTTTCGTGCTTCGAGCAGCTGTCCGAGTCCATCCTCGCACTTGGCTAACATGAGTTTGCCCGCGGCAAACTCGGAGTCCGCGATGAGTGACGCCATGCAGCCCGCAAAGTCTTTGCTTGCGAACGACGCTTGCGCAGTGATCACCGCAGTCAACTGAACCTTGTTGGCTGGCGGACGCGTTGGCTTGGTGATGGTTTGTCGTGCGTCGCTAAACGCCTGCTCGAGTTCCTTGGTGGCCCATTCTTTGTCGAGCGTGATCTTGGAATCTTCGGTGAGCGCTTTCTCGAAGGCCGACTTCGCGTCGCCCATCTTTTTCTTACCAGCGCCTTGGATGACCCCAATCGCCATGTGCAGCTGCGCGCGAATGTTGGGCTCGCAAGCTTTGCCTCTGCAAACGAGCAACGCCGCATTGAGGCGACTGAGAGCTTTGTCGTATTTCGCTTCGACAAACTCGTTGTAAGCCTCGGTGATCGCCGTTTGTCCCTCGGAATCCTTCGGCCCCGCAAACGCGGCCGGAGAATGGACAAGGACCGCAACGGCAACACCGAGTGCACAAGCGTTCGCTACAA
>JANORL010001029.1:0-11041 GCA_031415295.1 Polyangiaceae bacterium | reverse complement strand
CCTTTGCCGAGCTTCATTGCTCCTTTGCCGAGCTTCATTGCTCCTTTGCCGAGCTTCATTGCTCCTTTGCCGAGCTTCATTGCTCCTTTGCCGAGCTTCTTTGCTGCGTGAGCGAGCTTCGTTGGGACATGCTCGACCTGCGTACGAAAAAGAACGTGCATCCTTGGCTGCTTGGCGAGTAGCATTGCTTTTGGACCCTGCATCCAGGAGAAAACACGTGAGCATCGATTACGAACGATTTGCACGCCTCATGACGCGCTCGATCGAAATTACCGATGAAGCCGACGCGAAAGAAGCGATTGACGCGAACAAGGCCTTAGCGAAAGCGAAGACGGATCGTGCGACGGCGTATGCTCCGACGTACGAAAAGTTTTTACGGTTTAAGCAAGTCGTGCGTAATGCGTATGGTCCGAGTTCGAAGCAATACAAGCGGATACATCTTCGCCAAGCGGCTGGAGGGACCTCTGCGGAACCGCCTGCTGCGCCCAGCCCCATGACAGGTGGAACGGAGCCCTGATCCGGGTTTATCGCCTCAACCCAGTACCTTGCGCCTTCAAAAACCGTATCCAAATCGAATGCCCGCGCGAATACGCGTCGGTTCGTCCAACGGAACCTCCAAGTCGAATGCGTAGGTATTCGGCAGCAGCAGCAACAACCAACTTTCTGCTTTTTCGCCAGCCCGTGGAGCGGATGTGTCGGTATTTGGGGAGGCCGCCGATCGCGACGGATCGATTGACCGAGATCGGTGACGACTTACGCTATGAATTGAAAATGGTTTGGCGTGACGGGACGCGTTTCGTGAGACTCGATCCGACTATGCGGCAGCGGATGCCGCTACAGCGTCTTCAAATACTCCACAAGCGCCCAGCGGTCGTCTTCGCTGAGGTCAATCCCATACTCGTGGCCACGATTCGCGTTGCCAGTCACTGCGGTGTCCAGCACGAAGGGCACGGAACCGTCACTCACACGGCCGACCTTTTTCGGATCAAACTCGAGACGGCCAACCGCAAACGTCTTCGGTCGGTTTGCAGGCGGCAAGAGCAAATCATAAAGCGACGGCACCGAGCCATTGTGGAGGTAGGGCGCGGTCGCCCAAATACCGTTCAATGGGCGCGCTTTGTACGTGTAAAGATCAGCGGTGGGGTTCTCTTTGCTCGCTTTTGTGTGGTTGCCCTGCTTCGTGGTCTCCTCGAGACGATGCAGTTTCGAGTCAGCAAGTGTGCGCACAGCAGCCGTGGGCTGCGCCGAGAGCACACGCGTGACGACATCTGTAAGCAACACGAGCCCCGACGCCTCGGCGCCATATTTCTCGCCGCTCGGTGAAATCGCGCCCTGCAAGATGCCCGTCGGCGCGCGTACCTTGAGGAGATTGGCGGCACTCGTATCGTCCGTCTTCACTACGTCGATGCCGGTGATCATGGCTGTCACATGGCGACTGGGATCAGCGCGATCGAGCAGCGCGTGGCATGACTGACACGAACCCTTGTAAATGCTCTCGCCGCGTGAAGCGAGCTTGCGGTCGATCGGTGTAAGGTACTCCTCCGGCCATACGGGCGATTGGAGGCCATGCAGCGACTCTTCCATCGATACGATGGCATTCGCCTCGACGCTCGAAGCATACCCCTTCTTGGCTTCCTCTTCTGTCTCGTAATGCTTCACCTCGACATTGCCATAAACGCCAACCACCTCGCCGGCGTTGCGTCCCAGCGGGCCAATACCAGCGTTTGCGGCGAAGCCGATCCATTGCACATAATCGTGGCGCGGCGCGTCCCAGAGCAGCGGGTAGCTCGTCGGCGCGTTCGGCTCAACGCTGTTCTGTGGGCCGCTCGTAAAGCGAATGACCTGATTCATGATCCGCCCAACCGCATCGAGGCGGCCAAACCCTTCCATGGTCGAAGATTTGTTCGCCGCATTATAGCTTGCGTACCATTCATGTGTCGTTGTGAGGGTCTTCTTTGCTGCTGCGATATGCTCCGCGTCCGTTCCGCCGCCGGGTACAGCAGCGGCGAAACGCCGAAGTCGCGCATCATCCGCGAGCGTAGCCGCGATGGCTGCATCCAGATCGATGTGGAATTGGGTGATATTAGCGAGCGCGGGCGCGCCGTCGATGCGTATGGCCGTGCCGTGGTAGTTGATCTGCCCGGTATGGCAGGCTGCGCAGGTGAGCCCGACTTTATCGTCGTGACGGGAAAAACCAACGGGGAGCGCGTCCGGATTGTTGGGCGTTTTGTGCTGATTGAGCAAACGATAACGCGCGAGATTTTCGGGCGCGATAAACGGTTTCTTGTCGTTCCCCACTTGCTCGATGTGGACCAGCACGTCGTAGGGCATTAACACCGAGCCCTGGTCTGCGTGATAATACCAAAGCGTCTCCGCTGGATTCCAACCCTGGTCCAGGTAAACAAGCTTCGTCGCTCCGTCGCCATACCCTTCATCGGCGAGGACGAGCCCTCCACGCTCGCCAAAACCTTTCACCGCCGCGCGCATCTGCTCAATCGGATCGGGTCGGGTTGTGCTCGTGGCGGAGCAAGCGCTGAGAAACAAGAAACTCGTCATCGTATATCGGTGCACAGAATCCCTCCAATCTAGAGACGTTCACCTACACTAGTACGAATACGCGATCCGGGATGGCCGTAGATGGACATCTGCTGGCCATTCTTGGCCATGCTTGGCCATTGACCCACCCGCCGCGCTGCGCTTTGCTTTGGCACTTGCTCCCAAGCGTTCCTCTACAAGAAAGGCATCCCGTGAAATTCGCAATTCCCCTCTGTATTGCTATCTCGTCGACAGTCCTCGCGCCTGCTGTCTACGCAAGTGATCACCTCGACGGCCCCGCCACCAGCAAAGACCGAGTCGTCGACCTCTCTGATCTTTACGCATTTCCGACACCACAAAAGCCTGGCTTTCTCACAATCATTCTTGATATGTACCCGGTTGTCGCACCGACGGGGCATTTCAGTGACAAGGTGAATTACACCATTTATGTGCGCCGCGCCGTGATCCGCAATGGTGATCGCCCGGGATTTGACACAAGCGACGAGGTTGCTCTCCATTGCACCTTTATCACTCCTCACGACGACGCCAGCCATCGCGCCAACTGCACGACAGACAGCGGCGTTGGTGCAGCCGTAAAATACAATGAGGTGCAGTCGCTTGGATCGAGTGATGGACTGCATCTTTTCGCTGGTCAACGCGCGGACCCCTTCTTTTTCAACGCGGTCTTCGCTGGTGCTTTCTCCATGAAGGGCAAACTTGTCGCGCCTCTGGAGCAGGACATCATGAAAAGCACCAACACGCTCGCTGTTGTCATGGATGTCGAGGTTGCGAAGCTCTTCCCGGCCAATCGGCGCGAGAGCACAACGCCCCACGGATGACGCAGGGCGGTATAGACGCATCAATGACGAAATCGGCGGGTTGTTCCTCCTACGCGCCGCCGAGCGTCGTGTGGAGCCGAATTTGGTGCTGGCGGCCGTCGCCAAGTTCTCACAGGTGCCCGATTTTCATGGCAAGGCACAGGTTAAAGCGGATCTGGAAGGTCGGGCCCATCGGCAGGCCGAAGCATTCCAACAACGTGATGCAGGAGATACGACTGCCGATACATTGGACGGGGCTCTCGACCGAGTCATAACCGATGCGGAAGAGGCTCTTTTCGTCTGCGAGAAGCGTTTCGAGGCCCGGTTTCCACGTGACGCGAAGTATGTGGCCTCGTTTTTCATGGAAAAGCCGTCACGCAAAAAGAAGAAGGCGCCCGAGCCGCCCACAGAGCCGGTTGCTGGGTAACGGAAATCGGATTTGGAAGATGCGGCGACTCGAGTGATAGGCCGAGAACCTGTACGAGATCGGCCGCCACGTCGTAAACATCGTCATCGAGGTCGTGGTCGAGACTGACCAAACCATTCCCAGGTTTGGTTGACATCTTTGATATCGATCAGGTCTTCGGGACGGTACACGATACGCATCCGCCCGTGCCCGCAGGCGTTATTTTGGTGGTTCGAACGGCGCGCACGTCGAAACGCCTGCGCCAACGATATTCGTCCCGAGCCCGGTCTTTACTGTCGTTGTGGTGCCGTCGGCAGGTCGATACCGGTCAATTTGCGTTTGGCCCGTGGGACTCGTGAAGAGCCAGAAATCGCCGCCCCAAAACGCAAAGGCCCAGCCGCTACCGATGCTAATGGTTGGTTGCGGTGCTTGCGAAAGGATCTTGCCGTTCGATTTGTCGATTTCCGCAATGATGATCGGGATGTCATTAAAGAACCCGTAAAGCCTCGAATCACCCGTGCCGGTCAGCTCCGCCGTGCCAGTCAGTTTGTCCCAGGGCCCTACCGGAGAAAGCGAAAGCGCCGTCGTATTGATTTTTGCCAGCCCTTTGCCCACATAATCCGCGACGTACAACGTTTCGTCCGTGCTCCCGACGCTATTGGAGACAAACCCCATGCCAAACGTCGTGTATCCGAGCTGTCCCGGAGCATACGTCGATTGCACGCAGGCTGCTGTTTTGACATCGATATGAAAGATCCGACCATCCTCAAAAAGGATCCACGCCACACCCTGACGATCGACCGCCATCGAAAATGGCCGATATATACCAGCGCCCGGACAGTTGATCGTGCCCACCAACTTCACGTCGAGTGTTGGAGGATAGAAACTGTAAAATCGGTTGTCTTGGCCGATGATGTAAACCAGCTTTGCTTCGTCCGCGCATCCATCGCCTGGGTTGCTGCCTCCGCCGCCAGTGAGGCCTCCATCGCCGAAAATATCGTCGCCACCCGATCCACTGGAGCCCGAACCCTTGCCACCCGAACCCCAGCCGCCCGAGCCCCCCGCATTTTCGCCTCCGGTCAGCGTAGCCGTGCCATTCGTCGATGCCGAACATGCACTCCAAAGACCAATCAAAATGGGTACAACGTACACGCCTGTCGTTTTCACGTTCATCATGAAGAACCTCGTGCGATAGACAATACCCTTCCCACGCCAGCGTCGACAAGCCCAATGGTGAGAGTACGTGAAGGCTTTGGTTTTTGAGGGGAAAGGCTGCCGAACGAATCGCTCAGCAGCCATGACGCGCCTACGTAGACACGACTACGGCAAGCACTGATTCAAGAGCACCGTCACATTGTCGCTTCCCCAGTGCCCGACGACGAGGTCCGCCTTGTCATCACCGTTCATGTCCGTTCCCATGAGCGCAACGGGGTTCGTCCCGCCAGTGGAGTAATCGAATCGCGGCCCAAAGACGCCTCCGCCCTGGTTGAGCCGTATATTGAGGGTGTTATCAAAGCGGCTCGTATTGGCAACGTCTAGTTGTCCATCGCCATTGAGGTCCACGAGCGCAACCGCGAACGGTCCTCCGCCAGTCGCATATTCGACTTTCATCTTCGACATCGCGACCAGAAGCGATGGGACCACACACGCCGTCGAAACCTTGTCCCTTCTTTGCTTCCGAGCAGGCGTAACACATGCTCGTACAGATGTTGCCGCAACATGTGCCGTCGACGCAATACCCAGACAAACATTGCGTTTTGTCCGAGCAGGGCACGCCGTTGTATTGTTTGCACACGCTCGCGCCATTACATGCGCCGCCCCAACATTCTTCGTCGGGGTCCTTATTGTTGGCAATGGGCCCGCACACGCCATTTACGCCCTGGTTTTTCTTGGCTGCCGTGCACGCTTGACAACTTCCCAAACACCAACTGTCACAACACACGCCATCGGCACAAAACCCGGACGAGCATTGCGCGGCCGACGTGCAGGCCGTCCCATTGGTCGCCGTCGTTTGCGCGGTTTGACACGCGCCGGAACCATTACATTGACTCCCCGTGTCCCTTCCGCTGCTTGGTACGCAGTTAACGCGTCCGATCTGGCGATGGCTTGGCGTAGGAACGGCGAATCGGACGGGCGAGGAGGCGATTGCCGCTCGGTTTTCTGGTGAACGCTCTCGAACACGTTTAGTTTACCGAACAAGCCTCCGCGAGGCCGCTCGTCGCACCACCTGATGGGCATTGAAAGCCTGACGGCAGTTCGGGACAGTTTTCGGTTCCGCCGAGCAGCTTGATCCAAATATCGGGCGTCGCGTCCTTGATACACGTCGTCCTGACCTCCTTGTCCTCCATCATCGCGGCCGATTCCGCATCGCACGTATACGTCTCGACGTATTGTGTGTAACAAAGTCGATCCTTGAAACACTGAAATCGAGTCGCGGAATTGTCTCGTGTGCCGCTACCCGTATCTCGAGTCCAGCCCGAACACGGTTTGGCGATATCCAACTTATGGCTAAAGACTTGATTTTCGCATTTATCGTCGCTGAAAAGCCCAACGAGGACCACTGCTGTGCAAGCATCACCGCCCACGGCCCCGCCCACGTCACCCGCCGCATAAGTGGCTTCGCTCGAAGCTTCGCCACTGCACGCGATTGCCGTGAAACTCAAACCAACGCCCAGAAACACGATGCAGAAAAGGTTTTTCGTGATTGCCATGGGCAGACTTTAACCAGATCTCTTTCGTTCGGCAATGACGGATACGCACTGTTACTACTCGGTCCGTTGCGGCGTTCGTTCGTGACTGGGCAGAGTCTTGTCAACGCGCTGCACGTGTGTTTTGGTGTATGCTGCCGTGATTTGTTTTGAATCGCGTCACGCCACGCGTCCCAATGGCGTTAAATGCTCCAGTTAGGGCACTTTGACAATCCGTGCATTCGTCCCGTCCCAGGACTTGACGAAAACCTCGTCATCGGCATCGGCGACAATCCCGGTTATCTCCTGGTTGAAGAGGCCGATGGAAAACGGAATGCTTTTGGTAACGATCGTCTTAACGCCACTCGCAATATCGATTTCGGAGATGATATGCTCCGTCCCAGGAAAATCCGAGTGTGTAGCCCACAAACGGCTTCCATCCGTATCTATGGCAATTCCATTTACGTTTATGAAGCTTGCCCACCCAATGGTGGTCATACCTAACGTTTTGCGATGAATGGAGTTGGTTCCCGACTGCGCGAAATAAAGCGCGCCCCCGTCGGGTGTGAAGGCCAGAGTCTTGATCTTGTGGCCACTGATGTAGGTAAAATAATCGACGTGATCGGTGGAGGTCTTGACGCCATGCGCATACCCGGTGACTCCGCCACCGAGGAACTGCCAGTCGCTCGGAAAATTCAACGGGGAGGATGGGGGGATGGCGACGATATCGTACAACGTGGTGGGTGCCCCGAACCATTTAGGTTGTATGACCAATGTTGCCGCGCCACCCGCCATAGGTATCGAAAAAAGCCCTGAGGGATTTTCGACTGTGGCGTAGATGAGGTTATCCTGGGCGCGATATGCAACGCCATTGACATGACCATTCAATGTCGTGCTGACCAATGTTGTGACGGCGCCGGTATTCTTGTCGATACGGAATATCTGGCCGGTGGATCCACCCGGAGTGATGAGATCGCAATTGCCGTCGAAGGTCAGCGTGCCGAATGCCGCGCCAGCGGGCAACGCAATCGGTAACGGCAAGGCAGCGCCGTTGATGTTGCAAGCGGACGACGAACAGCCATCGTCCACGGTTCCATTGCAATCGTTGTCTTTGCCGTCATTACACACTTCACTGGTAGGCATGATCGATTGCGGGCAACCGAGCATTGCGGCAACGCAGGTCGAGATTCCTTTGGCACATTCTCCAAACTGACCCGAAACGGTACAATTCGCACCGCCACCCGGATTGCCTTCATCGGTTTGCCCATTGCAGTCGTCATCGAGACCATTGCATATTTCAGCTTGCGGCACTTCAATGGCGAGGCACGTAATGGCGCCGTTCGTACACGCCGCTATACCAGCCGCACAAACGCCTGACTGTCCGGTATTGCACGAAGTTCCACCGCCAGGATCGCCATCGTCCACCGTTCCATCGCAGTTGTCATCGACATCATTGCATTGCTCCGTCGCTGGGAAAACGATTTGTGGACACGACAGCGTTCCGTTGAGACAAACCAGCGTTCCTCGTCCACACGGACCCAATTGACCAATAACGGAGCAATCGGTCCCACCACCTGGGTTGCCATCGTCGGACGTACCATTGCAATCGTTATCGAGACCGTCACATGTTTCGAGCGCGGGTTGTTCATCGGCGACACAAGTCAATTGCCCAGCACCGCAAATGCTTGTTCCCGAAGCGCAAATACCTGGATTCCCTGTGTTGCATGCTGTCCCCCCACCTGGGTTACCATTATCGATTTGCCCGTCGCAGTCGTCGTCGACGCCATTGCATGCCTCCACCACCGGCACCACCTCGCCCACACACGTGCTCCATTGCCCAGACACGCAAGTTGCCGTTCCGACAGAACATGGCCCGACGCCAATCGTTGCGGGATTCGCCGAATAACACGGCTGAGTCCCGCCGTTGATACAACCACCGCCTTGCCCTGCGCTCCCGCCCGCTCCGCCGCTAGTACCTCGACACAGGGATTTTGACCGATTCGTTTGTTGCGCCGGGGTGGGTTAAAACCCACCCCTCTACATAACGAAGTACTCGTGCTACCGCACGAGCACTGCCTGATGGTTGTTTGGAGAGAAATGGTCTCTGCTGCGAAAGCGTCGACAATTCACGATAATGATCCGAAATTCCATGACGACAGTCCGGAACGGCAGTGAAGGACTTTGTCATGTAGAGGGGTGGGTTTTAACCCACCCCGGGGTTGCAGTGCGCCGCTGCGTGAAACAGTCAAAATCCCTGCGTCGAGGTACTAGCTACTCCCACACGCGTGAAGCGAGCGTTCAATTCCAGGCTTGGAGTCAAACTGATCAGGTCTCTAGGTGTCGCTTGCACTCCACCCGCTCATCGATCCGATGAACCCGATCCGGAACTCATCCACGCCACTCTGAAATACGCGCATGGCTGTCACAGAGCGGAGACTTTCCGCGGGAAAACGCGACGACGAGCGTTCCAAGCAAGACGAGGGAATGCGATCGAGCGAGATGTAGGGCGTTGTTACGGGATCCCCGGCACCTGCCGCAATGGTTCGGACCGGCAGTGTTCAAGATCGAGACAAAAGAAATAGATATTCGCGTGGGTGGGACGTGGCGGTTCGATACAAATGCCAGTTCACGTTTTCGTTCTCTTGCCCTGGCGGTTCCTTTGGCTCTCGCTACCATCTTCGCAGCGCCTTTTGCCGACGCTTTATCGTACACATCTTCTTCCGTACACATCACGACGAGCTTGTCGGCATCGTGAACCCATGATACGTTGTGGCAATGGCCAACGCTCCCCAAGCGCCAGCCCAATCACTTCGTAGAAATGCTCGAAAAAGGTTTCTCGGCATCGGCCTTTGCTTGTTGACGCTTGGTCTTGGCATGGGTGTTTTGATTCGATTCTCTCCGCTGTACATTACGCTTCGCCAAAACCCTGGATGGTTTCACCAGGCACATTACGAAGCTGTCGTTGCGCAGGTTCGCTCGATGCAACTCGATGCTGGGAAAGAAACCTCGTTTCGATTGGACGATCCTACGGATCCCAAGTCGTTACGCAGGGTAAAACCTGATGAATCGTTTTCTCGAGGGGCAGGCGCAGGTAACGTTTGGGCTGTCTCGCACGACGGAAAACTCAAGGTCGTCATTGAAACGCAGGATCTTGGGCATGCGGGCGAATATGGATTTGCTTATTCCGACGAGGTCCTATCGCCGCAGCCATTTGGCGAACAATGGTATACCCTCGACGTACCCGGCAATATCAACATCGTTCAACCCGACATGAAGATCGACGATCATTGGTGGAAGGTCATTTACAACCTCGATTGAAGGGGCAACTGGTTGTTAGGACGATGGGTGTGGGGAAATCGATCTTTGATTGGCTTTCGCTGCATCGCCAAGCCACGTACTTTCGAGCCATACGGGCAGGAAAGCGTTCGATGCCAAATACGACAATGAATTTTTTTGGAAATTCGTTGCGTGACTGGGCACGCTGTCCACGTTACCTGCCAGCGAATTTTTTACATGATCACGGCATTATGCGGCGATGGAAGAAGTCGCCCGACACCACGTTATGTAATCAGCCAAGCGCTGGTTGAGTGTTTCCTCGTTGATGCCTACCTGGGCCAGCGAGCGATTGAGGATATAATTCGTGCGATCACGTGGTGGGTGTTGCCGCGGTACGTGATCAGGAAGCGGGCTCGTGTCCAAACAATCGCGGTAAATGGTGCTCATCGATCCTTCCAAGTCCCGCACGTAATCGGAAAAGCGAATCACGCAGCGACGAACGCCATCTTGCCGCTCGAACCATTCGCGCTCGGCATCGCAATACGTGATTTCCGTACGTAACAACGATACTCCCAACCAGGTCCACGGTGGAGATCCCATTGTGCCGCCCATTGGATCGGCCTTCAAGAAGTTCACGGCACTTTGGAGACGTGGAGCGGGTTCGCGGATCACCGTGAGAAACCGAGCGTCCGGATATCGTTTAGCCAATGGCGCCGCACCGGCCAGAAAATGCCCTTTGATAAAGAGCCGCCGAGGTTTTCCATCCGGCCCAGGCCCCGCATCGAGCAACGTTTTTCTGCCGAGCCTATCGACGAAGTCCACGAAATACGTTTCCCATAACGCTCGGTTATGCGGAGCAATCACACCCGTGCCAAAATCGTCGACCATGACGTCCGGACCGAGAAACAGGCACAACTGATTCATGTGTGCTCCGATAATTGCGGCGTCGAAGGTATCGGTGCGAAATGGGTCCAATTCGTGTCGTTGCAGAAAAGCTTTCGGTAACTTCGTCTCGAGCTTATGGCGCACTTGGTCCGGCGAAACCCAACGACCAACGGTGAACGAAATGAGCCGCCAAAACCATAAATACGGGAACATCATTTTGAGCATGGATGGCGCGACGAGATGCGGATCCGCTTCGATGTATCGGGCCAGTTGCGTGCTGCCACTCCGTGACGTGTAACCGCCCCTCGAAATCCGTAGAAATCGGACACGAGTTCGATGTGCGGTTTCGGAGCGGGAGCGGTGCCTGTGCACCACTTAACTTGATGTCCGGTCGTTGATGATGTCCACCACCGCCAACCAAAACAAGAAAATCG
>JANORL010001028.1:0-8210 GCA_031415295.1 Polyangiaceae bacterium | reverse complement strand
CGCACCTCAAACCGGAGCCTTTTCATGCGTCTTCCCGATCCCAACGCCCGTTCGGCCGACCGAATTCAATACAGCCAGTACCTCGGTCGTCGTTTACGTCGTGCCAAGCGTACGCAGCTCGCCACCGATGTCGAAGCTGCCACAGCTATCGTTTTGCAACGATCTCGCGAATGGGAAGATGCCGCCGGCCCCGTCCAAGATGCTCGTGCTGATCGCGATGCTGCCGACGATGATCTCGACGATATCGCCAAGGAAAACCGTGCCAAAATGGCCGGGCGGAGCATCCATGCGGCGACGGAAGCCCCGTATACGAACGTTTTCCCTGAAGGGATCGATTATTATACCGCTGCACCGCTCGACCAAGAAATCGCTCGGTATGGCCAATTGATCACGCGTTTGAATGAATTCCTCGCCGCTGACGACGACGTCCGAAAAAACGCCGCTCCGGCACTCGCGACAGGCATCGACGCGTTCAAATCAGCGGTGGAAGCCGTTGATGTCGCATTAACAGCGTTATCCGTCGCTTCCACACGCCTGCAAAATGCCGAAGACGCTTGGGCGGTGCTCATGACCAAGGTTTACGGCGCGCTTTTGGCCGACGTGGGCAAACAAAAAGCTGAACGATACTTTCCGAAGATTCGCCGCGAGAAGAAAAACAAAACGACGGGGTGAGGCCATGTCGTGCCAATTCCCCTGCTATGAAAGCCGGGCACGTTCTCGCTTACGCTCGAACGGCCCTAGTCAGTGCAAGAGTCGGGCTCGCTTCGCGACTCGACTCTTGCACTCTAGCCAGTTTACGATGGGGGGCTACGCCCCCCATACCCCCGAGATCGTTGTGATCCGCTTTCATCTCTGGTGGGTGAGGCGAAGCCTCGTCGGGACTCTTCACGTAACATTGCGAAGCAGTGCGGAGTTGGAGAGGGGCCGGGGGTGAGGCGCGCTTGCGGGCGAATCCTGTCGTATCTTAACGCTTATGGGCGCGGGGGGCATAAGCGCTCACTCACCTACTCGGGCCTGATCCGGTGTTCTGAGGTTTGCCTCGACGCGCATTTTTTCGTTTTACGGTGCGCTGTTCGGTGCGGCCGGCGTTGGTTTACACGTCGCAATAGTCGCCGTACCATTGGGAAATCGGCAATACGATTGCCCTATGGGCACCGCATTCACTGGATACGTAGCCAAGTCCAGAATGCGATCGTCAGGGTACAGCAAGAAAATACTGTCACCATTGGTAGCACTCACGCCCCATTTCGCTTGATAACATCGCGGCGGACCACCCGACATCAAGCATTGGCTTTGCGGACCCGCAACAGCGGCCTTCACATTGACCACGACAAGTAGGAAGTTTCCTGGAGCGAGTGTTTCGCCGTCGGCAAAACGTACGGCATCGGCGATTTCTGGTGTACCGTCCGCCATCTTGTCCGCCAAACCAAAACCGGACAAATCGGCAACGTCGGGGCCGATGTTCGTTATTTCGACCCAATCCTCGACCGTCGCCTGAATCTCGTTAATGACCACGCTGCCAGGGGTGACGGGCGTGTGTACGTCGCCCGTCGTACTCGTCGACGTCGTTTCGTCGGAACATCCCAAGGACAACGCGACGACTGGCAGCGCCAAAAGCCATCCACCCAACGAGGTAAGAAATTTCATCATGCTCAATCCTCCAAGACCCGTTGGTCAATACACCTCTACGATGTCTTTTGTAAATAATTTTCGTCTTCGTGTACGACCAGAGCGAAGGGGAAGACGCTTTCTGGCGTCCGAGCAAACCATCCCGTGGGAATGTTGGATCAGGACGCCTGGCGTGCCAAATGGTTCGCACGGGCCGTAAGATTTGTGCAAGACCTTGTTGACATTACGGCCGAAATGTGTTGATGTGGCGTTCTTCGTGGTGTAAAGTGCGCCGTCGTCTCTGCCCTCGAATTCATTCTCTCGCGGTCGTATAACCAACCAACACCAATGTCCGAGAAACAAGCTCCTCCCGCAACCAGCGACCCAAACATCAATCGACAAGCAACCAAGATGGACCGACCTGTATTCGTTGGAATTGGCGCGTCGGCTGGTGCCCTCGACACGCTTCAGCGGTTTTTCGCGCGAATGCCGAGCGACAGCGGACTCGTTTTCGTCGTCGTGCAACACCTCGAGCGGCACCATCCGAGCGTGCTTGCGGACATTCTCGGCAAGCACACGAAAATGCGCGTCACGCAGGCGGAGAATGAGACGCGGGCGGAACCGAACCATGTGTACATCATTCCGCCAAACGCCGAGCTGACGCTCGAGCATGGGGTATTGCATGTGGCACGTCCCGCGGAGCACGGACTACGTATGCCCATTGACACGTTCCTCCGGTCGCTTGCTCGGGATCAGGGCGAGCTGGCGGTCGGGATCATCTTTTCTGGAGCTGGAAGCGATGGTACCGCTGGCTTGCGGGCGATCAAGGAAAATGGCGGGTTGACACTTGCGCAATCGCCTGAGACCGCGAAATACGACAGTATGCCGCAAAACGCGATAGCTGCGGGGTTGGTCGATTTTGCATTGCCCGTCGACGCGATGCCCGCGCGAATCCTCTCGCACGCGCAGCGCTTGAGCGATGCGCAGGCGGTGACGATTGCGGAATTCGATGACCAAGTACTCGCGCAGCTCGGCACGATCAATAACATCCTGCGGCGACAAACGGGGCACGACTTCAGCGAATACAAACCGGGAACGTTGATGCGTCGACTTCGGCGTCGAATTCAGCTTCAGCAAACATCGTCGGTCAAAGAATACATCGAATACCTCGAGCAACATCCGGCCGAGATCGATTTACTGCATCGAGACATGTTGATTGGCGTGACGCATTTTTTCCGGGACACCGAGACTTTCGAATTGCTTGCAACGTCGGTCATACCGGTCATTGTCGAACGTCGGCGTGTTTCACAAATACGTATCTGGGTGCCTGGATGTGCGTCGGGCGAAGAAGCCTATTCGATTGCCATTTTGTTACGCGAGCAGCTTATGGGAATCGACCCAGGCCCATTGGTGCATATCTTCGCCACGGACATCGACAACGAACTGTTGACGACAGCCCGACTTGGTCGTTATTCGGAAAAAATTGCCGAGCATGTGTCGCCCGAACGATTGGAACGTTTTTTCACGCGAGACGCAACAGGTTATCAAGTTACGAAAATGCTACGCGAGATGTGTACGTTTTCAGAACATAGTCTGATTCGGGATCCGCCGTTCTCGTCTCTCGATTTGATCTCGTGTCGTAATGTACTGATTTACCTCGGCCCGGATCTGCAAAAGAAACTCGTCCCGCTTTTTCATTACGCATTACGAGCGGGTGGCTTTTTGCTTTTGGGCCCATCAGAGAGCCTTGCGGCAAACGCTGAATTGTTTACGACGTTGGACAAGAAAAACCGCCTCTTTTTGCGAAACGATGCTGTCGTCCGACCGCCTCTCGAATTCCCCTTCGGAGGCCGCTACATGCCTAGGCAACTACCTCCCCGATTGGAGCAAGAGGCCGAACCCGTTACGCCGCAGATGTTCAGCCGCGCATTCGAGCGCATGATTCTCGAGGATTACGCTCCGCCGGCGGCTGTGACGAACGAGCAAGGCGATATCTTGTATCTGGCCGGGCGTGCAGGTCGGTATCTTCAGATTGCCGCAGGCGCACCAAGCAACAATATTTTCGATTTGGCGCAAGGCATTCTCCGGGTGGAGTTACGCATTGCATTAGCAAAAGCCGTTTCGAGCAAACGAAGGGTCGTGCGTAACGATCTCATGATCGAAGTCGCCGGCACATCGGAACGCCTGCGCCTGACGGCACGACCCCTTCCGGGTATCGAACATGCGTCGGGCTTGTATGCGATCGTGCTGCAAAACATGGGTGCAGACCTCGACACCGACCTTGAAGCGGTCGCTTCGGGCGATCAACCGATCATCGAAGAACTCGAAAACGAATTACGGACGACGCGAGCGAATCTCCAATCGGCCATGCAAGATCTGGAGTCGTCGAATGAAGAGTTAAAGTCGGCGAACGAAGAATTGATTTCGACGAACGAGGAATTGCAATCGTCCAACGAAGAGTTGCAAACTTCCAAAGAAGAATTGCAAGCGGCCAACGACGAACTACGCACGAAAGTGCTGGAACTCGATTCGGCCAACAGCGACCTTCAGTACCACTTTGCCGGGACGAACATCATTACGATTTTCCTCGATCGGACGCTGCGGATTGTTCGCTGCACGCCTGCGGCGAGCAAATTATTTAATGTGCTCGAGAGTGATATCGGCCGTCCATTTCGCGATTTGGCGCCGCGTTTCGTCGAAGAAGACGTGATGGAAAATATCGCTTCGGTGTTGCGTACGGAAAAGGGATTTGAACGGCAAGTGCATCGAAGCGACGATTCGTCCTGGTTCCTCGTCCGCATTTTGCCATATCGATCGCAAGAAAGGGCGGTCACCGGCGTTGGCGTGACGTTTGTGGACATCAGTCAGTTCCGACGTGCGCAAGAAGCCGAGCGGCGTTATGGGCGATTGTTGCTGCTATCGGCCGAAGCGATTTCAGTATGGCGCGTCGGCAACGGGACCGAAACGTGGAGCGGGGGCGCTGAACAATTGTACGGATTTACAGCCGGAGAAGCGATTGGCAAGGATCCTCGCGAGCTGCTCCAAAAAGTGTTTCCGTGTCCTTGGGCGGAAGTCGAAAAAGCATTACACGATAAAGGACGCTGGGACGGCGAAGTGGAAAGCCGCACCAAAAACGGGCGTCCAATCACGATATTGGCAAGACTCGCGTATATGCGCGACGAAGACGGTATCGAGCGTATTCTCCAATCCGATCGCGACATTACGGAACGCCGATCCGCCGACGCCGATCGTGAACGGTTGATTCACACGTTGCGCGAAGGCGAACAACGCAAGAACGATTTTTTGGCGATGCTTTCGCATGAATTGCGCAACCCGCTGGCCCCGATTCGTAACAGCCTGTTTATTCTCGATCGTGCAGCAACGGGAGGTGAACAGGCTCAACGCGCAAAAGCCATCATTGAACGGCAAGTGACTCAGCTTTCGAGACTCGTCGATGATTTGCTCGACATGACGCGAATCTCCCGGGGCAAGTTGCAGGTGCAAAAAAGTCGGCTCGACGTTGGTGATCTCGTGCGCCGGACGGTTGAGGATCACCGGTCGATGATGAGCGAAGCGGGGCTCGATTTGGATCTGCACATGACGCAGCAACCGATGTGGATCAATGGCGACGCTGCTCGTCTTTCCCAAGCGATCGGTAATTTGCTCAGCAATGCGTTGAAATTCACTGTTCGTGGCGGACACGTGTTGGTCGAGGTAGAGCAGGATGAGCAGCGCAATATGGCTCTGGTTCGGGTGCGAGATGATGGTGCGGGCATTGAACCGAGCATCCTTCCGCGTTTATTCGAACCGTTCGCGCAGGGTGAACACACGCTGGATCGCAGTCGTGGAGGTCTCGGTTTGGGCCTTGCTTTAGCGAAAGGTCTCGTCGAACAACATGGCGGGGAGCTGAAGGGCACGAGCGACGGGCCAGGCAAAGGTGCGGAATTTACCATTTGCTTGCCACTGGCAGAAGCATTGCCCGCAGCAACAACGTTGGTGACTGGGCCATCGGTATCGGACGCCAAGCGTCGTGTTCTCGTGATCGAGGACAATGTGGATTCCGCCGAAAGCTTGCGCGCGGCGCTCGAGTTTGACGAGCACGAGGTGGAGGTTGCCTATACGGGGCCGGAAGGGGTGAGTAAGGTCCGAACTTTTCGACCCGACGTCGTATTTTGTGACATTGGTTTGCCGGAATTGGATGGATATGGCGTAGCGCGAGCCATTCGGGCCGATCCCGAACTTCGCGATGTGTATCTCGTGGCGTTGACAGGGTACGCATTGCCGGAGGATCTGAAGAAAGCACGGGAAGCGGGCTTCGACCGTCATGTGTCGAAACCGCCGACGATGGAACTGTTGGCAGAGATTCTGCGAACGTGGAAGCCTATGAAATGGGATTCGCGCGTGGACAAGGCCGGGAGGAAGTAGCGCCTCACCCCCCAAAGATGAAAACGAGCAGGAGATTTCGTGCACGCGCACGGGAGATCGGGAGATCGGGAGACGGGAGACGGGAGCCGGGAGACGGGAGACCCTCCGAGGGTGTTCAGCAGGCGTCGCGAGCGTTGTTGGGCTAGGAAGGACGACGGAAGCGTACATCGTACGCTGAGTAAGTCCGACCGACGCCCTACAACGCGCAGCAGCCTGATGAATACCCTCTCAGTTGACGCCGCAAAGAACCTTGTTCTCGGCGGCGTCTTTGTTATTGCCGTCGTTGCATTCGACGATGGCATTTGCCGGATCCACCACGGCATAGAGCAACACGAGCAGTCCGGGCGGGAAATTGGAAATGGCCGGGTTCAGCATGATGCTTTGGCCTGGAGCCAGGGGTCCGGGGATGATTTCTTCATGCACGACGGAGCCTCCGGCATTGGGATCGCCTGCGTAATAACGCACGACAATGTTGCTGGCGGGTGCCGAGCCGTCATTGTAGACGGTCGTGAGGACGGACGGTTTGGGGCAACCGCCATCGGATGCGAGGCCCAAATCGACGCGTAAATCGGGGCCAACGGCACCCGCCATGACCGGAGCGGTCAAGTCGTTGTTGGTTTCGATGCATTCACGCTGCGTATTCGTATCATCGACGACGGCGCGTACCAACGCTGGCAAAACGGCGGGTGAATTGTTGACCGAATCGTAACTGACCGTCACGAGAATGGAATCACCAGGTTCGAGGTTCGTGGAAAGCACGGCGGTCAGCTTCGTTTGCATCATGTCGGCGTAGAGCGGTTCTTTCGGCATGCCGCCGGCCCATTCGCCATAGAATGCAATCACGACGCCGGGACCGACGCGTTCGTCGCCATCGTTGCGTATTTCGACGGTGATGTCGAGTTTTTTCGACAATTGTCCACATGCCGCATCGGGCGACGACAATTGAATGCCGGCCACTTTGAGATCCGGGGCCACGCCGTACGAACGCGGATTCGAGCGGTAGGTATTGTATTGGCGACCATTGTACGGTTTCCAGCTCTCGGGCTCTTTCAGGGGAATGCCGCCGCTTTCCATGACGTTTGTCACGTGATACGCGTGCTGGTTCCACACACGTCGCGCGGACACCCACGTATCGCTCGCATCACCCCACACGGCAATGCCGTTCGGGTAATTGAATCCGGCGGAGCAACTGCTTGTGTCGTTGTTGGAACAGAAAACGATTTCCGCGTTTCCGTCGTTGTCAACGTCAGCGATGACCGGGTTTTCCGTACGCGTGCGGCTCGGTGAATGGTCCTTGAATAGAACCTGCGAATTGGTGCCGTCGTAGATCCGGAACCAACATTCATCGTTGTAAACGACTTCCGCGGCGCCATCGCCATTAAAGTCGAACACGCTGGACGACGTCACGCGACTCGAATCGTCTTCCGTGATGCGTTGCCAACCGTTGTGCAAACACGTGCATTCTCCTTTGATTTTGTTGCACACGGCGCCCGCCATACATTCGGCATCCGTCGTGCACATGGCGCCTGGCGTGCGTGCGGGGTTGCCTTGATTGCCCATCACAGCATCGCTGAATGCAGTGGGCCAGGCGGGACAATTCATGGAGGGATCTTGCAGGTCGATCATCATGTAGCGCAAACCGAACGCCGTTCCAATCTCGGGAAAGCCGTCGCCATCGAAATCGTCGACGTTGGGAGCGCCGCCGTCGAGGCCCGCATTGAGATTGACGAAACGCGCCTGAACACCAGTTTCGCCGTTGTATATCGACAAGTACCCCTCGGAGATCAAGACGACTTCGGGTTTGCCATTGAGCGGATTTTGCAGTCCGGGAGCGGCGACTTCGTCAGCACCGAGGACATCGGCAATGGCGCAATACCCTTCGCGTTGTGCAGTGGGAACTTTCACCGTTCCGTTGACCGTTTGCGCGTCCCACACCATTGTGAGGAATCCTTTGCAAAAATCGGTCGGATCGGCCACCATGCAATCCGCGCGTTTCGTGACGCCTGCGGGGGGAACTGGGAACGAATAAACGGTCGTACCCGCAATGATTTCTTGCCCGCTGTCGCCGACAAGGTTCGCGATGCATGAAATGGGGCCTTGGGCGTTGTTTCCATTAGGTACGCCCTGCCCTACGAATTTGTCGAGCAACACGAGTTTGTTGGTCACCATGTCTTTCG
>JANORL010001027.1:0-26105 GCA_031415295.1 Polyangiaceae bacterium | reverse complement strand
GTAAATTTTACGGCGATGGATGGAGCACAGCGCGTTCGCCGAGGTCGACATATCTCGCGACGAGCGTGATTATGTTGGTGCTCATAGGGTTTGTCTTTCTGATACTTCTGCCGTGGGGTGGTGGAGCGCTGCCGTGACGTTTCAGTCCCCCACCACCACACTCGCCGCCGCCTTCGGCACATCATCCGCCTTCGGCAAGTGAATACAAAATCGCGTGCCGCCACCATCACGCCCTTCGCAACGAATCGATCCGCCATGCGTTTCGATGATGTCCCGCGTGACCGCCAAGCCCAGACCCGTCCCACGTTGCTTCGTCGTAAAAAACGGATCGAAAATCGATGCGCGTAGTTCTTCCGGTACGCCCGACCCCGAGTCCTCGATCGTCATGTTTATCCCGCCATCGGTCGCCGTGCGTAGGTTGATGACGAGCTCGCCGCCCTTGGACATCGCTTCACGTGCGTTACGGACGAGGTTCAACAGCGCCTGACGAAACAGCGATTCGTCGACGAGCGTTTCGGGCAAATCCGCATCGACATTCACTTGATGCGTGACGTTGCCACGTTCGAGTTCCGGACGGACAAACGTCAGCAGCTCGAGCACCAAGTCTTCGACTCGTTCGCGTTCGAGGCTCGGTTTGGGCCTTCGCGCAATGCTCAGGTATTGCTCGGAAATCTTCGACAGCCGCTCGACTTCGCCACGAATCGCCGCAACGAGTTGCGACGTTTCTTTGTCGTCACGCGTGGCCACTTCATCCTCGAGCAGTTCGAGGTTGAGACCGATGGAGGACAAAGGATTGCGTATCTCGTGCGTGACGTGTGCGGCCATTTTGCCGATCGCCGCGAGACGCTCGGCGTTCACGAGTTCGCTTCGTGCACGCAAAATCGCCGCAACCATGCCTTCGAACGTCGTCGCGAGTTCCCCAATTTCGTCGTTCGTCGCGACAATCTCTCTTGGCGTGAGGTCACCACGTGCCACGGCTTCGGCGCGTTCGGTGACGCGTGTGAGTGGTGTGAGAACGCGACGCGCATAAATGGAAATAGCGATGCCCACGAATAATGTGAGCCCAAACAATCCCACGAGAAACTGCATGGCTCGCACTTCGCGACGCTTGGCAACTGCAGTGAGCGTTTCCATGCGTTCTTCGACGCGAGTACGCAGCGCACGGAGCTGATAGGCACCGTCGGTCTCGCGTTTGATCACGTCATCACGCGCTTGTTCCGCGGCTTCGTGATCCCCCAACGACAAGGCTTGAAAGAGTTTGCCGAAACGTTCCGGGTCCGCGGTGAGTAACTTTTCTACAGCGGATGCATCGCGAACGATCTCCACACGGAACTGATGAATTGACTCGTCACCACCATCGAGCTCACGTTCGGCAGCCTTGCGCAAGTTGGCAAAAGTGAGCGGCCGAGTGCGCCAAAACGTTTCGATCCACGCGCGAATGTCGACTGTGTTTTTCGCTGATGTAATGTGGTTCAGCTGCAGATTGAGAAGGTTTTGATCAGCAAGTGTCTCGTCGATCTTGCGCAGCAGCGGGACATAACCGCTGCGTAGAATTTCCGCATCACGAGCTGCATCGCGCAGTGCTCGCAAGCTCCACGCGACGGTGATCGTGGAAGCGATGAGCACGAGGACGTAACTGGCAAACAACCTGCCCGCGACGGTTCTTCGGCGCTTCGTTGCAGCTATCGACATGCGCTTCAGCCAGTGATGGCTCGCGCCAAGAGTGACACAAGGTCTTCTGCGGGTTCACCACGCGTTCGGAACCGATGGAGGCTCGATGCACACGCGGTCACGAGCAACCCACCGCCGCGTGATCGATGTTCCGCAATACGCTCGTCAGCGATGGCTGCCGATGTGTTCGGTCGCGTGATGGGCAAGAGGCCACCGCCGCCGCTGCATTCGGAATGTTTCCCATCGCGGAGGAACTTCGCTGGCGATTTACCCAGGATTTTCTCGAGCAAAATACGAGGTTCGTCATGACGACCAAGGCCTCGTCCAAGCTGACACGGTGCGTGCCAACGAACGGGTTGGTTTGCGAGTTCAGACAACGACGAGAACCGGTTGCGAGCTTCGTATGCGAGATCGAGGAGCAATTCGGCAGGCTTGGGAAGCGTGACGCCCAAGCGTGGGTATTCGGTGATCACCGCGCGCGCGCATCCGGGATCGACTGCGATGAGCCGTGGAAACGAAGCAACTTCGGCAGCGAAACGAATGGCCGCTGCGTGGAAACCGTCGCGGTCGCCAGCGTGGAGCGAAGACAAACCACAGCAGCTACGGACAGCGCGAACGGGTCCGCGAGCCAGATGTGACGCAAGCGTGAGGGCGTCTTTCGCGACGTCGCGTTCCAAACGCGCATAACCGCATCCAACGAGAACACCAGCGACAGGTTTGTCTCGGCTGAAGTCGGCCTCGAGCTCGTCGTATACTTTTGACGCTTCTGCGGCACGTATGGATGCCCGTGCCGCAGACGCTACAGCAGCGGGTGGAGCTGCGCCGCGCGTGAAAAAATCGGCGCGGGCATCGACAAGGACCGTCGCAGGTTCATTGCGATGATCACACTTCTCACGGCACGCGTGACAGCCCGTGCACGCCCATGCGGTCGAGGCATGTTCGACGTCGACGGGCACGTCACCGCGGCCCGCGAAATACGTCATGCTCATCTTGCCCCAAGGCGTGACGGTTTCGCTGGCCTCCGCGTTGGATACAGGACACGCAGCGCGGCAAAGCTTGGGGCAGTACACGCACGTTTCAAGGGAACGTTCGTGCGTCGCAACGATCGGCAATCGGAGCACGTAACGAGTGTCCGCGGCTCGGGTGGCGAGCGCAAGAACGCATTCGTGAGAAACGCGCAACGAGGCTCAGGAGCTGGTTCGCCCGGCGTTTTGACCACCCGGACTGGTCGATCGATTCGTCAACCCACGCCTTCCTTGGGGTGCTTGTTCGTCGTCAGGTTGACTGCCGCGAGCAGGTTTTATCGGAGCCTCTTGCGTTCCCGTCGCATTCGACGCTGCTACGGCAGCGGCTCGTGCAGCTGGCGTTTCCTGCGGAAACACGACCGTAAACATCGTGCCTTTTTCCGACGAATCGACCGTGACGAACCCGTTGTGCTCGTCCACGATCTTCTTGACGATCGCCAAGCCAAGCCCCGTGCCGCCTTGTTTGCCACTGGTGACAAACGACTGAAACAGCCGCTCACGCACAGGTTCAGGAATGCCCTTGCCCGTGTCCGCAACACTAAGCACGAAGTCCGTGCCGCGACGAAACGCCCGCACCACGACCTGACCCTCGCCTTGTGGTTCCATCGCTTCGACCGCGTTGCGCACGAGGTTGTGCACCAAGCGCGTGACCTTCGCTTCGTCAAAACGCGCCGTTCCACGATCGTCCAGCTCCATCACGAGCGACACGCATCGTCCTTCGAGTTCGAGCGCAAGTTGTCGCTCGAGGTCGCCGAAAAACTTCGTCAAGTACACCTTGCGCAGAAGGATGCTGCGTTCACCTCGCGCAAACTCGAGCAGCTCACGTTGCATCGCACTGATGGCATCAAACTGCTTCAGAATCAGACGCACATGTTCGGCACGAACGTGAGGCTCGTTCGCCGTGCTCATGAGTTGCACGTAACCGCTGATGACCGTGAGCGGTGTTCGCATGTCGTGCATGACGCCGGAAAGCAGACGCCCAATCGCCGTGAGTCGCTCGCTTTTCTCGCGTTCCATGCGTGAAATGAACAGCCGCACAGCCGTCGATGCATTGGCCGACACGAGCCTCAAAAGCGAGCGATGTTCCTGGGTAAACCCATGCGGACTCTTCGCGTTGTACAGACCCAACGCCCCCAGAGCTGCCGCACCTTCTCCTTCGAGCGGAACGACAACTGCACTCTCCACCTCGAAGTCGAGTGAAGGATGCATTCGCGTGAGCGCAGCTTCGGCAATCGGACCCGTGGGTGGATCATCCGGTCCAATTTGCACGGCTTGATCGTGCGCCATCGTGAAGCCGAGAAGCCCGTCACCTCGTTTGACCTGAAAACGTCTCACTTCGGCATCGCGCGTCGCATGGTTCGATGGCTTCGGCTCGACGAAGTACAAGAACACGCCCGACTCACCTTCGTCGATGAGCAGACCTCCAGCACGCGCTCCGCACGCACGCGCTGCCGCCGCAATCACCGCTCGGCTCAAGTCTTCGAGCGATCCTGCGCCACTCATCGATGTTTCGAGCTCAAACAAAAGCGCTAGGTCGGCAATCCGATGCTCGAGCTGCTCCTTCGTCTCGACGAGCTGCATGTTTTTCTGAATGACCGACAAAAACAGGCGCGAGTTGTCGAGCGAGATCGCCGCCTGCGTCGATAGCGCCGAGAGCAGTTCTTCATCGTGCTTGGAAAAACCGTTCTTGCGACCACGCTTGTTCAACACCTGCACGACGCCAATCGTGCGACCAACGTGATTGCGCATCGGTGCCGCGAGAATCGATCGCGTCCGATATCCCGTCAGATCATCCCAAACTCGTGTGAAGCGTGCGTCTTCGTAGGCATCTTTGACCCGCGCCGTCTTGCCGTATTTGGCGACGTGCCCCGCAATGCCCTCGCCCACGGGAAGCTCGATCGAGCGCACTTCACCGCCAAGCGTGACCCGCGACAGAAGGATCCCTCGATGCTCATCGAGCAGATAAAGCGTCGCGCGATCAGCATCGAGCAATTCGCTGATCTTGCCGAGAATGAGTTCGAGGATTTGGTCGAGATCCAGCGTCGACCCGAGCGCGAGTCCTACGTCGCGTAATGCGCGAACGGATTTTTCCGAACGAGCGAGTTTCGTCTCGAGTCGTTTGACCCGAGCTTCGAGGTCCCGCACGCGATCGGCTTCATCGCTCACACATCGACGCTAACACGATGACGTGCAGCCATACAGTGGTCATGGAGGAGGGGTTTGGGGCGAAGGGCACTGAAGGCGACCCACAGCCCCAAATGTTCAAACAGGTGCAGGGAGGTAGCGAACCGCTATTGATTCATGCTTTCGAGGAACTCCTGGTTCGTCTCGGTACGGCTGACCTTGTCGAGCAAGAATTCCATCGAATCAATGACGTTGAGCGGATGCAGGAGCTGACGGAGGAGCCAGACACGCTGGAGAATCCATTCGGGCAAGAGCAATTCTTCCTTGCGTGTCGCGCTCTTGTTGATGTCGAGACACGGGAAGATGCGCTTCTCCATGAGCTTGCGATCAAGGTGCACTTCGCTGTTACCCGTGCCCTTGAACTCTTCGAAGATCACTTCGTCCATACGCGAGCCCGTGTCGACGAGCGCCGTAGCAACGATCGTGAGCGATCCGCCTTCTTCGACGTTCCTTGCTGCACCAAAGAAACGCTTGGGCTTGTGCAAAGCGTTCGAATCGACACCGCCAGAGAGGATCTTGCCGCTCGGGGGAACGACGGTGTTGTACGCACGCGCCAAACGCGTGATCGAGTCGAGAAGAATGACGACGTCATGCTTGTGCTCGACGAGACGCTTCGCCTTTTCGATGACCATTTCGGCCACCTGCACGTGACGCGTCGCCGGTTCGTCGAAGGTCGAGCTGATGACTTCGCCCTTCACGGTGCGCTGCATGTCCGTGACTTCTTCGGGTCGCTCGTCGATGAGCAACACGAGAAGCGTGGTGTCGGGATGATTGGCGCTGATGGCGTTGGCGAGGTTCTGGAGCAGGACGGTTTTACCAGCACGAGGCGGTGAAACGATCAGGCATCGCTGGCCTTTGCCGATGGGGCAAAGCATGTCGATGATGCGCGTGGAAAAACCTTTTTGGCCGTTCTCGATGTTGAACTTTTGGTTCGGATAGAGCGGCGTGAGGTTGTCGAAAAGAATCTTGTCGCGCGCAACTTCGGGCACAACACCGTTGATCTTGTCGACCTTGAGGAGCGCAAAATACGCTTCACGTTCCTTCGGAGGACGAATCGGACCACTGACGGCATCACCCGTACGGAGGTTGAAACGCCGAATCTGCGAAGGCGAAACGTAGATGTCGTCGGGACCAGGGAGGTAGTTGTAGTCGGGTGCGCGCAGGAACCCGAACCCATCAGCAAGGCACTCGAGAACGCCTTCGCCATAAACAGGTTGGTCTTGAGCTGCGAGCGCTTGCAAGAGGGCGAAAATCAGCTCCTGCTTGCGCAGACCAGCGGCTCCCTCGATGTTGAGTCCCTTGGCCATCTGGACCAGATCGGCCATCGACTTCTGCTTCAATTCACGCAGGTGCATCGATCGAAAACTCCACGCAGGGCCAAGGCCTGAAGAAGGCGCGAAACCCCGAGGTCAGTACGGTTGAAGATTGCGGCGAATGTTTGGTGATGTTTTGGCGCGGTGGCTCGTTCTCGCGAATCGAATCCGCCGCCATCGAAGTCCACCCCAGGGAAGGGTGGTCCAGTTTGTCGTGTCAATTTGACGAAAGAGGCGCGTGACGCATTCGCGGATTCGGAATGCGACCGAGCACGTAGCTCGACAGCCGCGACTCTACCAAGGGATCAAGTCCTGTCAATCAGCCGCGTAACAAGGTGCGTTCATCGCGCTTGGGCAGATCGAAACGCCCGGAATTGGACCTTCGCACACGCTTCGACATGATGGTCCGCGTAACGTTGAAGAACTCGGTCCAGACTTTCGGATCGTCGAGTGACGTGGAAGGCCGCATGGGTGTCAGTCGTTGGAGGACATCGTGAAACCCAGGTTGAACATTTGGGGCTTCGGGTCGCCGTTGGCGCCCTTGGCCCCAAAACCCAGAGCGATCCTCACCGGTGCGATCATCTCGTTGCTCGTGGCGACGTCGCCGTTTGCCCATGCAGCGGGCGAACTTCCGCAACCGGCGTTGTCTTCGTCAGCGTCGGCGTCTTCCATGCCGACAACGCTTCCTGATTTGCCGAAACTCGCTCCGATCGTCGTTGTGGAAGCTGATCCCGGCGCTCTGCAAGACCTCGATCGCGTGCTCGAACGACTGACCGCGCCCGATGCACACACGCGAGATGCGGCGCGCGCGAGCCTGGCAGAAGTCACGCCGTCCGTCGTCGCGGCCGTGCGTATGCGCCTTCAGGAGGTGCGTGGAACGATCGATCGTAAAGAAGCCCAAGGACTGCTCGACGATGCGCGCAAGGCCGGTCGTAAGGCGATGAAGGGCAAAGCCAAGGTCGACGCGACGCCCGTGAAAAAGAAGGCAAGCGCTTCAAAGGAAGATGCCGAAGACGACGGCGATTGGCTCGAGTTTGTCCTGGCGTTGTCGCGGCCCAAAAATGATTCGTGGCGCGACCTCGTCAAACTGCTTGCGATGGAACGAATGCTGACAAACGTCGGGACGACGCCTGCGGTGCGTGAACTGTTGCAGATGTATTCGTACTTCGGCGAGCTGCTCCGCATCGATCTGGCGCGACAAATAAACAAGCTGCGCGACAAAGCCGTGCCGGCGCTCATCGAAGCGCGACAACACGATGCGAAGATCGTGCAAAAGTTTGCAGTCAAAGAATTGGATCTCTTGGGCCGAACGATTCCCGGCGAAGCGGTAGGCGTGACCGATCCGCAAGTGCTTGCAGATATTTTGCGCGCGTACGGACGCACGCGCGATGTCGATGCAGAGCGTGTGGTGCTGTCGTTTTGCAACAGTGAACGAATCAAGCTGCGCGACGCGGCTCGAGAGGCGATCACCGCGATCGGTGAACCAGGTATCTGGCAACTTCGCGATGCGTACTTGAACCAGACAGGAAACAAGGCGCCGCGCGATTTCACGTGGGACCGCATCGCTCGTGAACTGTTTGGAATGTACGACCGCGCGCGCCTCGCCGAGGTTTATAAGCTGATGGACGAAGGCGTGGCGCATGCGAGCGCGCAGAAGTGGATCGAAGCGACGGATGCTTTCGACAAAGTGCTCGCGCGATCACCCGTGTTCGAACGGCGCAAAGAGATGGCGAAGGCCTACGTCGAACGCGCGAAGCTCGTTGAAACGAAAGAGCCCGCTACGTCGCTCGAGCTACTGCGCAAGGCGTTGCGACTCGATCCGAAAAGCGATGGAGCGAAGAAGATCGAAGCGGATATCGCGTACCTCGAAGGCATTGCACTCGTCGAACGCGGCACACCCGACAAGTTTCCATTCACAAAAGCTCTCGAGATCGATCCGACGCATGCACGAGCGAAGCGGGCGCTTGCAGAACTCGAACAAGAACGCGTGGCGCCGAAGAAGAGCTTTGTGAAGCGTTACGTTGCTGCGGGAGGCGTGGGATTTGCGGCGCTCATCGCGATGATAACGCTTGTGCGGATCAAGCCGCGCAAGCGCGTCCAAGCAACCGTTGGAGCACCAACGGATTCGCAAACGACGCCTCCGCCGGCGGAAGGTGCATGAGTTCTTCGAAACGAAAGAGCCTCTTATCCCCGCTGTAGACAGGGAAAGAGGCTCTTGCTTGTCGACTTGTCAGTGGTGACGTTGGGTCTTGGACTACTCGGTCGCTGCCGTTTCTTTCGACTCGGCAGCTTTTTCTGCGGGCGCGTCGGTAGCAGCTGCTTCTGCGGGCGCGTCGGTCGATGCCGATGCGCTGGCCGTCGTCGTTGCGTCGTTGGGCTCGGCAACTGTGGCAGATCCCGCCACTTCGTCGGTGGATGTAACTGCATCAGTGATCGGCGCGGCATCGATGAACTCGATGAAGGTCATCGGAGCACCATCACCACGGCGATTGCCGAGCTTGATGATGCGCGTGTAACCACCGGGGCGACCTTCGAAGCGCTTGGTGAGGTCGACGAGCACCTTGTCGACAATGTCGACGTAGGTGCCATCGGCTTTGACGCCAAAGCGGGGCACGTAGGAAGCGACTTGACGCTGCACGTGGAGACGTCGTGCCTTATCGCCAGCCGACAAATCGGCTTGCGGCGTAAAGGCGACTTTACCAAGACGCATGGCCTTGGTGATGAGCTTCTCGGCGACGCGACGTAGCTCTTTGGCCTTTGCTTCGGTCGTCTCGATGCGCTCGTGGGTGATGAGGTTCGCAGTCAAGTTGCGCAGCATTGCGCGGCGGCTCGACGTGTCCCTACCAAATTGCCTTCCGGCCTTCTTGTGACGCATGATGCACCTTCTAGGCTTGTGCCTGCTGGGCCTTCCAGCGCTCGAGCAGCTGCTGCCAGTTGTCGATCTTCATTCCGAGTGAAAGGCCCATGTTGGAGAGAATTTCTTTGATCTCCTTCAGAGACTTTCGACCGAAGTTCTTGGTCTTGAGCATGTCCTGTTCGGTTCGTTGAACGAGTTCGCCGATCAGGGTGATGTTGGCGTTTTGGAGGCAGTTGGCACTCCGGACGCTGAGTTCGAGTTCCTCGACGGATCGGAACAAGTTTTCGTTGAGCGGTTCTTCGTCGCCGGGCAGCGTTTGGTAGCTGGTTTCCTCGGACTCTTCGAAGTTAACCCAAATCGAAAGTTGTTCCTTGAGGATTTTGGCGGCAAAAGCGACAGCGTCTTGCGGGACGACCGAGCCGTTTGTCCAAACCTCGATGGTAAGTTTGTCGTAGTCAGTCACCTGTCCGACGCGAGCGTTCTGGATGGTGTAGTTGACTTTGCGAATCGGCGAAAACAAGGCGTCGATCGGGATGGTGCCGATGGACATCGTGGGCGTCTTGTTTCGATCGGCGGGGACGTAGCCACGCCCGACGTTGACCGTAAGTTCCATCGACAGCGGGCCCTTTTTATCGAGGACCGCGATGAGATGATTGGGGTTCAAAACTTGGAGGCCATCGACGAGATCGATGTCACTGGCGTAAACGGGCCCAGGACCTTCTTTGTCGATTCGCACGGTGTACGTGCGGGCGCTGTGGGCTTTGAACACAACCTCTTTGAGATTCAGGATGATGTCGCTGACGTCTTCGACGACATCAGGCACCGTCGTGAACTCGTGCAGCGCGCCTTCCATGCGCACAGCCGTGATGGCTGCACCCTGAAGCGAGGAAAGAAGAACGCGACGAAGCGAATTGCCGATCGTGATACCGAATCCACGCTCGAGAGGTTCGCACGTGAACTTGGCATACAAGTCGGTTGCCGTTTCGGCGTCGACCGTGATGCCCTTGGGCCGAATCAAGTCGCGCCAGTTTCGGGCGACCATCGTCATGCTTCCGCTCGTCGTCATCCTATCCTCGTATCAAAGGGTTTCGCGCGGAGGTCCCGCGCCGGTTGCCGCACTCGACAAACCAGCACCGCCTCCTGCCCGCGCTTGCGCGCAAAACGCGCGACGGATTCACGTCAAACCAAACGTCAAACCAAGTCCAAACTGTTTGGAGGGAACACCCCGAAGACGTTCCAAGCCTCCAAAAACTGAACCGGGGCCGTGATGTTGCACGTCCCCGAACCAGCGTCCAACCCAACTCAGCGCGAGTAATACTCGACGACGAGTTGCTCGCGAATTTCCGGCTCGTTGAGGTCCTCGCGTACTGGCGTGGACTTGACCGAACCCGCGAAACCAGGACGATCTGCATCAAGCCACGAAGCAACCGGACGTTTGTCCGCACCCGCGATCGCTGCAGCAACGAACTTGAACTTCTTCGCCCCTTCGGTGAGCGTCACGCGATCACCGACTCGAACGATGAAGCTCGGAATGTCGAGGCGCTTGCCGTTGATATGGACATGTCCATGTCGAACGAGCTGCCTAGCTTCGGAGCGTGAGGCTGCGAAACCAAGGCGATGCACCACGTTGTCGAGACGGCGCTCGAGGAGCGCGAGCATCTCTTCACCCGTTCGTCCTTTGCGACGACTGGCTTCCTGGAAATAACCATGAAATTGGCTTTCCAGAACGCCATAGACGCGACGAACTTTTTGTTTCTCACGAAGCCGAATCGCGTACTCGCTCAGCTTGATCCGTCCCTGACCGTGCTGACCGGGCGGGTAAGGACGACGCGTGTGAGCACACTTCTCCGAGTAGCAGCGCTCTCCCTTGAGGTAGAGCTTCATGCCCTCGCGACGGCACAGCTTACAGACAGGACCAACGTACCGAGCCATGTGCGTACCCTCGAAGCCTCAAACCCGGCGCCGCTTGGGCGGCCGGCAACCGTTGTGGGGAATGGGAGTGACGTCTCGAATCAAGGTCACCTTGAAACCAGCCGTCTGAAGAGCACGAAGCGCGCTCTCGCGACCAGCTCCCGGGCCTTTCACGAACACTGCAACGGATCGCATCCCGTGCTCCTGCGCCCGGCGAGCTGCTTCTTCGGCAGCAAGCTGAGCGGCAAACGGAGTCGACTTTCGCGATCCCTTGAATCCACGCGCACCAGCGGACGACCAGGCCACGGCATTGCCGTTGATATCCGTGATCGTCACCACTGTGTTGTTGAACGTCGACTGGATGTGCGCAATCCCAGCCGCGATGTTCTTCTTGACTTTTTTCTTCTGCTTGGCCTTCGTGGCTGCAGCTGATTTCGGATTCGCCATGGCGCCCTGTCCTTACTCGCGTCTCATCACGACTTCGTTGCCGGACGCCGTTGCAGCATCCCCTTGCGCGGACCCTTGCGCGTACGCGCATTCGTGTGCGTACGCTGCCCGTTGACCGGCAAACCACGGCGATGCCGTAATCCGCGGTAGCAGCCGAGATCCATCAGCCGCTTGATGTTGAGCTGCACTTCACGACGAAGATCACCCTCGACCTTGTAGTCAGCGTCAAGAATGTCACGAATCAGCTTGACTTCCGCGTCGCTGAGTTCCTCAACCTTCTTGTCCCCGGGAATCTTCGACTTCGCGCAAATCTCAAGCGCACTTGTCCGCCCAATTCCGTACAAATACGGCAAGGCAAAGGCCAAATGCTTTCGACGCGGAAGATCAACGCCAGCGATACGTGCCATGGCTACTCCAACTCAGTTTCCTTGACGCTGCTTGTGGCGAGGATTCTCGCAGATCACGCGCACGACACCACGACGGCGCACGACTTTGCACTTGTCGCAGATTTTTTTGACGCTAGGTCGCACTTTCATGACGCGTTTCCTGTCCCTATCCTCGTCCCGCAGTTAGTCCTATTTATGCCGATACGTGATCCGGCCTCGCGTCGGGTCGTAGGGTGATACCTCGACCGTAACGCGATCACCGGGCAAAATCTTGATGTAGTACTGCCGCATGCGACCGCTGATGGTCGCAAGTACTCCGAGCCCATTGTCTGCCTTCACTCGAAACATCGCATTCGGAAGCGCTTCTTGAACGACGCCATCGAACTCGAGCTTGTCGCCCTTCGGTTCCTTCGGAGGTTTCGATTGGTTCGATCGTCTCATGAGCCTTCCGCATGCACTCCGCCAAGAGCCCCAAGCACCCTCGACGTCACCTCTGCTGGCGCACCGACACCGTCGATCCGTCGCAAAAGCGCTTTGCCTTCGTAATACGGCAGGAGTGCAGCTGTCATCGCCTCGTATGCATCGAGACGCTTGCCAACTGACTCCGGCCGATCGTCCGCCCGATGCTCGAGTTCGGCATCCGGGGGAGGCGGACTATAAACGAGATGATAAATCTGTCCAGACTTTTTGTCGGTCCGACGGTGGATCAATCGCTCTTCCAAGAGCGAACGAGAAACATCCAGCTGAACAACCGCACTGATCCTGAGCGAACGTGCAGCAAGCAAACGCTCAAGAGCCTCTGCTTGCGGTACCGTTCGTGGAAATCCGTCGAGCATGAATCCATTTTTGCAATCGTCAGCATCAATACGTGTATCAATGAGCCCAATCATGGCCTCGTCCGGAACGAGACCACCTGCATCCATAATCGCGCGAAACTGCGGATCAAGCGTCCCGGATGTCTTGGCCGCACGAAGCATGTCACCCGTCGAAATCTGCGGGATGGCAAATTTTTTGCACAATATTTGTGCTTGCGTTCCTTTGCCCGAACCCGGTGGGCCTACCAAAACAATAATCATATCCAAATCGTCCCCCCTCAACCTTCCGGTAACCGACGAGCCCGAAGCCGCCCAGCCCCAGGTCCGGTGAGCCCTTCGTAACTACGCGTGATGAGCTGTGCTTCGATTTGATTGACCGTATCGAGCGCAACACCAACGACGATCATCAGCGACGTACCACCAAACGTAATCGGCACTCGCAGAAGATCACCCACCACCGAAGGCAACACACACACCGTCGTCACATACAACGCACCACCAAACGTGATGCGGTTCATAACCGCCTGAATATAGTCAGCCGTCTGCTTCCCAGGACGAATCCCAGGAATGTTCGCCTGCTGCTTTTTCAGGTTCTCCGCCACGTCCACAGGTTGAAAAGTGATGCTCGTATAAAAGTAACAGAAGAAAACAATGAGCAACGCATAGCCCGTATTGAACACCCACCCACCTCGATTGATGAGCGACTGAAGCGCCTCCGCTCCCGGAATGTTCATGTTGGCCATCGTCTGAGGAAACATCAAAAGAGACGAAGCAAAAATCGGGGGAATCGTTCCAGCCGTGTTTACCTTGAGCGGTAAATGCGCATTCTGCGCCCCATACACTCGACGACCCACCTGACGACGTGAATACACAATCGGAATCTGACGACGACCATTCTCGAAGAACGAGATCACTGCAATCGCTGCCACCACGAACACAATAACTGCCGCGATCGTTAGAGGCTGTATGTTGCCCGAATTCTGCGTGACATAGTTACCAATCCACCCAGGCACACCCGTCACGATGCTCGCAAAAATCAGAAGCGAAATCCCGTTCGAGACGCCGCGCTCCGTAATCTGCTCGCCAATCCACATGAGGAACGCCGTCCCCGTGGTCAGCGTGATCATTGTCAGAAGCGTAAATCCAATCCCAGGATGCGTTACTACACCCGCTCCCTGGTCACTCGACGAAATCGATTCGAGCCACTGCGAAATGGCGTAGGACTGGAAAAGGGACAGCCCGATCGTTCCGTACCGTGTGTACTGATCGATCTTGCGACGCCCCTGTTCCCCTTCCTTCCGCAACTCGTCAATCGGCTTGTACACCATGCCCATGAGCTGCATGATAATCGACGCCGAAATGTAAGGCATGATGCCCAAAGCGAAGATCGAAAGCTGCTCAAGAGCACCTCCCGAGAACATGTTGAAGAAGCCGAGCAGACTGCCCGACTGCTTCGCCATGAACCGCCCCATTTCGCGTCGATCAACGCCAGGAACCGTGACGAACACACCAATTCGATAGACAGCCAGCATCACGAGGGTGAATATCACCCTGCGCCGGAGTTCCGGCACTTTGTGGAAGTTCGCTATTCCCGCGAGTGTGGCCATGGTGTGATATTGCGCTTCTTGAATCAGCTAGCTTTGAGCCGGTGCATTCACCGTGGCCAGCACATTTGCTTGACCACCGGTTTGCGCGATCTTAGCAAGCGCGCTCTTCGAGTATCGATGTGCCGAGATGGTAAACTTCTTCGTGAGATCACCATCACCAAGCACTTTGATCAAGTCGTAACGACCCTGAACGAGACGCTTCGACTCGAGCGCTGCCACATCCACGACGGCGCCATTGTCGAAAACCGCTTCCAAATCGCCAAGGTTGACCGTCGCCACGATCGCCGCAAACGGATTGCGAAAACCGCGCTTTGGGAGGCGACGCTGAATCGGCGTCTGACCACCTTGAAAATGCTTTTTGCCGATGTTACCGGTCGAACGAGCCTTCTGGCCCTTTTGACCACGACCAGCCGTCTTGCCAAGACCAGAACCCACGCCACGTCCGACGCGAGTTTCCTTCTTGTTGGCGCCTACTGGTGCCTTGAGCTTCGAGAGAATATCCATCGTTGCTACGCCTTCCCAACCGGCTACGCCTGGGAACTCTTCCCGTCGACTTCTTCAACCTTCACAAGGTGAAGCACTTTTTTGATCATGCCACGAAACGACGGCGTGTTCTCGACGATGACTTCACTGCCAGGCTTTCGAAGCCCAAGACCTCGCAAAACGAGGCGCTGATGGCCAGTCTGACCCGTCACACTGCCGCTTTGTCGCACTCGAAGATGAGTCTTCACGGCGCACCTCCGCCCTCACCACCACCCTCGCGCGGCGCACGGGCTGGGGGCGCTTGGCTCGCACGACGACGCTGAGGAGCACCCGTCGAACCGCTACCACCCTTGCGTTGCCAGCCGACATCCTCTACCTGAATCGAACGCTTGCCAGCGACGTGCTCGACGCTGCGCAGGGCCTTCAGCGCTGCCACCGTCGCATGCACGACGTTGTGCGGATTGCTCGTTCCAAGCGATTTCGTCAATACGTCGTGGATACCCGCCGACTCGACCACCGCGCGAACGGCGCCACCTGCAATAACGCCCGTTCCAGGGCTCGCAGGCTTCAAAAGCACCTTGCCCGCCCCGATATGCCCGAAAGCATCGTGCGGAATTGTCACACCATCAAGCGGAACCCGGAAGAGGTTCTTCCGAGCCTGATCGTTGCCCTTCCGAATCGCTTCGGGCACTTCGTTGGCCTTACCCAGACCCACGCCCACATGCCCAGATTCGTCGCCAACGACCACAAGTGCCGAAAAGCTGAACCTTCGTCCGCCTTTTACGACCTTGGCGACGCGGTTGATGTGAATCACCCGCTCTTTGAGTTTTTCGTCGTCGATTTGATCGAACGCCATACGTGCCTTCTTCGTCCGTGAAGCCTGCGCAATCGCCAGCGATCCCAGGGCCTAGAACTCGAGCCCCGCCTCTCGGGCGGCCTGTGCAAGAGCGCTGACGCGCCCATGATAGAGATAGCCGTTTCGATCGAACACGACGCGGTCGATCTTCTTCGACTTGCAAATCTTCGCGATGAGCGTTCCCACCTTTTTCGCCGCGTCGACCTTCTTGTCGTCGTCGAGCGTTCCGCGAAGATCTTTTGACAACGTTGAGGCATGCGCAATCGTTTGCCCCGTCGTGTCGTCAATAACCTGCGCGTAGATGTGCTTGGCGCTTCGGAAAACGGTCAAACGCGGCCGAACGGTCGAACCGCTCACCTTTTTGCGAATGCGGAGCTTGCGGCGCTCCCTACCGACGATTCTCATAGCCATGATCGTGTCGTTTCCGTACCTGTAAGGGCGACCTTCGGTCGCCCCGCTCGGTTACTTCTTGCCGCCCTTGCCGCCTGCTTTGCCCGCCTTTTCGCGGACCCGCTCACCGCGGTATCGAACTCCCTTGCCACCGTAAGGCTCGGGGGGTCGAAATCCACGGATCGTCGCAGCCGTTTGTCCAATGAGCGCCTTGTCAGCGCCTTGCAAAACGAGCACGGTGCCCTTGGATTCTGCAGGAACCGCCGCCGTGAGCCCCTTCGGGACCGGGAAGACGATTTGATGCGAAAAACCAAGTGCAAACGTGAGCGTCGTGCCCTTCAAGTCTACGCGATAACCCGTGCCTTTCAGCTCGAGTATGCGCTCGTAACCGTCCGCTGCTCCCTTCACCATGGAAGCGAGCAGCGCGCGGACGAGGCCTTGAAGCCGTGAACCATCACGACCCGGTGCAGTCGAAGAAACATGCAACCGCGAGCCGTCTACTTTCACATCCACCCTCAAGGGTAGATCGTGCGAAAGCTGGCCCTTGGCGCCTTTGATCTCAACACTGCGACCTTTGATGGTCACCGTGACGGTCTTCGGAACGTCCACCGGACGCTTGCCAACGCGCGATGTCTTCGAAACTTCGCCAGTTTGCGTCGTCGCCGCGTCCATCACCACACCTCGCAAATGAGCTCGCCACCGAGCTTGTGCTTACGGGCATCGCGATCGCTCATCAAGCCATGAGACGTGCTCAGAATGCTGATCCCGAGGCCCGAAAGGACGCGCGGAATCCGGTCATGCCTGACGTAGACGCGACGACCTGGTCGGCTGACGCGACGAACTCCGTCGATGGCGCTTGCACGATCACGCCCATACTTGAGCACAATCGTGAACTTGTCGGTGCCGCCATCGCTTTCCTTCACGTCCGCGATGTAACCCTCGGACTTGAGGATGATGGCAACAGCCTTCTTCATCTTGCTCGCTGGAACCTCGGTTCGATCATGCCGCGCAAGCGCAGCATTTCGAATGCGGGTCAGCATGTCGGCGATAGGATCGGTCATCATGGCATCACCAACTCGCCTTGATCACGCCCGGAAGCTCACCCCTTAGAGCGAACAACCGGAGACATATGCGGCACAGCTCGAAGTCACGGTAATAACCGCGCGAACGACCGCAAACCTTACAACGATTACGGTGCCGCACGGCAAACTTGGGCGGCCGGTTCAGCTTGGCAAATTCTTTTGCGCGAGCCATCGAATATTCCTCAATGCCTGAACGGGATCCCAAGCTCCGTGAGAAGGGCTCGTCCCTCCTCATCGGTGCGCGCGGTGGTCACGAACGAAATGTTCATTCCCTTGACAGCATCGACCTTGTCATAGTCGATCTCGGGAAAAATAATCTGCTCTTTCAGCCCCATCGTGAAGTTGCCTCGACCGTCGAAACCCTTCGAGCTCACGCCCTTGAAGTCACGAACACGGGGCAACGCGAAGCTGATCAATCGATCGACGAACTCCCACATCCGATCTCGGCGCAACGTCACCGTCACTCCGATCGGTAGGTTCTCGCGAAGCTTGAACGTCGCGATCGATTTACGCGCTCGTGTGATGACTGGCTTTTGGCCCGCAATCGCACGCAAGTCTTCGACACCCGAGTCGATGATCTTCGGATTCCCGACGGCTGCACCAAGACCCATATTGATAACCACCTTTTGCAGGCGGGGAACCATCATGGGATTCTTGTAGCCAAACTTCTTCGACAGCTCCGCAATAACGGCATCGCGATACTTCTTGCGTACGCGAGGTTCGTAATTCGGATCCGTCGGAGCGGCGGTAACTTCAGCAGCAGGGGCTCGCGGAGAATCTCCTCGGCCTTTGCCACCTTTGCCACCTTCTTTGCCACCCTTACCAGCTGCCGAGGCAGTAGGTTTGGGCGCCGCCGGTTTGGCGTCTTTTGCGGGCTTTTGGCCCTTGTCCTTGCCCTTGTCGTCCTTCTTGTCCGCCATGGCTCAGCCTGCCGCAATCACAGCGCCGCTCTTCGCGGTGCGCTGCTTCTTGCCGTCGACGACCGAAACCTTCACGCGCGAAGGCTTGCCCGTCGTCGGGTCTACCAACATGACCTTGGAGGCATGAAGCGGCGCCTCCTTCTCAATCTTGCCACCCTGCTGATTCCGCGGCGTCGGGCGCTGATGACGCGTCACCTTGTTCAAGCCTTCGACAACGACTTTTTCGTCTTCGGCCAGAATCTTGGATACGCGACCCTGCTTGCCCTTCTCTTTGCCGCTGATGACCTGTACCAGGTCACCAACTCGAAGACGGTTCATCAGAGCACCTCCGGAGCAAGCGAGATGATCTTCATGAACTTCTTCGCGCGGAGTTCGCGAGCAACCGGCCCGAAGATACGGGTTCCGATCGGCTCCTTGTCTTTATTGATCAGGACGGCACTGTTCCCATCAAACTTGATGTAACTGCCATCCGATCGTTGATATTCACGCGCTGTTCGAACAACGACCGCGCGTGCCGTGTCGCCCTTCTTCACTTTCGTGCCGGGCAACGCTTCCTTGATCGACACGACAATGACGTCGCCAAGACCCGCGTACTTACGACGTGAACCACCAAGCACTTTGATGCACTTGACGATACGTGCGCCGGAGTTGTCCGCGACCTCGAGATGCGTCGTGACCTGGATCATGGTCTACTCCTCCACCGGTCGTGAAATCAGGCGCGTCACAATCCAGCGCTTTTCACGCGAGATCGGACGGTGCTCCTGAATCTCCACGCGATCCCCGACTTTGTACGTGTTCTTCTCGTCGTGCGCCTTGTAGCGCTCACGAGCACGGACGTACTTCTTGTACATCGGATCGCGCGAATTGCGAATGACCTCGACAACGACGGTCTTGTCGCACTTGTTGCTCTTGACTAAGCCAAGCAACTTGCGCCGAAAACCGTGCTGTTCCGTCTGCACTGCGGATTGCCCAGCAGTCGCGTCGTTCGTCGTCATGACTGAGCCTTTCCTGCCGCAACTTCGGCCGTAACTTCGGCCGCAACTTCGACACCCGCACGTTGCGTTAGAATCGTCTTCACTCGCGCCAAATCACGACGCGCTTTGCGCACCGACGACGTGTCGTTCAGACGATTGGTGAAGTTCTTGAACTTCGCGTCGAACACATCACGCCCGAGCGTCTTTTCCAGCTCTTGCAAGTGTTCGTTCGTGCGCTCGCGCAAATCCTTCGATTTCATCTCGAATCCCTCACACGATCCCGCGTGCGATGAACTTGCAATCGATCGGGAGCTTGTGCGCCGCGAGACGGAACGCTTCACGCGCAATGTCTTCTGGTACGCCTGCAAGCTCGTACATCACTCGACCAGGCCGCACCGCGGCTGCCCATTCTTCCGGAGCACCTTTTCCGCCACCCATACGAACTTCGAGTGGTTTTTTGGTGACCGGTCGATCCGGGAAGACTCGGATCCAGAGCTTGCCGGCACGCTTGCAGTGACGCTGAATCGCCATACGCGCCGCCTCGATCTGTCGAGCCGTGATACGCGCGGGGGCAAGCGCCTGCAGTCCGAAGTCACCGAAGGACACATCGCTTCCCGTGGTAGCAATCCCACGAACGCGGCCCTTCTGCATCTTGCGGTATTTGGTTCTCTTGGGAGACAGCATGATTCTGTCCTACTGAATCCGGCGCGACTTGCGCTGGAGAACTTCGCCCTTGAACATCCACACCTTGACGCCGATGATCCCGACCTTCGTCTTCGCTTCCGCGAGTCCGAATTCGATGTCAGCACGCAACGTGTGCAGCGGAACGCGGCCTTCACGGTACGTCTCGACACGGCTCATCTCGCTTCCGCCAAGACGTCCCGCGCAACGTACGCGAATGCCCTTCGCGCCAAACTTCATCGCCGTCGCAACAGCCTTTTTCATGGCACGACGAAACGCAATACGACGCTCGAGTTGCGTGGCAATGTTCTCCGCCACGAGCTGCGCATTCGTTTCCGCTTTGCGCACCTCCTGGACGTCAATGAACACCTCGTTCTCCGTGAACGATGCCACGCCCTTGAACACCGACTCGCCTTTGGTCGCCGTTCCGACGTTGCCTGTCTTCAGCGTTTCGATACCCTTGCCGCCCTTGCCAATCACCATGCCCGGCCGAGCCGTATACACAATGACTTTGGCGCGATTGGCGGCACGCTCGATCTCCACGCTAGCGATGTTCGCGTTGTAGAGGTACTGCTTTATAGCCCGCTTGATGCGGATGTCCTCGTGAAGCCAACGCTGGTACGCTTTACCGTCTTCGTACCATTTGCTGCTCCACGTCTTGATCACGCCAAGGCGGAAGCCATACGGATGGGTCTTTTGTCCCATGGAAACCGTGTCCCTTTACTTGCGCTCGCTGAGCTCGATCACGATGTGAGAGATGCCCTTCTGAACACGTGTCGCCCGCCCCATCGCCCGAGGGCGCCAACGGCGGTTGAACTTGTTCGGGCCTTTGTCGACAGTCGCCTTGCTGATAAAAAGCGTGTCAACGTCCGAGCCACTCTGACGGGCGTTCGCCACCGCGCTTTCGATGATCTTAGAGATCACTGGCGCAGCCGACTTCTCCGTGAACTGGAGGAGCTGGAGTGCCTCTGCGGCATCACGACCACGGACGAGGTCCGCAATCATGCGTGCCTTCCGCGGCGAAATCCGCGAAAATTTCGCACTGGCCTTGCTTTGCATTCGAGAAATCCTCGTAAGACATTGGGCCCGAGTTTCATCCCGGGGATCCCAGTCGTTGGCCAGTCCAGAAAGATGTGAACCACACACTTCTTTCCGGACCCTGCCGTCGTGCACCTCATGTCGTCCAGCCCGTCATCTTGCGATGAGAATCCCTTCTCGCGTCACCGGGGGGAGTCCCACGGAGGCCGAAAAGGCGAACTGCGACCGAAGCGCCGTTACGGCTTCGGAGGGTCAGACGCTTGCGACGCCCAACCCCAGGAAAACGGAACGCGGTGTTTACCAAGCCGGCTCGACGAACGCAAGAGAATTCTCAAAAATAATTTTTGCCGCGCGATCGTGGCCCTACCGACTGAACACATTCCTGGCCCTTGCTGAACGCACGTCCCTCTTGCAAAAACAAACAACACGCGATCGAACACGTCCGATTGTAACTTCACGTCGCGCATTCCGTCTGTCGTCCGCGCCAATTTCATGGCGCCGTCACGGTTTGTCTTAGGAGGTCTTGGCCCATGAATATTCGTTCTACTCTTACCATCGCTATCCCCTCGTTCCTCTTGCTTCTCGGCGGTTGCATCATCGTCGATGGCAACACGAACGGTGTGGGAGGTGGAGGCACGGGAGC
Source organism: Polyangiaceae bacterium (assembly GCA_031415295.1). Taxonomy (GTDB): domain Bacteria; phylum Myxococcota_A; class Polyangia; order Polyangiales; family Polyangiaceae; genus Polyangium. The sequence continues at coordinate 4,822 of JANORL010001027.1, read as the reverse complement.
TGACGGAAGCACCACGTCGAGCAGCACTTCCACTGGATCAAGCATGGGCGGTGCTGGTGGACAAGGTGGTTCGGCTGGTGCAGGCGTCGGTGGCGGCGGACCCATGTGCGCTGGACCTGAAGACGGCATTCTCAACGTACTCTCCTGCGACAAACTCAACACGCAAGCCACCGGCAGCATTTGTGGTCCCAACAAAGACCTCGCTCCGCTCGCCAACGGCACCTGTTCTCACGGCGCCGACATCTTCCAAAGCGGTGCGTTCGACGTGCTCGTCAAGTGTCTTCAAGGCATCGAAGGCGATATGGCGAACGCGTGTGACGATGCGCAAGTCGAGAAGTGTGTCGGCATCATGTACGCAGCCACGTGCCCATCCACAGACGCTTCCGCCACGTGCGAAGCCATCCGAGATAGCCTCTGTCTCATGGGAGAAGTCTTCGACACACAAGGCTGCGTGCTCGACACCAACCCACTCAAGCCCAAGGCCTTGCAAGACATCGCCGACTGCATCTCCGATCCCATGTCCGATCCCGATTGCAACAAGGCCTATACGGCCTGTTTCGCGAAGGTCCTCTCCTTCTGATGCCCCAACGGATGCGCTAAACGCAACGCGCGTCGTCCCACCTGCTCCTGCCCCACCTTCTCACTCACGGCTTTTCAGCGTTCGTCCGAGTTGAGCGACGCAAAGAAATCTGCGACGATACACTTGGCTTCTTAAGCCCGCATGCAACAGCGGTTCGTATGCGGTGACTCGTCACGCCGGATCCACTCGCAGCACATCCGTCTGCGTTTGTCCTGCCGGCATAGATAAAGTTTGTCCGCGGAGGTTTTCTGATGGATCGCACGCTTCTCCTTTCCGGATCCCTCGTCGTCTTTGTTGGTGCCCTTGGTTTGGTGAGCGGTTGCGAAGAGACGCAAGTCGGAATCTCCTCCAGCGGAACAAGTACAAGCAGTTCCTCTGGAGAAGCCGGTAGCGCAGGCATGGGTGGCAAGGGAGGATCTGCTGGCGAAGGTGGCATGGCCGGCGCAGGCGGGATGACTGGAAGCACCACCAGCAGCTCGTCGTCGTCTTCCTCGTCAGGCGTGGCTGGCGCAGGTGGTGCTGGTGGCGCTGGCGCAACTGGTGGGGCAGGTGGCGCCGGAGGTTCTGGCGGCGCTGCTGGCTCTGCCGGCTCCGGTGGCATGGGCGGTTCCGGTGGCAGCATGGGCACCATGGCTTGCAAAGCCTGCGATGCGACGGGCAAGTGCGTGGAACCGTGCGTTCCTTCCAAACCCGATGACATGGACTGTGACGGCTGGACCGTCGCCGAAGGCGATTGTTGCGACAACTGCTTCAAGTGCGGATCGCCTGCAAGCGTCAATCCCGGTGCCTTCGAGTATCTCGGCAACGGTACCGATGACGATTGCGACGTGAGCTCGCTCGACACCCAACCTCCGACCGATTGCACCGATCCACCGTTGGCCACGCCTACGAGCACGATCGAACTCGTCAAAGCCATGGACCTTTGCCAGTTCACCGCGGAAAACCCGCCGGTCCTGGCGCAGAAAAAGTGGGGCGTGATCTCGAGTTCTTTGTTGCTCGCCGACGGCACCAACGTCGTGTTGCCCAAGGACCTTCAGGTCGGCGTGCTCTCGGAATACGGTCCTTACGTCAAACCCATCAAGGGCCTGACGCTTGCCGCTCTTTCGACCGGCACGGCTCGTGACGAGACGGATCCCGGCCACAAGTATCCGCAGAACGGGCCGAATCCTCTTGTGCAAAAAGGCAACTTCGACGCCAAGACCGCGGTCCCCATTCCCGCCGACTACCTCGTCCACCACGGCGGCGTCCTTCCTCAAGGAAAAGATGGCATGGGCAACGCGTGCCCCGCTTGTTCCGGGGCAAACTGCACCACTGCGTTCGATTCCGTCAACTTCAAGATGCGCGTCCGCGTGCCGACGAATGCCAAGTCGTTCTCGTACCGTCTGAAGAGTTACTCGGCCGAATACCCCGAGTACACGTGCGGGCAGTTCAACGACTTTTTCATCACGCGCCTGAAGACCGCTTGGTTGCCTGATCCCAACGGCGATCCCATGGATCCCAAGAACCAACCCCTCCCGTTGGATCGCAACATCGCCTTCGACACGTTCAACAATCCCATCAGCGTCAACAACGCGTTCTACGACGTTTGTTTCCCGTACATCGGGGCTCCGCCGGAGGCATGTTCGTCCGGTACACTCGAGCTCTTCGGCACCGGCATGGGCGGTTGGAACGGCGATCTAAAAGATGGCGGTGGCACCGTTTGGTTGACCAACGAAGCCAACGTTGTTCCTGGTGAAACCATCGAAATCGAGTTCATCATCTTCGATGCAGGTGATCACAACGTCGACTCGATCGTGCTGCTCGACTATTTCCGCTGGGGCTTGCAACCCACCGCGGCAGGGGTTCACAAGTGATCATGGCGCGCTGCGACCCAACACTCGTGGCGCGTCGTTCTCGTTTTTGTTCGCACCGCTTGGTGCAATTCGTACGCGTTCGTAATTTCTTGTGAGGCATTCGATGAAGACACTGACGAGTCTGTCGAGCATGCGCATGACGCGCTCGGTTGTGGTGGTTTCCGTTCTCGCGGTCGGCGCATCCTTCGCGGCTTGCAGCGCCAAACAAACTCAAAACGAAGCCTCGAGCACTTCCTCGAGTTCCGCAAGCTCGAGCGGAATGGGAGGCGAAGCTGGCGGCGGCGGCATGGCTGGCGCCGGTGGCCTCGCAGGCGCAGGCGGCGGCCCAGTTGGCTGCAAGAAAAACGCCGACTGTTCCATGGATCCCGCAGGCACGGTCTGCGACATCCAAACCGGACTGTGTGTCGAGTGTTTGCCCTTGGACCCTCCGGCCGACGACTGCGCCCAAGGCACTTATTGCAACACGATCTCCCACGTTTGCGAAGTCGGATGCACGAGCATTTTCGACTGTACGTCTGGACAAACCTGCGACGAACTCACCTTCAAGTGCGTTGGTTGTTTGGCTGATACCGATTGCAACGCTGGTTCGATCTGTTTGTCCGACACCTGCGTTCCGGGATGCTCTGGCTTGCAGAATTGCCAAGCTGGTTTCAGCTGTTGTTCCGGCAGTTGTTACGACTTCGCGACGGACGAAAACAACTGCGGTTTTTGCCAAAACGCGTGTGGATTCCCGGCGAACGGCACGCCACTTTGCGTCAACGGCATCTGTTCGCTCGGCAGCTGCAAGGCGGGTTTTGCCGACTGCAACCAAGATCCGCAGGACGGGTGCGAATGGAACGTTTTGCAAGATGGCGCCTGTTCATGTGTGCCAGGACAAAAGCAGCCCTGTTACCAAGGCGCTCCGGGGACGAACAACATCGGCGTGTGCAAGTCGGGAACGCAAACGTGCAAAGAAGACGGCACAGCTTGGGGCACGTGCGTCGGCCAAGTGCTTCCGAAATACGAAACGTGTAGCAACAACTTGGATGACGACTGCAACGGCGTCGTCGACGACAACGCCGATGCAGACGGCGATGGTTGGAGTTCATGCGGCGGCGATTGTTGTGACTCGTTCGGACCAGGTTGTACGAGCCCTGCAGAGGTCAATCCTGGCGCCTTCGAGGTCATCGGCGACAACGTCGACAACGACTGCAACCCGTTGACAAAGGACACCTCACCCGACCTTTGCAGCACGGCGACCAAGTTCACGGGTGTCACAGGGATCGACATGGCCAAGGCCATGGAGCTCTGTCAATTCACCACCGAAAATCCCCCGCAAGCCGACAAACGTTGGGGCGTGATCACGGCTGAGCAAAAGCTGTCCGACGGCACGACGCCGACCACGTCGCAACTCACCAACATCCAGGACAAACAGACCGCGATCACGACGGCATTTGGCGTGAATGTCGTACCGCTCAAAGGCGCAACGCTTGCGGGTATGTCCACGGGTTTTATGCGCGATCAAGACGATCCGGGTTACGCGGGCACGAGTTCCAACATTGGAACGACGTCGCAACCTCCTGCTTCGTATCTGCTTGCCAATGGCAACAAGCTACCTAGCTCGAAAGGTTGTTCCGGTACGTGCGACGCAGGATCCGGTGCGCGAGATCCTGTCAACCTACGCTTGCGGATTCGCACACCGACCAACGCGAAATCCTTCACGTATGCGTTTCGGTTTTTCTCGTCCGAATACTGGGACTACCAGTGCACGAAGTTTAACGACTTCTTCATTGGCCTCTACACGAGCACGTGGATGCCCGACCCGGCGGATCCCTCGCAGAAGGCGCTGCCGCCTGACAAGAACATCGCCGTCGATTGTTCCGTCACCCCGTGCAACCCGATCAGTGTCAACAACGGTTTCTTCGATGTTTGCGCGCCCAAGGGTTGCAATTTGTGCCCCGCCAGCATCACCGATTTGGCCGGGACAGGCATGCAGGTTGCCAATCAAGGAGGCGCCACCAAGTGGCTCTTCAACGACGTGCCGACGGTGCCTGGTGAAGTCATCCAGCTCGAGCTCATCGTTTTCGATGTCGAAGACAGCGTGAACAATTCGCTCGTGCTGCTCGACAACTGGGTCTGGAACACCACGGTGCTCCAAGGCGTCCACGAATGATCCACTTGTCGCCTTGAAGTCGCTTCCGCATGATCGTTTGTGTACAAATGATCATGCGGGCAGCCATCCACGCACTCCTCCCAACCCACATCGCCGTGCACTTTCTCCATTGCTTTTGGGAGAAAGCGTGGGCATCTTCAATCATGACGTGGTGAAGATGGAACCTAGCCAAGGCCTTTTGCTACGGGATCCAACGCGATGCGGTGACACGACGAGTCATCGCGATGCCGCTATGCA
>JANORL010001026.1:0-3734 GCA_031415295.1 Polyangiaceae bacterium | reverse complement strand
CATCGATAGTTTGTCCAGCGTCGATGAGGGTGACGACCAGGCCCTTTTGGCTTGTTACGACGCGGCGGCGGCCCGAAAAACGCCGAGCCGATGAAATGCCGTGAGTTCGCGCTCACGCAAAACACGATTCAGGAAGGTTTGGCGCGGGCGGGTTTGTCGGCATGAGGCCCTCCGAAGCAACGGAGAGTGCCGCACGAGCAACTCTCGCTGCCGTTTCCGAAGAAACCTCGCGTATGAGGGGAATGCGACGCGTCTTGCGTGACGTTACGCTCGCGTTCGCCAGCGCCAAGGCACGAGTCACGTACGCGAAAAAAAGCCTGTAAGGGCGAAATGCGTCGTTGCTAGAGGTCAGCGCGCGGTTGTGCTCGGTGTCGACGTGAACGGGCGAGTCGTTGACAATCGCTGCGCGACTGTGACTGGACTTGCGCAGCGCTCCCCATTCGAGGCATCCTGTGCGGCATCGAGATGGGTTGGGACAAGTTCAACACACGCGACACGGATGAGCGTCGCGCCTTCGAGGCGTTTTCGGGGCAGCTTTTCGAGCATTTTTGCCGCCGCACGTTTGGAGCGTCGTTGCTTGATGTCCGTTTTGTCAACGGAGATGGCGGGGATGGTGGCGTCGAAGCATACGCCCTCGTCCGTTCGAACGCGACGGATCAGCCTGATGTTATTGGCCTGCAAGCAAAGTGGTTTCGTGATCCGATCGAGGACAAGCAGATTCGGCAGATCAGGGACTCATTCGAGACAGCCATTACGATTCGGCCGCGGCTCGTTCGGTACTGCATTACGATTCCGAGAAACCTCGGAGATGACCGTGTAGGTACAAAGGTTAGCGAGCGTCAGCGTTTCAAGAATTGGGCGAACGATGCAATCGTCAAGGCGCCCTATACCACGATCGAATTGTGGGACGAGGCGCGCATTCAAGATGAATTGACCCATCGGGACAACGAGGGGGTCGAAGCGTATTGGTTTTCCCAGAGCGTGCTCAGGCAACAGTTTTTGCGAGATCGATTCGAAAACGACAAGAAGGGGTGGTTATCGAAGCGGTATTTGTCCAGCCTTCATGCACCGGGGGAACTGGAAGCGGACCTCGCCTTCCGTCTGGGCGGGTCCCATGCAAGGAAAAATCTCCTCGAGAGACTCGACACGTGCCTTTCCACGATACGCATTACGAGTGACGACGTAACGCGGCTCCCTCGATATCCAGATTTCATGGCGTTGACAAATGCTCAAGTTTTGCTGACGAGTGCGCACGAACTTTTCGAACGATTGATTCGAACGGCAGAACGGCTCCAAATTGCATTTCGGACAGGAAGTCGCATCAACGACCCGTTTCCCATCAAGAGCGAGGAGCGCCGAATGCTCTACGAATTGGATCGGGTTCTAGAACAAATTGAGACCCGCTCCAAGTCATCGGGATGGGCAGCCACCCACGACATTGCCAAGCGCGTTGCGCACTGCATACGTGAGAACGTCGAGGGTCGAGGACTTAACGAAAGTTCGGCACTGTCGCGCCTTTACGATCTCTGGGAGAGTTTTCAGCAACAACCGGCGCTCGTCGCCTACGTCGGTGCGCCTGGAATCGGAAAAACGCACGGTTTGGCGAATGCGGTCAAAACAAGACTCGCGGATGAATTGCCCGTGCTGCTCCTGCGAGCAAAGGATTGCCCCATTGAGAAAAGTTGGTCGGTTGTTCTGGCCGAAGCGATTGATTGGCCGAACGTGGGGCTCGAGACGATTTTGAATGCGTTCGAAGCGACTTGTATTCGCGCGGATGTGAAACGTGCTGGGAATGTTGTCGCGCCAGGTGAAGTGGAATTCGAGCCGACGTGGTTTCTGTTGGCCATCGATGGACTGGAAGAAGGTGGACAACATGCACGATGGGCTGAGCGACTGGGGGAACTGACGCAGATTTTGCAAAGTCATTCGCGTATTCGTGTGGCCGTGACGCTCAGGACGCGAAGCCGTGACGCCATTTTGAAGCCGTTGCCTCGCGATCGATACGACGAATTGGAGCTTCGTCCGGACGAGGAGGAAGTCCAAGCGCTGCTCTTGAAATATTGTGCGCATTATGGCGTCGAGCTACCGCACCGCCGTTTGCGATGGGCATTGCGAGAGCCGCTGAGCGTACGCTTGTATTGCGACGTTCGGTCGCAAAAGCCGCAATGGATGAATAATCGAGCTAGCGTTTCACTTCCAGCGCTCTTGTCGGAAAAATTGGATTTGGCAGAATCGAACATCCGACACCGTGTCGGGCTCGTCGAGGGCCAGGAGCCATTGCGACGTTTTTTGCGCCCATTGGCCAAGGCGTGTGTCGAACGGGGGCGTCTGCTGCGTGACGACGCATTGGAAATTGCACGCAAAGCGGAGCCGAGCGTCGATTCGCTCGAACGATGGATGCAGGTCTTCGAGGCTGCCGAGCAGGAAGGCTTGCTTCTCGTCACCACGATTCAATCGGACGACGAATTGGCGCCTCGCTTGACGACTGTGGAGACCGCGTACGATCCATTGACGGATTATCTTGTCGCCGAGGCGGCCGTCACCGAGCTTGTCCAGGCTGTTGAAGAACGTGACAACTCGGGTTCTTCCAAGCCCATTCCCATTCCGCAGATCTTGCGACGTAGGCCGGATGCTTGCGAGCAAGTGGCGATTCTTCTGGCGGAAAAACATGGTATCGGCCTGATCGAATCAGGCATTTTTCAAGGAGCGTTTCCTGTCGACGATATCGAGACGCTCGAACTGCGCACGATCGCTGCGCTGGACGCAAATCGAGCTGCGAAATATCGCGCTTGGGTGATCGAACGATTGACGGCAAGTATGCCGTCGTGCCGCCATGTATTGAAAGAACTGTGCCTCCCCGTCTCACGGGATCCCGAGTTTCCATTCGGACCGCGGTTTGTCCATGAAATACTTTTGCAATACGAGACACCTGCAAAACGCGATCTGTTTTGGTCTGGCCCGGCGATCTTGCCAGGAAATGGTGACGGGCCATGGGAAGGCTATGGCGACCAAGCGCTGGAAACGTTGAGCCTCGATGAGGAGGATTCCGCAGACGGTCCGCCATTGCTGCTCGCGTGGGCGTTGACATCGGTGGACAACGTGTGGCGAAGAAAAGTGCGGGCCAAGCTTGCGTCATGGGGCAGCAAACGCCTCGATGTATTGCCTTCGTGGCTCGATCTCGTGACGCAAACGAACGATCCGCAGATGGTGGAAGACGTCGCGATGATAACGTTTGGCGCGGCATGTCTCGCGGGTACGGATACGCGGCTCGCGGATCTGGTTTTATGGGCGGATACGCATTGGCTCATGCCGGAATCGCCGAAGCGACAAGAAAACATCGTGGTGCTTCACGCGGCGCGAGGAATCGTGGAGCGAGCGAAGGTCATGGGGATCGACGTTTCGGATGCGACGCTGGAACGCGCGCGAAAGTTGTACGTGGTGGATGATCGGCTGCTTCCGATTGACGAAAAAGCGGCGCGGGAAGCAGATGCTCATGATGGCATCAGACCGATTACGGGGGATTTGGCATGGTACGTGGTGCCACAAGCTGTAGGGGCGCTTTTTAATACGCACCCGCGAATTTCTCACACAATGGCGGGGATTCGGGAGATATTTGAACGTTATGCACGAGAGATCGGCAGTGATGACGTTGGACCAATGCAGGTTTTGCTTGGGATTCTGATGGCGCATCTGTTGGAAATGGGATGGAACGCCGATCAATTTTATGGTCGACC
>JANORL010001025.1:0-23678 GCA_031415295.1 Polyangiaceae bacterium | reverse complement strand
TTGGTGCCCGTTCCCGGTGATTTGCTGGCCGGTGGCGCATATCCATGCAATCAAGGGTATACCACCACAAATAATTTGCTCGATGTGCTCATTGGCGGCTGCAACGTGACAGCATTCAACATTGCCGTCATCAACATCCGTCAGCCTGATCAGCAAGACCCGGTCGTGCCCAACGTTGGCGCAGGTTTCCCGTACACGCTCTTACGCGATCCGGTCACCAAATCGGTCAACGGTTGCCGCGACATGAGCATGGCCAACGTCAATCTCGCCTTGTGCCTCCAAGACGCCGCGTACTCGTCATTCTTCAAGTTCGCCACCGATCGCGTCATCGGCAAGTGACCTGAACATACGCAGGCGAAGGCGCGTAATGCGCCCGCCTGCATCCGGTCGATTCCCCTTTCCTCATCGTCACATTTCGACTACGAACCGCTCCATGTCCGCTGTGGTTCGTCATGATGTAACGCGCCTGTCCGAAGAAGACCTTTATTTTTTCGCCGAAGGCACGCACACGCGCCTTTACGAAAAACTCGGCGCCCACGTCATGACCGCAGACGACGCAAAGGGAACGTATTTCGCCGTCTGGGCTCCGAATGCCGAAAGCGTGAGCGTCGTCGGCGACTTCAATGCATGGAGTCGCACGACACATCCACTTGTTGCACGCAGTAATTCCGGCATTTGGGAAGGCTTTCTCGAGGGTATTGGGCACGGCACCGTCTACAAATATTTCATTGCTTCACGTTTGGGTGGGTACACGGTCGAAAAAGCCGACCCCTTCGCATTTCGCGCAGAAACACCGCCACAAACGGCTTCCGTCGTATGGGACATGAGTTCCTTGGCTCGTCCGCGAAAAACCGTGCGACGAACCACGGCCCAAGACAAACCCATATCTATTTATGAAATGCATGTCGGATCTTTTCGGCGCGTCGCGGCAGAAAAAAATCGCTCGATGACGTACCGTGAACTGGCCAAAGAATTGACGGAACATGTATCCAATCTGGGATTTACGCACGTCGAATTGTTGCCCGTCATGGAACACCCTTTCGGTGGGTCGTGGGGATATCAAGTCACGGGTTTTTTTGCGCCAACTTCACGTTATGGTGATCCGGAAGATTTCATTTTTCTGGTCGATGCTTTGCACGACGCGGGAATCGGCGTGATTCTGGATTGGGTGCCCTCACATTTCCCGTCGGACGAACACGGTCTCGGGTATTTCGATGGCACATACCTCTACGAACATGCGGACCCACGCAAGGGGTTTCATCCCGATTGGAAGAGCCTGATTTTTAATTATGGTCGGGGCGAAGTCGTGAGTTTTCTACTTTCGAGCGCGCACTTCTGGATTGATCGTTATCAAGCGGATGCATTACGTGTCGACGCGGTCGCCAGCATGTTGTACCTCGATTATTCACGTAAACATGGGGAATGGGAACCGAACAAGTTTGGCGGGCGCGAAAACCTCGAAGCCATTGATTTCCTTCGTCGTCTCAATGAATCCATTGGTCGTTCATTTCCGCACGTGCATACGATTGCCGAAGAATCTACATCGTGGCCCATGGTGTCTCGCCCGGCGTACGTCGGAGGCCTTGGATTTGCCTACAAATGGGATATGGGCTGGATGCACGATACGCTCGAATACATGTCGAGCGATCCAATCTTTCGTAAATTCATCCACAACAAGCTCACGTTTCGGATGATGTACGCTTTTAGCGAAAACTTTGTCCTGCCCCTTTCGCACGACGAAGTCGTTCATTTAAAAGGTTCGCTCCTCGGCAAAATGAAGGGCGATGAATGGCAAAAATTTGCCAATTTGCGTGCTCTTTATTCCTATTTTTGGACGCAGCCCGGCAAAAAACTCCTGTTCATGGGTGGCGAAATCGCGCAAAAGAGCGAATGGGCCCACGAAGGACAACTGGATTGGCATTCGCTCGATGAAGGCCCCTATCACATTGGTATCCAACGTTTCGTGCAAGCCCTGAATCGCTTGTACGTCGAAACACCCGCCTTGCATGAACTCGATACGAGTCCCGACGGATTTCAATGGATTGATTGCAACGACGCCGATCACAGTGTTGTCGTGTTTTTCCGGCGCGCCCGATCAACCGACGCCATCGTCCTGGTCGCCCTCAATTTCACGCCCGTACCTCGTAAGAAGTATCGTATTGGTTTGCCTCGAGGTGGGCGGTACCAGGAACTTTTGTCGAGCGACGCGACGCAATTCGGTGGCAGCGGCCTGACGGGAGGAGGCAACTTTATCGCCGAAACTGTACAACACCACAATCGCCTGCATTCTGTGGAGATCACCATTCCGCCGCTCGGCGCAGTGTTCTTCCATCACGCAGGGCTCGCCGTTTCTGAACGACCTGTGGGAGCCACGTACCTTGGCGACGGCCGCACGGGATTCCGTCTTTGGGCACCGCTGGCGGAACGCGTCGATATCGTCGTACGCGGGAAAATTGAACGTCGTATTCACCTCGGCAAAGAAGAAGGCGGATATTGGTTTGCTGTGGTCGACGGCGTATCCCCCGGAGCGAGATATTTCGTCGATGTGGGCAACAATGTCTTGCGCCCGGATCCGGCATCGCGTTTACAACCCGAGGGTGTACACGGGCCGAGCGAAGTGGTACCGAACGTCCCCGATCCCGCGTTTGGTTGGACTGGACGACCACTGCACGAATACGTGATTTACGAAATGCACGTGGGCGCTTTCACCCGCGAAGGTACATTCGATGCGGCCATTCGGCGTCTTGCGGAATTGAAGGAACTTGGTATCACGGCCATTGAAATCATGCCTGTAGCGGCATTTCCTGGCACGCGCAACTGGGGCTACGATGGCGTTTTTCCATTTGCTGTGCAGGCGAATTACGGCGGCCCGGATGGTTTGCGGCGATTCGCATCCGCATGTCACGCGCACGGGATGGCGCTGATTCTCGACGTCGTTTACAATCACTTGGGCCCTGAAGGAACGTATCTTTCCGAATTCGGTCCGTATTTTTCCGAATACCACCGCACTCCCTGGGGCCAGGCCATGAACATGAGCGGCCCAGGGAGCGACGACGTGCGAAAGTTTTTCATCGAAAGCGCTCTTTATTTCGTCACACATATCGGCATCGACGCTTTACGTCTCGATGCCGTGAATACGATCGTCGATTCGTCCGCTCGTTCATTCCTCGAAGAACTCGGCGAAATATTTCACCGTCGCGGAGCAGAACTTGGACGGCAAGTGTATCTGATTGCGGAAAGCGACGACAATGATCCGCGTCTCGTCAAACCGACCTCCCAAGGCGGCCAGGGTCTCGATGGAGTTTGGAACGACGATTTCCATCATGCACTCGCCGCGTTACTTACGAAGGAACGCACGGGGGCGCTCGTCGATCACGGCCAAGTCGAACATTTGGCCCAAGCCATTGGGGAAAATTTTGTCTTTACAGGGCAATATTCGCAATACAAAAAATGTCGATTTGGTCGTTATGGAGCGGACATCGATCCTCGACGTTTGGTCGTTTTCGCGGAGAATCATGACCAAGCGGGCAATCGACCCGCGGGCGATCGATTGGCAACTCGTATTTCGTTCGAGCAACAAAAACTCGCGGCAGCCGTCGTGCTCTTGTCCCCATTCTTGCCACTCGTGTTCATGGGCGAAGAATATGGGGAAATCGCGCCGTTTCCTTATTTCTCGAATTTTTCGGAAGAGGGTTTGGGCGATGCCGTCGAACGCGGGCGTTCCGCCTATCTGTCGCGGCTTGGTTTTTCTGAAATGGCCGCTGTTCCCCAAGAGGCAGCGACGTTCGAAAAGGCGCATCTCGATTGGAGCTTACGCGGGCGCAACAACCACGCGTTACTCCTGGAATGGAATCGCGCACTTTTGCAGTTACGTCGAGAAAATCCGGCTTTCGCGACGGGAGGAAATCGGCAAGCGACGGCATTCGAGGACGAACGCGTACTTTTCGTCCGTCGGTGGGGGGACACCTCCGAAATGCTGATTGTGTACAATTTCTCGGACAAACCTGTCGACATCACGTTGCCAATGTCCACGGGTACGTACCGTCTGGTGTTGAGTTCCCATGATCCCCGTTTTGGGGGAAATGCCTTGGGCGAGACAGGTGACGTCATTTCTTCCGGTCAAGTTCGCTTGACATTTGGCTCCCACGAGAGCGTCGTGTATACGAGGGTGCGATGAAAGCGGCGGAGCGATACGTTTGCGTACACGGACATTTTTACCAGCCTCCACGAGAAAACCCGTGGCTTGAAGCGGTTGAAGAGCAAGATTCGGCAGCGCCCTGGCATGATTGGAACGAGCGAATCACGGCGGAATGTTATGCGCCCAATGCGGCAGCCCGCGTGCTCGATGGTGAAGATCGCATTGTTCGCATCTTGAACAATTATTCGCGGATTAGTTTCAATTTCGGGCCCACGCTGTTGACATGGCTCGAAACGCACGCGCCAAATACGCATGCGACCATCGTCGCTGCCGACGCGCTGAGTATGGAGCGTTTTGGTGGGCATGGGTCGGCGATGGCGCAAGCCTACAATCACATGATCATGCCGCTGGCGAATTTACGTGACAAACTCACGCAGGTACGCTGGGGATTGGTCGACTTCGAGCTTCGTTATCGTCGCAAACCTGAAGGAATGTGGCTTCCCGAAACGGCGGTCGATACAGAAACGTTAGAAGTCCTCGCCGCCGAAGGCATTAAGTTTACTGTTCTCGCTCCCCGCCAAGCCCTTGCAGTGCGGCGCAAAGGTGAAAAAGAATGGACCGACGTACGCGGCGGACGAATCGATCCTTCGATGCCGTACGAAATCTCGCTTCCTTCTGGACGAACGATTGCGGTGTTTTTTTACGATGGCCCGGTGTCGCAAGCGGTCGCATTCGAGCGGCTTTTGTCGAATGGTGAGCATTTCGCTGGACGGTTGATGTCGGTATTCGACAACCGACGTACATGGCCGCAACTCGTGCACATTGCGACCGATGGTGAAACCTACGGGCATCATCATCGTCACGGAGAAATGGCGCTGGCTTGGGCGCTCGAACGAATTGAATCTTCGGGTTTGGCCAAGCTGACCAATTATGGTGAATTTTTGGAGCGGCATCCGCCAACGTTTCAAGCGCGGATCATTGAAGCCACGTCGTGGAGTTGTGCGCATGGCGTGGAACGTTGGCGCAGCGATTGCGGTTGTCGTACCGGGTCGGTGGAATGGAATCAGGCGTTTCGCGAACCATTACGCAAAGCGCTCGACGGCTTGCGTGATGCCGCGAAAGGGCCATTCGAGCAAGCGGCGGCACGGATTTTCGTCGACCCGTGGAAAGCACGTGACGAATACATTCACGTGATTCTTCGTCGATCACCGGATACCATCGACACGTTTTTCCGGAAGCACGAACGTCACCCGATGAACGGCGATGAACGGCGACAAGGATTGCGACTCATGGAAATGCAGCGTCAAGCGATGCTGATGTACACGAGTTGCGGGTGGTTTTTCGATGATTTATCGAACATCGAAACGGTGCAGGTATTACAATACGCCGGACGCGCCATCGAATTGGCCGAAACATCATTTCGAGAAAACTTCGAGGGGCCGTTTTTGGAGACGTTGGGTCAAGCTCGCAGCAACATTTCCGAAATGGGGGATGGGCGGCGTATTTGGGAACGATTCGTCACCAAAGCGCGGGTGGATTTGCCCGCAGTGACGGCGCATATGGCCGTGAGCCTCATCCAAGACGGACCTCCGAGCACCTATTGTTATGACGTGCAAACGGAGGGTGTGGAAACCTTTGAAAAATATGGCGCCAAACTCATTTTGGGGCGCGCGCGTGTCACCAGTCGCATTACGCTCGATTCCGAGCGGCATGTATTTGCGGCACTTCACCTTGGAGATCATCGCCTCGCGGGTGGTGTAAGCGCGGATGTCGACCCCGAAGCTCGCGCAGAAGTGCGTAATGAAGTGGTGCGCATGTTTCAGAGTGGTGACGTCGACGGAGCAATGCGGGTCCTTTTGCGCGCGTGCGATCGTCCCATTGATTCATTGGATGCCGTGTTTCGTGACGCGCAACGACGATTCGTGTTACGTCTGCTCGATTCGACAGTCGCGGAAGTTCTTGGCGCGCAACGGGCACTTTACGAACGATATTCGCCGCTTTTGCGCCGCCTTGCGCCATTACAAAGTCCTATTCCGCGTCCTCTGCTCGTGGCGGGAGAATTGGTGATTGGGGCCGACTTGTTGCAAGCGGCGCGCGAAGTGCCGTCGAATGTCCAAACCATGCGCAAACTGCTCGATCAAGCAAAAGAACAACATTTGCACATCGATAAAGCAGGCATCACGTTCACGCTCGGACAAAGTGTGGAGCTTCTTGCCGAACGGATGGCGACGCAGCCAGAAGATCCATCGTCTTATGTGCATCTCGATCGTGTGATTGAATTCGCGGATGGTGCTGGATTTACACTCGATCTTTGGAGCACGCAAAACCTGTTTTACGGGCTTGTTCATTCCAAATTTGTGGAGGTGCGAAGCCGAGCCGAAACGGGAGATGCGGCGTCGCGCACTCTACACTTGGCTTTTCAAGGTTTGGCGGAACGATTACGCGTGCGTCTGCCTGTAAACCGTTGACATGTGCAACATTCCGAGAGTGTGTTGCGCAGGCGTAGCGAGCGTTGTGAATCTAGGGAGGACGACGGAAGCGTACATCGTACGCTGAGTAAGTCCGACCGACGATTCGCAATGCGCAGCAGCCTGCGCAACACACTCTGAAAAATGAGCGACAACCTTGAAGTCGATCGTGTGCTCGCGTAGGATCGTCGTTCGTGCGGGGCGAAGGACCCCGATGCAACCAAAACCAGTTGCTTCGGGGTTCTTTTATCGATGAAGGGTCATGCTCATGAGATGGTCGCGTTGGGGTAGTTTGACACTGGCAACACTCGCCGGGATTTCTGCGTGTTCGGATGAAGGCGGTTCGCCTGAAAAGAGTGGTTTCGTTGCGGCGTCACAAGCGCTCACGAATGCCCAACGTAAGGCAACCGGCGATGTATGGGCAAAAAACCTACTCGAAATGTCACCCGCTGGTGCTCTTGCAGCAGGCATGCCCCCCGTCAGTGACGATCACCCGACGAACGTAATCCTCGGCCAATTCGATCCGGATGTCATCGGTGGTCCGGACACGACCGTGAATGGCCTGGCAGCGGTTGGAACCCAAGCCGAAGGTTCGATTTCCGCCAA
The DNA here is from genome assembly GCA_031415295.1 of Polyangiaceae bacterium. GTDB lineage: Bacteria > Myxococcota_A > Polyangia > Polyangiales > Polyangiaceae > Polyangium. The sequence continues at coordinate 16,466 of JANORL010001025.1, read as the reverse complement.
TGCCGACGCCAGCGTATTGCTTGCTGGATTTAATGACTCCCGTGGCTTTACCACAATGCCAGTTTCGTTGTCGGGTATTGCCCGTTCACTCGATGGTGGCGTGACGTGGTTGCCCGTGCCTGTGGGTCCCGGTGGAGGGTCTACGCTTCCTGGTGCCGCGGGTGGGAGCATCTTTGGCGACCCTGACATCAAATTCGACCCGACCCGAAACATTTTCGTGTATGCGTCGATCTTCGTGCGTCCGTCGGATGCACTTCAAGGCATGTCGATTCACACATCGAATGCCGATGGTTCGGCGTGGTCGAACCCCATTGAAATCGGGCCAGCGTTTATTGCTGGGGAAGCCGCGGACAAAGAATTCATCGATATCAACCCGATTACTGGTCGTTTGCATGTCAGTTGGACGCAATTTAGTGCCAACCCAACACGTATTCTGACAACGTACACGGACGACCTCGGCGCCACCTGGGCACCCGCATCGCAACTCGTGCAGGCCGCTATGGGTGGTGGCGTTCAAGCATCGATGCCTCGAGTTTTACCGGGCACAACGAATGCCAATTCTACGGTTTATGTGGTTTGGCGCAACAGCACACCGACAACAGGTCTACGAAATGTCGGATGTAGCCGTTCGCTCGATGGTGGGGCCACGTGGGAACCGGCGGTGGATCTCGACAGCACGAGCTTTCCGCCGGAGGATCAAATCTTGGGTATGGATCGTGTGAATACATCGCCAGCCATGGCTATTGATCACACGACTGGGCGCGTATATGTCGTGTACCAACGAAACAATGCCGTTGGTACGGGAGACATTGCTTTGCGCACATTCGTTGGAGCGTGCCAAACCGGACCCGCCGTTTTGCTCAGTAGCAATCCAGGGAATGATCGGGCGCAATTCGTACCGTTTATCTCGACAGATCAAAGCAATGGGCGTGCCCATGTAAGCTGGTACGATCAAGATGCTGCCGATACCGGTGACTTGATCGAAACGATGCATACGCGTTCTACCAATCAAGGAACTTCTTGGAGCCCGCCCACGCCACTCACGGATCGACCTTTTCACGCCGGATATGGCAATGACACGAGCCAGCCAAACCTCGGCGATTACAATCAATCCGTGGCCCAAAGCGGCAACTTGTACAGCGTATGGGCTGGAAACACCGTGCAACCTTTATATGACGAAGGGCAACCGGCCGCAGCGCAACTGTTCACACCCGACATCTACGTTGAAAAAACAGCGGATGCGCAAATCATAACGCCGGTGCGTATCGCGGAAACGACGACGAGCGACACTGCATTCTGTCAAGTCTCCGGGGCAAACGGTCAGCCAGATCCGGGCGAAGACATCGATTTGCAGGTAAAACTAGACAATTACGTGGGAAATCCCGTCGTCGGGGCCGCGACCATTACGGGCATTTCCGCGACATTGAGCACCACGACGCCGGGCATCACCATCAATGGTGCGACCAGGACGTACGCAAACCTCGCACCGCTCGCAATGGGCAATGCGACGACGCCCTTCCAATTCAAAGTCGCGAGCAATTTTGTTCCTGGGACGATCATTGATTTTCTGCTGACCGTCACGACGAACCAAGGCACGACGGAATTGCCCATTCGCGTCAATACGGGCGTTGACGGAACGGCAACAGCGCTCATCAATGAGGATTTCACGAGCACGCCCATTGGCACGGCAGTAGACCCCATGGCGTGGCAATCTGTTAAGCAAGCGGGCGGGAGTAATCCGCTCGTCACGCATTGGATCGTCGGGCAAGGACTGACACCGGGCAACAACGCCGCGTATCACGACGAAGCAGAAGTAACTTCGTTTATTCGGCTCTACTCGCCGCAAGTCGTCGTTCCCGTGCCGATGGGTGAAGGTCGTGTCACCGTCGACTTCGATCTCGTGTACGACCTTGAAGAAGAACCCTCGAAATTGGTCGAAGCTTATGACGGCATGACGTTACGCATTACGGATTCGACGTCGGGTGCTACGTTGCGCTCGGTGCTTGCAGAAGCCTTTGCAGAAAAACTCCAGACGGGCGCGGCAAACCATTTCCCGCGGCACCTCGTGCGTTCGAGCAACACCAGTTACTTTCAAGACATGTCTGTGTGGTCGGGTCCGTCGAACGGAACACAGCACATATCGATGCGTTTTCCTGTAAATGGGATGACAGGACGCACCATTCAACTTCGTTTTGAATACACCCAGGATGCGTCTGGCCTATGCACCGACAACGGTGCTGGACGAGGGCCTTGCGGCATTGCAATTGACAACGTCAAGCTGAACGTCGTGCCTCTCGTCGCGGCCACATGCATACCGAGCATTTGTGGTGACGGCATTCTTCAACCCACCGAAGAATGCGACGATGGCAATACGGTGGCGGGTGACTGCTGTTCTCCAACGTGTACGCTCGTGGCTGCAGGAACGGTTTGCCGAGCAACCGCTGGTCAATGCGACGTCGCGGAAGTATGTACTGGAAGCAGCGGAGTTTGTCCGGCCAATGGCTTCGTGACGGACGGCACCGCGTGCAACGATGGTAATGCATGTTCGCAAATGGATACGTGTCAAGCCGGCACGTGTACTGGCGGCAATCCAGTGGTGTGCACGGCGTCGGATCAATGCCACGTTGCGGGTAGTTGCAATCCCACAACTGGAGTCTGTTCCAATCCCGTAGCCCCGGAAGGGAAAGCGTGTAGCGACGGGAATGCGTGTACCCAAACGGATACCTGCATCAATGGGGCGTGTAATGGCGCCAATCCGGTCACGTGCACGGCGCTCGATCAATGCCACGTTGCGGGCACGTGCAATTCGGCCACTGGCACCTGTTCCAACCCGAACATTGCCGACGGCACGACGTGTAATGACAGCGATGCGTGCACGCAGACGGATTCTTGCCAATCCGGCGCTTGCACCGGTAACAATCCTATCGTCTGTGCCGCATCGGATCAATGCCACGATGTTGGCGCGTGTAATCCAACCACGGGCGTTTGTTCCAATCCGAATTCGGCAGACGGAACGGCGTGTGACGATGGCGATGGTTGTACGCAAACCGATGCGTGTCAAACCGGTGCGTGTGCGGGCGGCAATCCGGTCATGTGTACCGCGTCCGATCAATGCCATGGCGTAGGTACGTGCGATTCGCTTTCGGGCAATTGTTCGAATCCGATTTTGCCTGAGGGAACGACGTGCGACGACAACGACGCGTGCACGAAAACCGATGCATGCTCGGCGGGCAAATGTAATGGCATGGCCCCGGTCGTGTGTTCAGCCTCCGATCAATGCCATGACGTAGGCACGTGTGATTCCACTACGGGTATGTGTTCCAATCCTGCGTCGGCGGATGGATCGGCCTGCAATGACGATAACGTCTGCACCGTCGGCGAAACGTGCCAATCGGGATCCTGCGGAACTCCACAACCGCTCGATTGCAACGACAACGACGAATGCACCGCGGATACGTGCGACCCGACTGAAGGTTGTCAACATCAGTCCGGGGAATGCAAGCCGGTCAATCCCACCGGCGGCGGTTGCGATTGCGCAGCGGCTCCTGGCTCCAGCAATGAACGCGGTTTGCCCACGTGGTCCATTGGTGGCTTGCTCGCTCTTCTCGGTCTTTCCCGACGTCGCCGTCATCCCGCCCCATCGCGTTGACACGATACTGACGCTTCGGTCGGCGCTCGATTTCTCGGCACTTGCGGCACCCCGAACTCGCCCGCCAAAGCGCGGGCTCAAACAACGGGGCCCCGCCGCAGCGCTGAGAATTCAAGCACCTCCCAAAGCTCGCCTTCCTCTCATTCGCCCAGCGCTGAGAATTCAAGCACCTCCCAAAGCTCGCGTTTGTACGACTTGGCGGAGTAAGACCAAACGAATTCCCGCTATTGAATCGACCGCGTAGCGGACGATTCAATGCACGGGTCAAGGGACATTGTCCCTTGCGGGGTCGAGGGCGAGGAGCCCTCGTTCTCGTTTGGGGGCTGGGTTAAAACCCCGCCTTATTCTTCAGTTGTTGGTCATGTAGAAAAACGCAATACACATTTCGTCGTTCGTGCCTTGCCCCCACGTCGTCATTTCGTCGGTGCCCAGCGTATTGTACGTGCACGTAATGCGTAAACGATCGCCGCGATCGACCTCGATCGGCGTCGTGTAATGCGCAAAGCCTTGCCAATGGAAATCGTAACGATCTGCGTTGGCGACGCACGTTTCTTGTTCGTCGCGAATGGCCGCGACCCGCAAAGAAACGCCCAATTTGTGCATATGGGGCCATAATCCCCAAAGCGTCAACGGCCGAGTCACCGGAAAATACGCCGTTTCTTCCACTCGATTTTGTTTCGGAGGAAGGAGAAGATTGGTATCGGCCACCCGGCGCACACGGGCCTCGCGTTCGACGCTTTTTGCCAGCATCATATCGATTTGCGTGCGATCCGCGAAAAGACCATTTTCTTGATTGTAATGAATTTGCAAAAGCGCCTTGCGACCTGCATGCATTCGAAGACCCGTACCTTTCGGCAGCGTAAGTGCCCCTTCTCCTGGCCCCCAACCGACGAGCCACCGCGTATCCTCAATAAGCAAATCATCGATGCAAGAATAACCCGGTCCTGGCTCGGCCATATCCAATGCTTCGGCCGCTTGTTCCGCCGATTCCGAATCGATTGAAAATAGCGTCAAATGGTGCAACATTTTTGCTACACCGGGACGGACGTCGAATGCAGTGATGAACGTATCTTCGACAAGTTGCGGATCGACGATAAAACACCGGTAATCATCGAAAAGCGCGATATCCGGCGTATAACTCGTGCCCATGTCGATCGTCTTGTCCACACGTTCGATGTGCGGCCGTTGCGGAGGAATCATCACCATGGCCTTCGCGGGATCTCCTTCGGGACTGCCCCCTTTTACCCACTTGCCAAGCGTTTCGATTTGAGCGTCCGTCAACCACCGCCCTTCGACGTACGTACGACAAGAACCGCTATTGTCCAAGATGAACGGTGGCATCGACCGACTCGCCGTCGATGTACGAATGCCTTCCGCATGCGCGCGCGCATCGTTGTAATCGACAAGAGTAAACGGCGCGATCGCTTCTTGCTGATGACATGTCACGCAGTTCGCGGCGAGGATTGGCGCGACATCTTCGTGATTGGTGGGAATTCTCTCGGGAGCGGCAGGCGTTTCCGAGCACGCTGAAGCTGAAAACACGGTCAAGACCGTGCCGAAATACATCGACGTAGCTTGGGCCCAGCGCGGCATGGATACCTCCCGGCGCAACGATGCACGCCCGTGCCTGGCCGGTGCACGAGGCGTTCCTTCGAACGTGTCAATGAAAAAATAACGTCGGGACGTGCGCGCCGTACAGCTGGGAGCGATTCAAACGAGAGCCGCAATGTCGGCGTCGGACAGAGGTTGGGAACTCGTTAACGTTCGCAATTTCCCTTTCTTGGTCGTAACGATCCACCCAGTGCCGCTGGGAAGACGAATGTGTGTCCCCGGCCGCGCGCGCCTTGGACCACCACTTGGTGGAAATAAAATTTCTATGGATTTGTCTTCGCCAACCTGCACGACGTACAAGTAGCCAAGCCTTTCGAGCATCCCTTCGATGCCGATCTTCGTCCCCGCTTCGACGACGAGGTCCTCCATCGTTTGACTGTCGACTTCGGACAAGAGCGAGTACGACCAGGCAAGCCTTCGAGGACGCGGTGCCAAGCTCATCGGTGCCGGTTCGTCGGCAACGTCGAACGGGTCAGGCAATGTCGGAATGATCTCTTCGATGACTTCGATGACCAGTTTGTCTTGCCGTGCTCCTGCTTTCCCAGACTGACTTGCACGCGGTGTTTTCGCCGTACTCTTTTTTTTCGTGCCATCCGTCTTCATCGTGAAGTCCTTCGTCTTGTCGGTGTGGCCATCGGATCACATGTCCCGGTTGGGTTCGTCAAAACCACATCCCGCCATGCGCAAAATCCACTCGGTTGTGGAGTGCCGATCCGATGGAAGTCGATGTCGAAACCGTAGGGAGAGATTTTCATGTTGCTCTCGCGCAGTCGCGCGCACACGATACCTTAGAAGGTACCATTGCGTCATTGGTCATGTTTCGTAACGACTTCAAAGTGACCGCTCGAACGGTCATGGTGGACGAGCAACTTTCGTCTCGAAACATTCAGGATCCCCGCGTGCTCGCAGCCATGCGCAAAGTGCCGCGGCATGTGTTCGTCCCCAAGGCCCTGGAGGACGAGGCGTATGAAGACAAGCCGTTGCCGATTGGACAGGGGCAAACGATTTCGCAGCCCTATATCGTCGCGTTGATGTCCGAACTGCTGCGTATCTCGCCAAATGCGCGTGTTCTCGAAATTGGTACCGGGTCGGGTTATTCCGCGGCGGTCCTTGCCGAACTTGGCCAAGACGTCATCACACTCGAACGTCATGCGCAACTGGCCGCACGTGCGCGGGAGGTTCTCGCGAATTTGGGCCTCGACCACGTTCATGTGTTTATCACCGACGGGACGCTCGGCTGGCCTGCTGGAGCTCCTTACGACGCCATCTGCGTCACGGCATCCGGCCCCATCGTTCCACGCGAACTTCTCGATCAGCTTGCCATCGGCGGACGCCTCGTGATCCCCGTGGGAGACGACGTCGCTTCACAAGACCTGCGCCTGATCGAAAGGACGGATCACGACGTGTTTGTCGAGACCAACATTTGTCCGGTCCGTTTCGTGCCTTTGGTTGGCGCTCGCGGGTGGAACGACGACGGTTTGTCTCGGTAAGAGGGTGTTCACCCGCCCGGCGCACCGGGCGCGGCATCATTTGGCGCGGGTGCTGGCGTCGACGCTTCATTGACCTGCAAGTCTTTGAAGTAAAGCTTGAGTTCGTCTTTGCGATCCAATTGAATCAAGACGGCTTGCACGAGACGTTTAGCAACGCCATTGTACGCGACGAGAAAATCTTGACGTGCGTCAACGAGCGCCACGGTGCCTTGAATGGTCTTCCCTGTCGAAGCACTTTTGTCGCCAATGGCATTCACGAGAGCTGATTGCGTAGTTTCCAAGCGCTATTTCCATTTGGCAGCGTCGGGAAGGGGCGGGGAGGAGCTGAGGGTTTGGGGGCGATTCAGGCAAATTGGCGCCTCGAATTCACTATTAGCAGAAGTCGTCGACGCTCCCCCGCTCTATTGTCCAGGTTGGCGTGGGCATCATTGCGGCGGTAGGAACGCTCGTGATTCCAAAGAGCACGAAGGAGGGGTGTCTCGATGAGTACGAAGCATGTATGGACTCGCCGCTTGGAAATCTTGTTGTGGACGTACATGGACACTCGTTGTGCCAAACGTGCTGGCGTGTTTGCTTGAAAAAGATGGGCCAATGGCCGTTGGGCGTGGACGCTAATGGACGGTGGCACTCGTGCAGGTATTAGCGGCATGGCAACACTGCAACACTCTCGGCGCCAACCAGATCGACTGGCCGAACATGGCCCGTAGGAGAGAAACATGACCGATGAACCGAAGGATGAATCGGAAAGCGACGGCAGCGGCATCGGTGAACTCATGGGGTACGACAAGTGGCCCGAAGACATCTCCATTGCGTTCGACCGAGCGCTTGGAGTCGTCATGCTGAAGTGGAGGAAAACCAATGCCGATTCTGCCATCGCCGACTACCGGGCGATCGAAGCCGAATTCTTGGTGCGTATTGGGGACAATCAAGAGATTGCCCAGCAAGTTCGAAGACTTGTTACCGAAATGCTTTTGAGTATGGCGTGGCAGAAGGATCAGCCCTTCGAAGCCTGCCAACGCTACTGGAACGACCTGCAACAGTTGGGTTTCTATCGCATTGAACGCCAGTGCTTCATGACCTGGTTCTTCGCGGATTGCTGCCGCGAACATGGGCATACCGATATGGGCCTCGCGGTGCTCGATCCGCTCATCGCCGAACTCGAACGATTACGCGCCGACCCCTCGGTCACTGTGCAAGCCACCAAATTCTACGACCAGGAACTCGAACCTCTACGAAAACTCCGCGCGAGACTCGAAGCGCAAAAAAGTGGTGCAGCGTAATCATGATCGATGAAGCGAACGATGAACCTGAAAGCGACGACAGCGCCGTCGCTGAATTGCAAGGATACGAGCGGACGCCAGGCGGACGCACGCAGACGTGCATAAAGATCCGGGTCGCGGGTGTAACTCGCACCAGCTTTTTCTGTCGTAAATAACGATTCCAGCGCATCGGAACGCACGTCCGGCGGATGCGTACCCACGCGAATGATTTCGACATTTGAAGCCGACATTTTTTCATCAACTCGGAAGACAACAGCGCTTTTGCTGATATCCTCGCCTTGTGCGTACCCCTTTTTCACTCCTCCTCGCCGCGTTTGTCCTTCCCGCTTGCAGCGATCCCGCAGCAACACCTGAAGCGCCGCACATCGTGGCGCTTTATGGAAAGCCCGCGGAAACAGCCCTTTCGCCGTATCCTTCCGATCGTTACACGCAAACCGATGCGACGACCGTGACCGGACGGCGTGTGCACATTGGGCCTGATGTCACGAATGACCAACTCATCACGGGGTATGACGTCACCGTCCAGCAACTCAACGAGATGGACGGGTTTTCCACGGTCGGAGGCGTCGTGGTCAACTTCAGTGGCCCCATTGATGCTCGGTCGCTCGTGCTCGCTCTCGATGCCGAACCTCCGCTGCTCGGCCCCATTCTCGATGCAACCGATTATCAAAAACCCGGCGCTCCGTTTTATCTCGTCGATGTCGACCCGGCATCTCCCGATCGAGGTCAAGCCATTGGCCTGGTGCCACAATGGTATGCACAACCTGCTGACGGATTTTATCCTGACGATTTTACGCTCGTGGCCGAACCAGCGGTCCCGCTTCGTGCGAGCACCAAATATGCGTTTGTCGTAACGAATGAATTGCATGGCGAAGACGGCGGTCCGATCGATCGTTCCAAGGACATGGAATCATTGCTTGGTGCGGGGGCGGAAGGAGCGTATGGAGAAGCGGTATCGGCGGCGCTGGGAGAAATCGAAACGAGCATGGGAGTCAAGCGCAGCAATGTCGTATTGGCTACGACGTTTACGACGGCGACGATTCGCGCGGGTATTGAAGCGACTGGAATCGCAGCGCGTAAAGCACCGACGCCGACGTTGCTGGCACCTTGGGAAGTGCAACAAGGGCCCGAAATGGGCGGTCGCGTGCGATTCAAAACAATATACGAAACGCCGGAATATCGGTCGACCACAACCGGAACGTGGGAATTCGAAAATGGTACGCCGAAAGTCCAGAAGAATGTGGGACTGGAACTATTTTTGGCATTTTCGAAAGCCGAAGTTTCCGGTAAACGCCCCGTCGTGATTTTTGGTCACGGTTTAGGCGGCGACAAAGACAGCACGTGGGGAACGTCGGAGCGCCTCGAGGCTATTGATCCCAATGGCGTTGCGGTATTCGGCATCGATTCGCCCGAACATGGTTCACGCGCACGTGATCCCGACCAGAATTCGCTGTTTGCGGCATTTTACTTTTTTGGCATCGACGACAAGACGCAAACGTTCAACATTGGCCAAGCGCGGGACAATTTCCGACAAATGTCGTCGGATCAGCTAGAATTGGTACGCCTCATCAATTCGCTCGATAAACTCGATCTTTTGCCCGTCGGCGCACCGGATGGCATTCCAGATTTGGACACATCGCGCATTTTGTACATCGGCCACTCGTTTGGATCGGTACAAGGACCGACGATCATGGCGTTGGCGCCAGAAATTCAGCATGCCGTGTGGAACGTGGGCGGCGATGGGCTCATGAAATTGCTTCGAGATTCCGGTACGTTTGGGCTACTCGTGAATTCATTTCGTCCGCCGGGGACGCCTGATGGCGCATTGGGAAGGTTTTTCGCGGCGGCACAAGCCATCGTCGATCCAGGCGACCCACTCAATTATGCGCATTATTGTGCGCTCGAAGAATTGCCGGGAACGACGGGTTCCGCGCCACGCGACATTTTGCTCCAAGTGGTCCTCAATGATACGATCGTCCCGAATTCATCGAGTGAATCGCTCGCGCGGGCCATGGGGGCGGCACACATGAATCCGGTGCGACCCGTGAGTGGTTTGGCGGCAAAAACCGGGCCACTTACAGCCAATGGATCAACCGGTTCGACGCTGGTGATGAGTCAATTCGACAAGATCAATGGTGGAAAGACGGCCGTCCATGGCGACCTTATTTTCGCCCCCGAAGGACAAGCGCAATACGTCGACTTTTTCAAGTCAGGTCTTGCTTCTGCGCACGCCACGGCGAAGCCTCCGTACTGAGGTTCTCTCATCCGGCGGGGTTTGGGGCAGCAGCCCCATTGTAAACTGGGTAGAGGGAAAATGTCGAAAGCGCGCAGCGCTTGTCGACATTTTTCCTGACTAAGGTTGAGCGCGAAGCGCTCAACCGGGCAACAAACTAAAAATTTGCATCATGCGTCGACGTCTGGTAATCGGACGGTTAGGAGTTATTGACGAATGAATGACTTTGAAGGATTACCTGGGCCGCCGCCGCGTGAACGGGGTATTTTTTGCAATCGCACCATGAATATGCGGTCGATCAAAGCGATCGGCTACGACATGGATTACACGCTCATTCATTATCGCGAGGATGAATGGGAGCGGCTGGCTTACGAACATTTGAAAACGTGGCTCTTGGCTCGTCAATTTCCCGTCGAGAGTTTGTCATTCGATCCTGAACTCGCCATTCGTGGACTCATCATCGACACGGAACTTGGCAATTTGCTCAAGGTCAATCGGTTTGGTTACATCAAACGCGCGATGCACGGCACGACATTCGTGGATTACGAAACGATGCGTCGCACGTATGCACGCACGATCGTCGATCTTGGTGAACCGCGATTCGTTTTTTTGAATACGCTTTTTTCGCTGTCCGAAGCGTGTATGTACGCGGGCCTCGTGGATTTGCTCGAAGCGGGAAAACTGCCCACCGCCATGGGATACGAACAGTTGTATCGCCTCACGAAACGCGGGCTCGACGAAGCGCACATGGAGGGTCGGATGAAAGCGGAAATCATTGCGGACCCGGACCGTTTCGTGGTCCTCGACCCCGACGCGCCACTCGCATTGCTCGACCAAAAACGAGCTGGCAAGAAGCTGCTTTTGATTACGAATTCGGAATGGGGCTACACGGACGCGATGATGCGTTATGCTTATGGGCGTTTCTTACCTGTCGGCATGACGTGGCGCGAACTTTTCGACGTGGTCATCGTGCAGGCGCGAAAACCAGAATTTTTCATGCAAAAATCGCCGCTCTTTCGCATCGTCACGGACGAAGGTCTTTTGGCCCCGTCCATTGGTCCGATCGTGATGGGCAATTTGTATCTGGGTGGCGATGCGATGATGGTTGAAAAATCGCTGGGTTTTTCCGGGGACGAAATCTTGTACGTCGGGGACCATATTTGGGGTGATGTGCGGGTTTCGTCGAGCATTCTGCGCTGGCGAACGGCGCTCATTTTGCGCGAATTGGAAGTAGAAGTTCAAGGGTCTCATGCGGCCCGCGTGGATGAAGCGCGGTTATCCGCACTGATGGAAGAAAAAGAATCCAAGGAACTCGCCATTTGCCAATTACGACTTGTGGAACAACGTCGGAAATCGGGGACTGATGTGTTCGATGGCGCGCCGACACTCGATGAAATAGACACGCGATTGCAAACAATGAAACAAGCGCTTGCCGAACTCGACGAACGAATTGGGCCCCTGGCCAAAGCTGCTGGTGAAGTATCCAATCCGCATTGGGGGCTCTTGCTCCGTACGGGCAACGACAAAAGCCACTTGGCAAGGCAAATCGAACGTTCGGCGGATATTTATACGTCGCGGGTATCCAACTTCCTGTTGCATACGCCGTATTTTTATTTTCGCTCACGTCGAGGCACGTTGCCGCACGATCCGTCGGGAGAAGTGCCGAGTCCGAATCCGGGGCCGTGAGATTGGGATGAATGGCATTGACCACACCTAGGGTTTTCGTCCATCATGCGTGCGTGATGGACGAAAATTTAGAACTTACGGAAACTCGCGCAGCCCTCGAACAGGCAAACAAACGTATTGATGAACTGGAAGCGCGCATCGAAGCGAAGGCGCAAGAGGCGTACGCGCATTGGATCCTCGCACTGTTGGACAGTGCGGAAATTGGTGTTTGGGAGTGGGACATAGCTGGCAACAAGGTCACGTGGAGTGATGCCGCACTTGCGATCTATGGCGTGACGAGAGACACATTTGCGGGGACGTTGGAAGCGTACTTGGCATTGGTTCACGAAGACGATCGGGGTCGAGCTGCAGGGCGGGTGGAGCAAGCATTTTCGCAGCAAGAATCGTCGTATTTCGTCGAACATCGTTTGGTTCGGCCGAATGGAGAGGAGCGCGCGCTGATTGCGCACGGATACCTTTTTCGCGATGCGAGCGGCAAACCATATCGTCTTTGTGGGATTATTCGGGACGTCACGGAGCAGAAGCGCAAAGAAGACGAGCGGGCGGCGATGCAGCAACAGGTTATTGATGGGCAGCGCGAGAATTTGCGACAACTTGGAGCGCCCATCATTCCGCTTGCGGCAAACACATTGGTCATGCCGCTGGTCGGGGCACTTACGCCAGAACGCGCGACGATCGTCACGGAAACCCTTTTGCATGCGGTCACGGATCGAGGGGCCGAGTTTGTCATTCTGGACGTCACGGGTGTACCCTCGGTGGATACCGAGGTTGCGGATGGGTTGTTACGGGTAGCGCAAGCTGTGCGGCTTTTGGGTGCCGAAGTGGCGCTCACGGGTATGCAGCCGGGCGTTGCCCGAGCGCTCGTGGAGCTGGGCGTGGACATGAGTGCTTTCGTGACGAAGGCGGATCTTCAGGGTGGCATTGCGTGGGCCCGGAAGCGCGGGAAACGTTAATACTTCATCCCAAAAATTCGTAATGGTTCGCAGCAGGCATGGGGGGTTTGGGGGGCTTTGCCCCCCATCGTGAACTGGGTAGAGGGCAAGAGTCGGGTCGCGAAGCGAGCCCGACGAATGCACTGACTAGGGCCGTTCGAGCGTGAGCGAGAACGTGCCCGGCTTTCATGGCAGGAGGGTTAAGGTGCAATGGTGCGTCATTCCAAGACGGAACTCACACGGACTTTCGGGATGAACATCTAGCCTACTTGGCAATCTCGGTTTTGCAGCCCAATAGAATATCGACAGTTGCACCGAGATCTGCGCGTACGCTTGTACATGTCGACGGACACAATTGGATTTTCGTAGGCATGAGCGGATTGTCGTAATACCAGCCGCTTCCTCCGACACAATCCGTATTTTGCGGAATCGTCGTCGCATTACCACCAGCCGATGGGGTAAAGAGCACGTTCACGAAACTCGTGTCGATTTCACCACCGGCGACTTTGTCGGGCATTTCATATTCGCAGGGTAATGCTTTGCCGCGAGCTTTGGCCAATGCATTTTGGAATTCTTGTTGCACGTTGACGTTCCCCACCACGATGGCCGCATCGGTACCGCCACCAACGGCAATTTGATCGGCGATGTTTTGGGGAATCCCGGGCAAACCAATGACAAATGTGAGCACATTGAGCTGTTTTAGACCGTTCGCGGCAAGCGCGGCAATGACGGCCGGATCTTCGGGATTAACGCCACCGCACAATGGCGCCGGTCCCGACGGAGCGCCATCGGTCACGAGAAGCACGGCACAAGCCGTTCCGGGTTTTTGCTTCAGCGTATCGGAACACGCCAAAATGGCTCCACCGAGCGCTGGGTATATGGGCGTTTTGAATCCATTCGGCGTTTGAGCAGCGAGTGCATCTTGAATGGGTTGCGCATTCGCGGGCAAATCACCAAATGGCACGACCGGCGTCGCGTATTTGAATTGATCACACGTCGATTCCTCGGGAAGCGGAAAAAAATTGAGCGCTACCGATGTTCCTGCGGAAACGGGATCCGAAACGAATGCGCCGAGCCCCGCTTTGGCATACTCCCATTTCATACCCGTCACCATCGAACTCGATTTGTCGAATGCAATGTAAAGACTCAGCGGAATCGCTTTGCCTTTTTCCGTGACGAGTCCACAAGCGGAGTCGGGGTCGAGTCCTCCGTCGCCGCCTCCGGCACCGGTAAAAATATTTCCTCCATCACCCCCGGTACCTCCATTGCCCACGCTTCCTGCACCGGTGCCGTTGCCACCGGTATGGGTCGAGGACGAGATGTTGCTATCGGGAGCGCAAGCGGCAAGTGCGGTTGCATAGAGGGTGACGGTAGAAAGAGCAAGGAAAACGAATCGACGATGGTTCATGATGGGCGATGGTGCCAATGGGCGGGTCCTGCGTCAATGACATGCGTACAGTGCGCGTCGAGTTTGATCATAGCCGCACCGTGTCAATTCTTGAGCCGTCGTGCGTCGCGAGTGGATTTCAAGCTCGTGCACGAAAGCGCTTGCCAAAAACCTCGATGCCAGATTAACTCGAACGCATGCGTTCGCGACTTTATCTTGGTTCGATTTTCTGTTTGGTTTTTGGCGCGGCGGCGACCTCGTTCGTTGGCTGTGCCGAAAGCGATACAATAAACACGGGTGGCGTCAATCAATCCAGCAGTTCGAGCACTTCCGGCGGCGAAGGCGGGAGCAGCGGTTCTGGCGGAAGTGGCGGCACCGGCGCAAGCGGCAGTTCGTCCAGCTCAACCGGTAGCTCTGGAATGGGCGGAAGCGGCGGAATGTCGAGTTCGTCCGGCTCAACCAGTACGTCGAGTACGTCGAGTACGTCGAGTGCCTCGAGTGCATCCAGCTCGGGCAATGCATGTATGCCTGGCGTATGTCCCCCAAATACGTATGACATCGATGGCAACGGGTTGACGGGTGAATGCGGCTGCGAATATGCGTGTACGCCAGTAGGTGCGAGCGATCCCGTTGACGACCAGTACAAGGATGACAACTGCGACGGCGCTGACTACGTCGTGGAGAGTTGCGTGTATGTGTCGACGACTCTGGGCAGCGACGTGAACAATGGCACGCGAAATGACCCGATGTCGACCATCAAAGGGGCGATTCAACGCGCACAGATGCTCGGCGTGGCTGCCGTCTGTGTGTCGGGGGAAATGTACAATGAAACTGTCGACGTCGTATCTGGTATCAGCGTGTACGGCGGATTTGATCAAAACGACGCCGATTTCAAGTTCCGTCGTTCACCCAATGTGACGACGACCGTTCGCGGCACCGGAACCGTTTTTAACGCAGTGAAAATCGACCAAGATACGCGCCTCGAAGGGCTTACGATCGAAGCTTCGGCACCGATGGGTAATGGCGAAAGCACCTATGGAGTGCGTCTCGGAGGAGGCGTCGGGACGTTGTTCGTGCGTCACAACAAGATGACCATCGGGAATGGAACGGACGGAACAAAGGGCACCGACGGTATCGCACAGGCGCAATCGACTGCGCCTAATGGCATCGTTGGGCTACCAGGCGCGGAAAACAATTCCGGCGCGGGTAAAGGTGGCGCCGCGCCGACATGTGATGCACCTGGCGGCAAAGGTGGCAATGGCGGATACAACACTACCGCCGGTGTCGACGGCGATCCAGGGTTCGGTGGAACGTCTGGGGGCAATGGCGCCAATGCGAATGGATGCTCACCCATTGTCAACGCACCAGGCGTTCAGGGTGGTCCGGGTCAAGACGGTCAAGCTTCGAATCAAGGTACGCCTGGCCAAGGAGGAAACACGTTGGGTGGCGTTATGATGGCGAGCTTCTACTCGCCCGCCAGCGGCGGCAATGGTGCCAATGCGCAACTTGGCAAAGCTGGCGGCGGCGGAGGCGGCGGCGGCGGCGGATCGAACGCATTCCCGTGTGCTCCCGATGCTGGCGGTGGTGGTGGAAGCGGCGGTTGCGGCGGCAAAGGCGGCAATGCAGGCACTGGTGGTCAAGGTGGCGGCGGAAGCTTTGGGGTTTTCGCAGTTGCTGGAAAGGTCGTCATGTTGAGCAACAGCATTCAGCTTGGTAATGGCGGCAATGGCGGCCTTGGTGGTGACGGTGCCCAAGGACAATCTGGGGGCATTGGCGGAAATGGCGGCTCCCATAGCGACGACAGCGGTCCGGGCGGCAAAGGTGGCAAAGGCGGCAAGGGCGGTTCCGGTGGTCCGGGCGGCGGCGGAGGCGGCGGACCCAGCGCATGCCTTGCTCGCACCAGCAGTGTCATCTTCACGTTTGATCCCTCCATTGGCAGTTGCAATACGGGCGCCGTGGGTATTGGCGCCAACGGTGGGACAAACCCCGACGGCGGCGTCGGAAACAAAGGCAACAACGGCACATCTGGTTTCAACATTCAGATGAACTGAGCGTCCTCACGTCGCTCGACCCCACGTGACAATCCTGTTCATCGGGCGTCGCTCGACCCCACGTGAAAATCCTGTTCATCGGGCGTCGCTCGACCCCACGTGAAAATCCCTCGATAGAGGGTCTTCATCGGGCGTCGCTCGACCCC
Organism: Polyangiaceae bacterium; assembly: GCA_031415295.1. GTDB lineage: Bacteria > Myxococcota_A > Polyangia > Polyangiales > Polyangiaceae > Polyangium. The sequence goes on along the minus strand of JANORL010001025.1, from coordinate 1 downwards.
A
>JANORL010001024.1:0-13353 GCA_031415295.1 Polyangiaceae bacterium | reverse complement strand
GAGCCCAAGAAAGAAGCGTATCGTTGCAACATCGCGCCATGATGCCCTCATTCGGGCACAAAGAAAAGCGCAATCGATTCTATACGCCCACTGCGACCAGATTCGGTACGTCCTTCGCACACGCCACCAGGCTCGGTTTGGGGCGCACAGCAACGGGCACTCTTGCCATGTTCAACAGCGGCACGTCGAAACTCGAATCGCCGAATGCACCCAGAAGCACAGCACGCGGACTCGCCTCTCGTAAGATCATCGGTTTGTTCGGTCCGTAAATAGGTACACCAGCGAGTTCTGGAATGACGAACTCATTACGTATGACTGGCATCATACCGATTACGTGTTTGCTGGGGATTCCAAACATCGCCGCACCAATTTCCACTATCCATTTGGCCGACGCAGAAACGACCCAAACGGCGACGTTTTGTTCGCGCGCCCAATCAAAAACCGGATCGAGAAATCGATGCAATCGGCCCTCGATGTTCGTTTCTTTGACGACTCGTTCAGAAAAAGCAATCGCGTCGCTCAAGGACATGCCCGCAAACACCCAAGCCATCATGGCAAAAGCCCGTTCTTCAGGATACTTGCCCGCTTGATGTGCGGCACATAGTGTTTGTGCAACGTCCGTGGCGTTTCCCGAATACGCAATTCCAAACGTTTCGGCTTCTCGTATCAGCGCGGCATAAGCGTCGGTACGTACCGCTTGGGCATGGATGAGCGCGTGAAACAAATCATCGCCCACATCGCCGCTCCAGAGAGTTCCGTCGGCATCGAAAGCAAGCATCAATTCGTGGTTATCCACCGACGCTCGTGCTTGCGCGAGGTGCTCGACGAGCGTTTCGGAGGAAATGCAGCATTCGCGGGGCAAAGCCATCGGTGGCTCATGTTCTCGGGTCATCATCGTCCACTTGCAAAAGGTTCCCGACGCTACCACGAGGCATAAGAAAAAGCGAGTGCGCACGAGTTCTATTCCCAGCAGACGTTATTTGCTGTATAGACAACGTATGATTGTCGCGTCGCAACGTCCCGGTCTTTTGGCCCGAATCATGACTGTCGTTCCGCTTGTTGATGTTCGAGCAGGATCGGCGCTGGTGTGGCACGAAGGTCGGCTGCTCGTCGTGCAAGATGATGCCGCGTCTGCGGTTTGGGTGGATCCTGCGTCGGGACAAACCGAAAGACTTTTGCTCGAAGGAACGGGCGAGCCGCTCGAAAAAAGCGAGAAGCCTGATTTCGAGGTGGCGTTTTTGGGTCCCGGACAAACGTTGACGATTCTGGGATCTGGTTCGTCGCCGCTGCGTCGTCGTCGTGCCGTCGTGGATTTGGAAACGAATATCGTGCGGATCGTGGATGAAACGTTGCTGTTCGAAGTATTGGAAAAAGCGCTCGGATGTGTGCCCAACCTTGAAGGTGGAGCCATTTTGCACCATTGTTTGCGCTTGTTTCATCGCGGCGCGGGTGTGGACAAAAGCGCGACGATCGATGTGAATGTCAATGTATTGTTGGGAGCGGCGCCCCACGTTTTTTCGGTGACGCCATTCGATCTGGGTGACGTGAATGGAGTTCCGTTGCATTTCACCGACGCGACGCGTATGGGTGAGCGCCTGGTATACCTTGCCGTGGCCGAAGATACGCCCAATGCGATTGATGACGGTCCGGTCGTGGGAGCGGCGCTCGGATTGATCGATGACGCGGGAGCGACGTGGACGACGTTGCTCGATGTTTCTGGCGAAGCATCGACCCGTAAAGTTGAAGGAATCGCCATCGATCCGGTGACGGGCACGATCTACGGGGTGACGGACCCGGACGATCCCGACAAACCAGCCGAGTTGTTGACGATTGAGTTATTGAGTTATTGAGTTGTTGGGCGAGTCAAGTCGGTTGTAATCGTCGTCTTGAAGAAAGTGCGGGAACGGGTTCGATGGTGGTAATCAGGTCCGGAGCGCTCCAGCCTTCGGCATCGTATTCGTTCAAGCAACGACTGGCGAACGTCATGCATTGTTCGGAAAAGCCGGTGGCATTGGCGGACGAATAGACGGTTTCTCGCAGGTCATTGGCCGTTTTCGTACGCGAAGGCAGGTCCATGCGACTTTCGGCTTCGACGCCCATAGCATCCCAGAGCAGCTTCATGAGTTTGACTCGATCGAGCGTGGAATAGCCGTTTTGCGCTTTGACGAACCGTTCGAGGTTGTTTTGGGTGCCAGGATTGGTGAAATCTGAGGCGTTCGACGTGAGAAATACGCTTCCTGTTCCGACGGTGCGTTCAATGATTTCGCGAACACGCGGATACACGACGGTCGAAAAGATACGGCAGGTCAAACCGTGATCCGCACCGGGCAAGATGGCTCCATTGATCCATGGATCTGGGGATCGTATTTGTGCTTCGGATAGGCCCCAAAAGAGATTGCGATAGGACAGTAGTTCGCCGGTGGCCGTTCGGGATTCCGGTAGCGAAGAGGTGCCCGCGGCATTGGCGGCGTGCATGAGCAATCCGGCGATGAATTCGAGTTTCACGGCGATTCGAATGCATTCTAAAAAGTTTTTTCGTGCCGCAAAACTGGCTCGTAAAAACGACAAGATCCCCTCGGTGTCCGCGCCCCACGCCAATACATTTTCCCAAGGCACCAGTGCCGCGTCGAAGGTGAGCAACGCGTCATTGTCTTCGAAACGGCTCGTGAGCGGATAATCGAAAGGAGTGCCGTAAAGTCTCGACAACGTGCTGCTCGATGGACGGCAATTGATTTTGACACCGGGCGAATCCAGCGGAACGATGAACGCAATGGGATAATCCAGGGCGCGCGACGGCCAATGGGCGTGATGAACGATAAATCCGCAATGGGAGAGAGCGGCGCACGAAGGCACGATGGCCGAACCGGTGAGAATGAGTCCGGCATCTGTTTCGCGTTCAATGATGAGCGGTACTTCGCAAGGATCACGCATGCCATTCATGGGTTGCTGAATCGCGTGATGGAAAAACAGGGCCTGTTCGCTGGCTTTTCGATACCAATGACGCGCATTGGATTCGAATTGCCCGAATACTTCGGGCGCAGCACCAAGGGCGACGATGAGGCTGGCGCCTTCTTCGGGACTCTGTCCGGCCCAACCATACACGATACGGGCCCATTCGGAAAGTGCTTCGCGTTCGGCAGCGAGGTCGTCGATTCGCCTTGGAACTCGAAAGAAACAATGCGTCTCCCCGTCGGACCCGGTGTCTGTCGGAGTCAAGAGTTTGGTGTTTCGCTTTGGGTCATGCAGCGCGTGGTACTGGCGCGCGAACATGTGCGCATTGTTCTGAAAAACGGGATGCGTCGTGAGGTCGTCGACTCGTTCGCCGTGGACCCAAATCTCGCGAGTGCCACGCAAACTATCGATGTACCTCGAGCGGGTGAGTGGAAGCGTTTTTCGCGGAGAGCCATTCGGGGTGGGAGCGCTCATGAAGTGTCCTCGACGGAGTCTAGTCACTCTGCTGGCGAAGAATTGAAAATTCTGACGGCCTCGTCCGAAGTAAACAATTCGCCGCTTTTTTGGAGGATACCTTGGGTGATGGCAGGATGTCGCTCACGACCATGCGGCATGCCGATATTTGCCCGATTTTCCTTGTTGGTGCGGTTTTTCTTGCTGGATGTGATGTGAGCGTTGCTGGCAAAGACTGGGATCGACTGTTTGACGATGCGCTGACGGAACTATCGGAGGATGGGGGTAGTTCCGTGTTCGACTGTGATGATTTGCCTGAGTTGACAACGGAAGACGATGCGCTCGGGCCGATGTCACCTCCACGGTTGGAAAAGAGTACGACGCGCGCGGATGGCACACCGCATCGATTCTTGCAACTGTCCGACGTGGAGCTATCGGGTCCTGTGGCGGACAAAGTCGACGAGATCGACGATGCATACTTTCGGCGGACGGGCAAGCATTTGACAGTGACGAGCGGGACGCGGGACGTGGCGGCGCAAGCCCGAGCGATGTACAAGATGATGCGCCTTGGTGGGGATCCGATGCGTTTGTATCGAAACAAAGAAGCGGCGCGAGAAGTCAAGCGTGCGTACGAGCAGGCGCGGGCATCAAGAAAATCGCCGGATGATGTCGTGAGTGACGTGTATTCTGTTCTTCAGAAGCAAGTGGCTCGCGGGGTCTACATTTCGGCGCATTTGCGAGCCGGAGCGGTGGATGTGCGCAGTCGTGATTTGAGCCGAGCGGAAAAAAAGCACTTTACGACGTCCGTTGCGGGAATGAAGGACGTGCAGATGCTCGAAGAATTTACGCCGCCGCATTTTCATTTGCAAATTGACTGACGTGTTGATTTTCCACGCCAAACCAGTTTGTGGTGTTGGCTTCGCGTTTTGGTTCGTCATTGTATAACGCACCAGAATATAAAACCGCCCTATCGTGCAAAAATTCTCCTTGCGCCTCGGTCAAACCAGTGGTATCCCTGACTTATGGCTCAGTTGGCGCAGGACTGTAGGATAAATCAATTGAGAAATGCGCAGCCAAGGTCGTCGTATCCTGCGGACTGGTACATCGAGGATGACGAACCTGTGGCGCAATCTGTGGATCATCAGCAGGACGAATTCAGGACGCAGAGCAAGTTTCTTGCGTGGCAAAAGCGCAAGAAACAGGACCATTTGCTGATTGGTTGTGAACTTGCGTGTCGTTGGGATCCGGCTCATCCGGGAGTGGGAGTCGATCCGGATGTGTATATCGTGGCGAGACCTCTGGGCGAGGAAGGTACGGGGTACATCGGGAGCCTTCGGACGTGGGAGAGTGGGAACAGTCCGCCGCTGTTGGCGATAGAAATCGTCAGTCGTTCACGTCCTGGGAAAGATTACAAGCATTCGCCCATAAAACATGATTTGCTCGGCACATTTGAATTGTGGATATTCGATCCGCGCTTGGATGGATACACGGACGAACAGCCACCGGTGCTTTTGCAAGTCTTTCAGCGGGAAACAAACAATCGTCTCGCGCAAGTGTATGCGGGAGAAGGTCCGTATTTTTCGGATGCGGTTGATGCGTGGGTGATGGTCATTGACGGGGAGTTGGTCATATCAAACGATAAGGAAGGCAAAGATCGCTGGCCGACGCTCGAGGAAGAAGCACAGCGATGCGCAGACGAACAGGCGAAACGTGCGGACGAGCAGGCGAAACGTGCGGACGAACAGGCGAAACGTGCAGACGAACAGGCGAAACGTGCAGACGATGCGTGTCAGGCCAATGAAGCCGCGCTTGCTCGTATTGCCGAACTCGAAGCTCTGCTCGCTCGTCGATCAACGTAAATCGATCAACGTAAGTCGATCAACGTAAATAACGCCGTAGCCTCGTGCAGTGAGGACTGACCCGAGTCCCGCTCTGGCGGTCGATCCATTGTTTTCCGACTTGCCATCATGGCGTGAAGCAAGGTGGCCACGGGAGGTTTTCCATAGCCTTCTGTTGGCACGTCTCCCTGCACTTTTCATCGCAGGAGGCGGCCATTGGACGTGCGAATTGCAACCGAACGGACGGAAGTCATGTCCCAAGACGCTACCACATTGCTGCGCTTGGGCTACAGTGGCGGCATGCTCGGTTTGGCTGCTGGATTGATCGCGTTGGAATCGGGAACGCCCCCATGGTGGCTTATTCGCCGCTTGCCTCCTTGGGCGCTCTCGACGACATATGGTGGAGTTGCGTTGTGGCAATGGGCGGCATTGCCCTCATTTTTCGCTGTTTCAATGCTTTCCGGATGGCTTCTCGCCAAGGCGCTCGGGTTGTTGCTGGCTCCGATTGCCAGACGTTCCGAAGCGCAGTGGGATGACGATTTGCTCATGGTGCTTGCTGGCCCGGTGCGCCTGCTTCTGGGCACGATCATTTTTGCGGAAATCGTTCCGTTTCTTGCGTTGGGGAAATCACCGACGAGTTTTCTTTCCCGAAGTATTGACGTATTGGTGGCGATCAGCCTTTTGTGGGGCGTTTTTTGTGCGCTCGACATTGCGGCCAAACGGGCATCCGAGCGGCTCGCCAAAGCTGTCGAAATCAAAGATCGCGGCGGTGTGTTGTCAGTCATTGCGATTGGCACGAAGATGGCCAAGGTGCTCGTCGTTGTCATCGGATTCATCATGGTCCTCGGACTGCTTGGCGTGCAAGTCACGGGGATCGTTGCCGGTCTAGGAATTGGTGGTGTGGCCGTGGCGTTTGCCGGCCAGAAGACCCTGGAAAACCTATTTGGTTCTTTCATGATTGGTGTAGACCAACCTTTGCGTATAGGCGATTACGTCAAAGTTGAAGATCTCACGGGAACGGTCGAACAAATTGGTCTTCGTTCGACACGTATTCGCACCTTGGACCGCACGGTCGTGACCATGCCCAATGGTCGTTTGTCTGACGCGCGTATTGAAAATTTTGCGCCGCGGGATCGTTTACGTCTCAATGAAAAAATCGGCTTGGTTTATTCCACCAAACCCGAGACGGTGCGAATCATCATCGAAAAAATGCGCGAATACTTGCGCGAACGCCCCGACATTTACCCCGATACCATTCTCGTGCATCTCGTCACTTTTGGAGACTCGGCATTGATCATTGAAATCAATGCGTGGCTCATGAGCCAAGAGTGGGCCGAATTTTTGGTCTGGCGCGAAGAATGTTTGCTCGGGATCATGGAAATCGTCGAATCGAATGGATCCGCTTTCGCGTTCCCCACGCAAACGTTGCACATCCAAACGTTGCCCGTCGATGCGGGGATGTCACGGTCGAACTCACCGAAGTGATTTGTTTGTCTCTTCCAAACGGCTTTACAACGGACCGGTTCCATCGGATACCGTCAACACGAATTCGGAACCCAGGAGGGCCCGTGGCAAGCTGGCGTGACGAGCTGATTGAAGCAGCGAAAACCAAAACGGAGCGCGAAGAAGAAGAACAAGCGCGCCACCGTAAACGCGTCCAAGAGGCGCTCCACACCGCAGAAGCCGCGTTCGGCCTGGCCATCGAAGCGATCAAGTTCGCGCGCGATCGCTTGGCTGACAAAGGACAAGCACCGCAGTTTTCCGAACAACCCGACGCCTACACACTGGAACTGCTCGCCCACAAGATTCACATCGAGTTGGTGCGTGATTCCGCCGTGATCAAGGTCGTCTTTGGAGAAGGCAAGCCGCGAGAATTCGACTTCGCCAAAGACCGTCACATCGCGCCTGCAGACATCGAAGAGTACGTCGGACGTCGCTCTGTGGAATTCGTCAAGAGCGCGCAAAAAGCATCTCCCTGGTGATGTAAAGGCAACCTAACGCAGCGGGTGGGTCCATCAGGCGTCGCGAGCGTTGTGATGCGAGGGAGGACGACGGAAGCGTACATCACGCCGAGTAAGTCCGACCGACGCAGCGCAACGCGTAGCAGCCTGATGACCCACCCGCTCAGCGATGAGCGTCCTACCGCTAGTTGTGGTAGACGCGCTCATCGTGAAGCCGACGATCACCGACCAAGATCCCGCTCAAAGTTTGTCCCGCCCCATAACCGTTGCCGCTCCAGCGCGCTCGATATCGTGGGGTTTTGGACGGACAATCCTTCCGCCGCTTTTGTTCGCGCTCGTCGCGTGTGGTCCGGTCGCCGAGCCACTCACGCCGCCGCCGCCGTTGCCGCCGGAACTTCCCGCGTCTGCGGCGCCTGTTGCAAAACGCGAAAATCCTATCGAAACAAGCGATTTGGCGCGAGTTTCGGACGACGTGAAACGCCTTGCTTCGGATCAATTCGCAGGTCGTGGAACGGGTGAACAGGGCGGGCAACTTGCCGCGGACCTCGTCGAGCAACGTTTCAAAGAGTTGGGGCTCGAGCCGTTTGGAGATGGCGAGGGTTCGTCAAGACAATTCAGGAACAAATTTTCGGCGCGTGTCGGCGCAAAAATCGATCCTCCGAAGCTCGATGTTTCACGCGCAAAACAAAAGCCGATCCCGCTTCCCGACGGCGGAACGATCACGGCTGATGGTGCGGAAAGTGGCGAAGCGCAAGGCGTTGCGGTGTTTGTTGGACATGGCGTAACGGCCCCAGCGGTCGCGTGGGACGACTACGCGGGCAAAGACATCGCCGGCAAGGTGGCCATCGTTTTCGATGGCGCGCCGAAGCCGACGGACGACAAACAAGCGTCGGCGCTTCGTGATTTCAAGAGTGCGCGATACAAGTTGCGCACGGCGCGTGAACACAAGGCAGCGGGCCTCATCATCGTTGCGGCTGGCGAAGAGCTTCCGCTTGCGCCGTCCGAGGCGCGCGGCATGGGCATTCCGGGCGTCGTCATCAAGCGCAGCGTGGCCAAGCTTCTTTTTCCGGACATCAAGTGGGACGACGTTGCGAAGACGTCGGCGAAGACCGCCGTCAAGCCACTGGACATGCCGATCGTGAACGTGAAAGTGACGACGCGAATCGAACCGATGATGGCCGATGCGTGGAATGTCGTGGCGCGTTTACCGGCGAAGGCCGATTCGAAAACGGCACAAGAATACGTGGTGGTTGGTGCGCACTACGATCACTTGGGCATGGGTGGAACGTCGGCGTCACGTGCGCCGGGTACGCACGCGATTCATCACGGCGCGGACGACAACGCTTCGGGTACGTCGCTGTTGCTCGACGTTGCGCGTCGTTTGTCCAAGATCCAGGACAAACCTTCACGGAACATCGTGTTCATGGCGTTTGGTGCAGAGGAACTCGGCACGCTTGGTTCACGTCACTGGGTCGAACATCCGCCTGTCGCGATGACGTCGATCGTGGCGATGATCAACGCGGACATGGTGGGTCGCATGCGTGACAAAACGCTCGTGGTGGATGGCACTGGAACGGCCGCTGCGTGGCCGGAACTTTTGAACAAGGCGAACGAAGGTTTGTCGCTGAACTTGAAGCTTGGCGCCGAAGGGTTTGGCGCAAGCGATCATGCGTCGTTCACGGGAGCGCGAGTGCCGGTCGCGTTTTTGTTTACGGGCGTTCACGACGACTACCACTTGCCGAGCGACACTTCGGACAAGATTGATGTGAGCGGTATCGACCTTGCCGCGACGCTTGCAGCGCGCTTGACGCATGCGATTACCGAACGTCCCGAGCGTCTCGTGTTCGTGGAAGCGCCAGCGGCGGCGCCTCATGGTGGTGGGGGCGGGACGGGTCGTGGGTTCAAGGTTTCCTTGGGAACGATTCCCGATTATGCGTGGCAAGGTAAAGGCGTAAAACTCACGGGCGCGCGTCCGGACTCACCGGCGATTCGAGCGGGCCTTTTGGCGGGTGATGTCATCGTGAAGTTGGGAACGCATGAAGTGACCAACGTGCACGATTACGTATTTGCGCTGGGGGACCTCGAACCGGGCAAAGAAACGACCGTGGATATCGATCGGGATGGCAAGCGTTTGACGTTGAAGCTCATTCCGGCCCCAGGTCGATAAAATAAAGAACAATTGGGTGAGAAGCGATGGGTTCGTTTTCCGGTCGTTTAGGGGCAGGCATTGCCTTTTGTGTATTGCTTGCGGGGTCGGTGACGGCGCCAGCATGTTCGAATGGCGGCGGGGTTGTCCCGACAGACGCGGGTATCGATACGCAGGCGCAAGCCATGAATGACGCCGTGGCTGACGCTGCATTCGATGCGGTGCTCGATGCCGCGATTGACGTGACGATGGGTGCCGACGCGGATGTGGACGCGGCGATTGCGGACGCAGATGTAGATGGTGCATTGCCGGGGACGAGCGAGGGGTGTCCGGGCGATATGTTGCTTGTCGCGGGCGATTATTGTCCGACGGTGCAGCAGAATTGCATTGATCACCATAAAGAATTCAAGAATGATCAGAAAAAAACGCAAAGAGCGGTTGAAAAGGGCGAAGGTAAACACGCGACGACGGTGAGTGAGCGGTGTTTGCGATATGACGAGCCGTCGGTGTGTTTATCGAAGAAGCGCGAGCCGATGCGATTTTGCGTGGATCGATACGAATGGCCAAACCAAAAAGGTGAATTGCCATCGCTCCTCGTATCGTGGGCGGACGCGAAAAAGCTTTGCGAAGAAAAAGGAAAACGTCTTTGTATGGAGGCGGAATTCAATTTTGCTTGCGAGGGCGAGGCGATGCTTCCGTACACGTACGGTTATGAGCGTGACGCGACGGCGTGCAACATTGACAAGGAATACCGCAAGCGAGAAAAGTCGCTGAAGAAGTATGCGCGGTGTATGCAGAAGCCGGAATGCAAAGCGGAGCTCGAGCGGCTGGATCAGCGATTGCCGACGGGATCGATGCCCCGGTGTGTATCGCCATTTGGCGTGTATGATTTGAATGGCAATATCAATGAATGGGTGGAGCGGCCCAAGCAAAAATATCCGAATCGTAGTGGATTAAAGGGTGGCTGGTGGGGCCCAGTGCGTGGGCGATGCCGTCCGACGGTGGGTTTTCACAAGGAAGACGATTACGGGTACGAGGAAGGGTTTCGGTGTTGTAAGGACGCGGCGGGGGGGTAAAACCCTTGCCTCTTGCAACGAATCACGCCATACTCGCGTCCATGGGTTTGCCTGCCGAAAAACTCCCGCGACGTGCCACGTTTGCCGACTACGCCGCAGTGCCTGAACATAAGGACGCCGCGCTCATCAATGGCGTTCTCCACGTCATGCCAAAGCCTGCGCCCTCACACGCGCATGTTGCGACGGAGGTCAGCAGCGAGCTGGTAGGCTCGTTCCGCCGCGGTCGTGGTGGTCCCGGTGGATGGCGTATCCTCGCAGAACCGGAACTGCATTTCGGACCGGCCAATGATGAAGATATTGTCGCTCCCGATATCGCGGGCTGGCGTATCGAACGCATGCCCGTTCTGCCCCGCATCGCCTATTTCAAGCTCGCGCCCGATTGGGTCTGCGAAGTGCTCAGTCCATCGACCGAGAAAATCGATCGCATTGACAAGATGCTCATTTATGCTCGCGAAGGGGTAAAACATGTTTGGCTCGTTCATCCGCTCCGCCATACCGTCGAAGCGTTCACGTTGACCCCTGAGAAGTTATGGTTGTCGACGGGCTCGCACGCCGGAAACGTCTGTGTGCGAATACCACCTTTCGATGCCGTCGAGCTGGACCTTGGCTTATTGTGGCCCGAGATGGAAGCGGGACCCTCGAGTGACGACGAGATAGGCTGAACCTCCGCCATCTGCTACACTCGCTCCCATGCCCACGCGTACGGAAACCGATTCGTTTGGCCCCATCGATGTCGATTCTTCGCGTTATTGGGGCGCGCAAACGCAGCGTTCGCTCGCCCATTTCGCCATCGGGAACGACCGATTCTCCCGCCGTTTCATCGAATCACTTGGGCTCGTCAAAAAAGCTGCCGCCCTGACGAACCATTCCTTGGGCTTGCTCGCTGACGAAAAATGCCGGCTCATCGTTGCCGCTGCGGACGAAGTTTGTCAGGGGAAACTCGACGCGCATTTTCCACTTTCTGTCTGGCAAACAGGTAGCGGTACCCAGACAAACATGAATGCCAATGAAGTCATCTCCAACCGCGCGATTGAAATGGTCGGTGGAGTGCTCGGATCGAAAAAGCCGATTCACCCCAATGATGACGTGAATCTCGGCCAAAGCTCGAATGATGTATTTCCTACGGCCATGCATGTCGCGTTGGTCACCGAAATAACCAAATCCCTGCTCCCGGCGCTCGAATCGCTGCGCGCAACGTTGCTCGCAAAATCAGAAGCGTTTTCCCATATCGTTAAACTTGGACGAACCCACTTGCAAGATGCTACGCCCATCACTCTTGGGCAAGAGATCTCTGGGTGGGTCGCTCAATTGAAGTTGTGTCAGTCCATGATCGAGCGAGCGTTGCCACCGCTCTATGAGCTCGCGCTGGGGGGTACCGCGGTTGGAACGGGATTGCATACGCATCCTGACTACGCCGTCCGAGTTGCCGAAATCATTGCACAATTAACGCGGTTACCATTTGTTACGGCCCCAAATAAATTCCAAGCCCTTGCTGCGCACGAAGCGGTTGTTTTTCTTCATGGAGCCCTCAAGACGTTAGCGACTAGTTTGTCCAAAATTGGAAATGACGTTCGGTGGTTGTCGAGCGGTCCGCGATCCGGTATTGGAGAAATCACGATTCCGGAAAACGAACCTGGAAGTTCGATGATGCCTGGAAAAGTGAACCCCACGCAATCTGAAGCCATGCTCATGATCGTTGCGCGTGTGCTCGGCAATGATGTGGCCATCAATATCGCGGGCGCGAGTGGCAATTTCGAACTCAATGTCACAAAACCTCTGCTCGTGCACCTATCACTCGAATCCATTCGTTTGCTGACCGATACCATGTTTTCGTTTGAAACGTTTTGTGTCGCGGGTATCTTGCCCAACGAAACACGTATTGCCGAGAATCTCGAACGCAGTTTGATGCTCGTCACGGCGCTCGTGCCTCTGGTTGGTTATGATGTTGCGGCGAAGATAGCTCGGAAAGCGCACGCGGAAAACACTTCGTTACGTGAAGCGAGCCTCGCGGTCGGTGCTTTGACCGCCGACCAGTTCGATCAGGCCTTGCGTTCTGAAAACATGACTGGACCTGCAAAATCCATCTAGCCATTTGTTACGAATCGGGAGATGATGCGTTGCATGCGAACCTTGTGCATCGACATTGGTGGAACGGGAATCAAAGGCATGGTGCTCGATGCGACGGCGACAGCGCTGACGGAACGTATTCGTGTGCGCACGCCAAGTCCTGCTGTGCCTGAAGCTGTGTTTGCAGCAATCGACGAACTCATTGGCAAGATGGGTGAATTCGATCGAGTCTCGGTTGGTTTTCCCGGCGTTGTCGTCGGAGGCGTTACGCACACTGCGCCCAACCTTGGTAAAGGCTGGGGTGGTTGCGCGCTGGCGGAAGAATTGAACCGCCGAACGAATCGACCTGTTCGCGCGCTCAACGATTGTGGATTGCAGGGTCTCGGTGTGATTGAAGGCAATGGTACGGAAATCCTCGTGACGCTCGGCACGGGAATGGGATTCGCCCTCTACATTGATGGTCGGTACGTACCGAATGTCGAATTCGGACACCATCCGTTTCGCAAGAAGAGGACGTACGAAGAGCGTATTGCCAATGGCGAACTCAAGGCCATTGGCAAGCGCAAATGGAATGGTCGGGTATTCCGAATCATTGAACAATTGGCGCCCATTTTTAATTTTCGTAAGCTCTACATAGGGGGCGGCAATGCGCGTCACGTGAAGGCGGAAAAACTACCGGAAAATGTGACGATTGTTGATCATGTGGCCGGTCTACGTGGTGGTGTGAAGCTTTGGGCCACCTAGAGACCTGATCAGTTTGACTCCAAGCCTGGATTTGAACGCTCGCTTCGCGCGTGTGGGACACGCGCTGCGCGAGGCCAGTCACGATGGGGGGCTCGCAGGCGGCTCTTTAAGTCTTT
>JANORL010001023.1:0-3160 GCA_031415295.1 Polyangiaceae bacterium | reverse complement strand
CGTGAAATTGGTCCCAAATTGCCATTTTCACGAGCGGGCGGCGTGGGCAACCAAACGCTCGGTGCAGTGCTCGCGTTCCAATTCTTGATCGTCCTCGTGCTGGTGCTCGCGCATCGCGAGCCAATAAAAGATACGCCAAGTACCGATACCGCGCCTGCTATGCCTGCGCGCGTTTTTCCGACGGCGAGCAAAGAAACCGAGCCTGCCAATTCTCCTTCGCCGAAAGCGACGACGGGCGGTTTGCCGCTATCGTCACCCGAAGCTGCTGCGGCGTGGAAGAAGAAGCTCGATGACTCCATGCGGAAACGTTTGGCGAAAGAATCCGTCGAGGCGCTCGAGCAGCTTCTCGATGTGGATCCATCGGCCCCGCAAGACAAGGAAGTGCGTCAAACGGTGCTCAAGTTGGCCCCTGATGCCGCGCTTTTACGTAATGAAGTTTCGGAAAAAATGAATACGATTCTGAGCACGCGTATGGGCTCGATTGGAATCGATATCCTGTTTGAACTCGTTTCAACACGTGGAGGAACCGTGGCCGCACAAGATGCGGATCGAATTCTTCGCGACAATGCTGTTCGGGAGCGCGGTACCGAAGCGCTACGCATTGCGTACGACATTCGTTTTGCTTCGGGCTGCGATGCAAAACGCGCGCTTTTCGACCGCGCGCGTACGGGCGGTGATGGCCGTGCGGTAATGGAATTGAGGCTGCTGCGCGAATGTCGACGCGGCAATACGTGTTGCATTCGTAATGACGCACCACTCGATGATTTGATAACCGCGATCGAAAAGAACGCTGGCAACTAATTTATTCGGGCCGTTGGGCGAGTGGCACGTGGGATTCGAGGGTCGGTGCAAAGCAGGGATCGGAGAGGCACGCGGGTTCTATATCGCGGGCTCGATCTGCCTTCGCACGCCCGCTGTGCGCGCCACGTTCAGCCCTTGTTCACTTTTGCTGCCGCCAATGCCACGAATGAAGCGCATTCCACGACGCCGTAACCTTGCACGACGTGTCCGAAGGGTCCTTTTCGGTGACCGTGGACGTTCCCGGTCGTGTTTGAAGACTGTTTTGCCACTCCGTGGACGTCCCCGGTCGTGCTTGAAGACCGTTCCGCCACTCCGTGGACGTGCACGGTCGTGTTTGATGACCGTTCCGCCACTCCTTGCACGTCCACGGGCTTCGTGAAAGACCCTTCGACCACGCCGAGTCAATGCAAGGTGGTTTTGCGCGGTGGGGCGAGAGGCGATGGGGCGGTAGCTCACACCGCATTCACTGCAACGCCAACTGTGATCCCATCATCAGTATTCAAACGTCGTCGGTATACCTGCACCCTTCAGAATGTATTGCCGCGGCAAGTCCCAATCCGTGTACGTAATCGATTCGTTTGGCCGCTCGATCTGATTGCCGACAGCGTCATGCGCGAATTGTTGAGCACCCGCGAATTTCTTGGGGCAGCTACTGCTTAATCGTGACCGTTCCCGATGCCAGCAAAGCGGCCGCCTCTTCTCCGGCATACTCGATGCATCTCGGAAAGGGTTCGACGCGCTTTAATGATTTCTTCACCGCTGACAGAAAGCTCCTTGCCCATTTGCGGAATTCTTCGCTTTTTAGCGTCCACTGCCCGTCTGCTCCATAAAACCCATCGACGTAATACACGCGCCCAGCACGAAACGTATTATCCCTGAATGAAGAGCCATTCATTTTTATGACCGGAGATGGGTCTGTCTCAACAGTCCAGTATTTTTGCGTTTGAACATAGTCCATGACGACGGAATTCAGGTCCTCCGGTCGCACCACGTAAAAGCTAAACATGGGTTTACCGTCTTCCTCGAGATAGAGAGAATTCAGGACCTGGGGTGTTGCTAATTTCGATCGCCACGGAAGGATAACGAACTCAAACCGCTCGCGTAAACGAGCTTCAAGTGCAATCGTATCCGATTGAGTTACGTAATAACTTGCTTGATGTCCCATGATGCGCCGCTAGCTGATTAACGTCGCTTTGCGCTCGGGCTTGTCATTGCACCTCGAAATGATGTCGCGCCGTAAGAATTCAATTCGTTTCTCTAGCATTGTTGCATTTTCTAACGACGCAGTGGCAAGCACAGGAAACTCTTCGTCGATGTGACTCTGGGACCGGACGGCGCGAATCCACCCTTCCATGAGGCAGCAATAGATCTCCAATGCTTGCAGTGGAGATCTTGCGCTATCTAACACGATATATGCACACGGCAAGTCCCCGGAAATCACCCAAAGCCATTCGTCGACACCGACTTCAGGAAGAATTCGAAATAGGAAGACACTGACTATTCCGCCAATGCCGAGTCCCCAAAATTCTTCTACAATTCCATGACACCATTTGAAGCCTCCTACATAGCTCCTAGCGTCGTTGAGCATTGATTGAAGTTCGGCAGACTCGGCGTCATCTTCGCCGCGCATCTCGGCGACAGACCGCACATCGTACGCATTAACCGGATCCATTATTTCAACCCTTTAAGTCCGGAACCCAAGGCGCCCCATCGCTTAAAATCGCCAGCTTGGCTGTGCTGCTGTACGTGTTCGGCGTGGGACTGCGGTTCGATATTATGAATTTCATTGGAACCACCGTCAGCAAGTGCTTTCTTATGTGCCACATCATGATTGTTCCCAGTTTCAGGATCCTTCGGCCATGCCTTACCAGTTTCAGTTTCCCATTGCTTTCGCAGCTTTTGGCTCGAAACCCGTGGTGTGCTCGTTGCCTTCGGACTTTCTGTTGTGCCTTTCGGCACTCCTTTGCCACCGCCCGCCTTCAGCGTAATCGCGGTTATGACCGTAATGGTCAGGACATCCATTCCCGCGCGACCAACGCCGACGTAATCTCCTTTCTCGTGCGCTTCGCCGACTTGTATCACACCGATACTCAATCCGTAAAGCGGATTCGCTTGGTTGAGTTCGTCCAGGACCTGCTCGCCTGTCATCGGTGCTTGACAGTTTGGCAACGTGCATGAGCCATGTCCAGCCTGCCCGCCGACGAAATTGAGCAAGAACCCCATGGCCAGCTCGGGAGCCATTTCCACTGCGCGGTCGCCCATTCCAACCATGACTTGGTCCGCCGCACTCGGACCAAGCTTTTCGGGCGCCGACGGCGCATGATCCGCCGCAGACGGTGCGGGGGGCGCGTTCGATGGC
>JANORL010001022.1:0-4356 GCA_031415295.1 Polyangiaceae bacterium | reverse complement strand
CAAGTCCCAACACGCAACAAGGTGGTGCCATGGGCTAAGGCTGGGGCGATTTTCAGGCACTCATGCAAATCGTTCACCCCGATGACAATACCGGTGCCTCGTTCAGCGGTGTATTCGCTACGGGCATTTACGCATCGGCGACGTTTGGGGACAGCGCCTATTATGGCATTCGTCGTGTTCCGTTCTCGACGGACTTCATGAAGAATGGCCTTACTTTCAAGCATATTGGCGACAACCAAACGCTTCCCCCAGGAATGCTGAATTTCGGCAACAACGCGGAAGTGCACAATGCCGGGGAAGTCTGGTGTCAGATGTTGTGGGACGGTTATTCCAACTTGCTCGACGATACGCTGGGCGCAGGTGCACGGCATACGTTCGATCAAGCCAAACGCAAAATGGCCGATTACGTCGTCAGTGGCTTGAAACTTGCCCCTGGAAACATGACGTTTACCGAGCAGCGTGATGGTATCTTGTTGTCGGCGATTGCGGCGGGCAAGATTTCTGGCGATTACAGCGATTTCCAGGATTTGGCGGCCGGATTCGCGACGCGTGGCGCCGGTAATTGCGCCCAATCCCCAGCACGAAATTCGATGACGTTGAACGGGGTTGTGGAAAGTTTCACGGCGAGTCCCGAACCCATATTCGTATCGGTGCAGCTCGTCGACACGGAACCTTCGTGTGACAACGACGGCGTGCTCGATGCGGGTGAAACGGGCCGTGTCAACATTACCATCCAAAACGTGGGCTGGTCGGACCTCACGGGGGCGAGCGTTACCGTGACGTCCAGCAACCCGAATCTCACGTTCCCGAATGGCAATGCCGCAATGATTCCCACGACAGGCGTATTTGCCAATGGTGTTGTGTCCGTCGACGTCAAGTTGGCGAATACAGTCAATGCGACGTCCGTGCTTCCGTTGAGCGTGGTCATCAATGCACCCGGAGCGTGCGTGCCGATGGTGATGGCGGCTAGCTCGGCTGAAGTGCATTTCGATTCCATCGAGCCGAATACTGCCAATGCCGCGACGACGGAGACGTTCGAGGGCTTGACCAAAACCTGGACCGCGTCGCTCGATTCGGGAGGCACGACGCAGCTTTGGAGTCTCATTCGCCCCGTGGCAATGGGGGCGAATGAATTGATCTGGGGCCAAGACATCGACAGCGTCAGCGATCATCGGTTTGAATCGCCGGATCTTGCCGTGGGCGCTGGTCTATTCTCGATGACGTTCCAGCACCGATATGATTTCGAGCTGTCGCAAGGAACGAACTGGGACGGTGCGGTGATCGAATACAGCGAAGATGGCGGCATGACCTGGGCCGATGTCAATACGCTTGGCGGTGTAAATCCTGGTTATAACGGCGCCATCGACAATACAGCAAGCAATCCTTTGGGAGGTCGCCAAGGGTATACTGGCGCGACGAACGGTTTTGCCAATGGCACCATGGTCAGCCAAACGCTCACCTTCGGGTTGACGTTGGCCAACAAGACAGTCAAATTGCGCTTCCGCCTTGGTACGGATGAGCTGCAGGGCGCCGGTGGTTGGTACATCGACGACATCGCTTTCTCGGGTCTTTCAAACAAACCATTCTCGGCGCAAGTCCTCGACGATGGTATGTGTGAGAATTTCCCGCCGACTGCCAATGCGGGCGTAGATCAGGTTGTCATGAGCGGCGCCAACGTCGCACTCGATGGTACGGGCAGCGTGGATCTCGACAATGCACCGAGTCCGCTGACGTTTGCGTGGGCGCAGCCGGTGGGTCCAGGCGTCACCTTGTCGATGCCTACGGGTTCCACGACAAACTTCGTGGCTCCCACCGTCATGATGGACACGGTGCTCACGTTCCAATTGACCGTCAATGATGGCGCGGCAATGGCCACGGATACCGTGGATGTGCTCGTGCAGGCCGACGCCGGCACTGGCGGCTCGGGCGGTAAAGGTGGCGCCGGGACCGGTGGTGATGGTGGAAACGCAGAGGGTGGTGCCGGCGGTTCAAAGCCTCCGATCCCAACGGACAAAGGTGGATGCGATTGCGCGGTGCCGGGTAGCGACAACTCGGCTCCATTGCGCAATACTGGAAACTCGCTTCTGGCGCTCTTCGGCGCGTGGCTCGTACGCCGTCGTCGTAATGGCAAACCGTCCTGAGAGCGTGTTTATCAGGCTGCTGTGCGAATCGGGGCGTCGGTCGACCTTACTCAGCGTACTAAAGTACGCTTCCGTCGGCCTCCCTAGCCCCGATTCGCTCGCGACGCCTGATAAACACGCTCTGAAACCCCCAATGAACGCAATGCAAACGCTTTGATTGAAGCGTTTGCATTAGCAGCATAAGCAAAACCGCCCACCCATTGTTCGTCAACGGTGTGGGCGGTTCCTTTTTGTTTTACGAAACAAACAAGAGCAATGGGCGGAAGGAACCTATTCGTGTACTGTCCGAACCGCTTCCGGTATCAGGGCGTTGCGCCGGTGGCCATCGCGGAAATGACGAATTGACCGACCGCTGCCAGCATGCCCAATGCAAACATGCCCGACCGTGCCTTGTCGATATTCTGCAGGTACAAAACGCCGTGCAAGAACCGACAGACGACCCACACGACCGACAGAATCGTGGAATGCATCAGGTTCGCATGTGTCACGTGGGCGACGAGAACGGCGGGAGCGTACACAGCAAGTGCTTCAAATGCGTTTTGATGCGCCGCATACGCGCGGGCTCCTTTGCCCTCGAGTTTGGCCACCTGAATACGAGGGTGCGCATTATCAGCAGCGCCGAACTGCTCCTTGCGCGCTCCGAAGGAGGGGCCGAGCCACACGTAGGGCAGGATCACGGCTACCAATAGGGTCCAAAGCGGGATCGTCATCATGTGACAGCTTTTCCTTGGTGAAAACGATGCGGAAGATGTGAGTTCGCGCGTTGTGCGGGAACGGTGGTCGAAGAGCCGCTCACCGATTCCCCCACCGATCAGCGTAGATCAGTTTCGAGGCGGATTGCTAATTTTCTGGTGTACCGATAGCAATGATTTCGCTCCGTCGCGTCGTGACTTCGAGTACAATGATGGGTAAGGGACCAGCGCATCGCGTCAGTGCGAAAAAAGAATCGGTGAGCGTGCCTGGCGTTCTTCATGTTATGCTGCGTCAACGGAAGGAGTTCCTTGACGATGATGACGAAACTTCATTGCGGTATTCTGGTGGCACTCGTCGCGAGCACGGGGGCATTGAC
This sequence comes from Polyangiaceae bacterium, assembly GCA_031415295.1. Lineage (GTDB taxonomy): Bacteria > Myxococcota_A > Polyangia > Polyangiales > Polyangiaceae > Polyangium. Next base: position 1,146 of record JANORL010001022.1, on the reverse strand, counting down.
CACTGGGTGCGAAACGGACCCGACAACCCCGTCCACGGGCGGTTCAGCGGGAGAGAGTTCGAGCAGCTCGAGCAGTTCGAGCAGCTCCAGCAGTTCGAGCACCTCGAGTGGTTCATCGGGTACCGCTGGAATGGGCGGATCTGCAGGTTCCGGGGGAATGGGTGGAGCAGGCGGCGCTGGGGGTAGCGGCGGCAGCATGGCGCTGCCGAACCTCGACACGAATCTCATGTGGCACGGCCAGAATCGCGAAAAACTGGATACGTTCATTGACGAAGTGGGCCAAAACAGCGCGACCTACGATCCCACGAAAAAACCAGTCGCGATTTTCGATTGGGACAACACGGTCATCAAGAATGACATCGGCGATATCGTGTTCTTCTATCAAGTGAAGAACGATAAAATCATGCAGCCGCCGAACAAAGATTGGAAAGCGACGAGCCGATATCTCACGGACGCTGCGGCAGCCGCATTAAAAACGGCTTGTGATTCGTTGGCGCCCGCGGGTATGCCACTGCCCACGAGCTCGAATGCAGCTTGTGCTGACGAAATCCTCGCTGTGTACACCACGGGCAAGACCAAAGCGATGGCGGCGGCGTTTGCGGGACACAACTATCGCAGGTTTGAGCCCACGTATGCATGGGCGGCGGAATTACAAGCTGGTTACACGCACACGGAACTCATAGGGTTCGTCAATGCCGCCATCGATGCCGCATTGATCGCACCAGATATGGGGGCCGGATCAACGCAGATGATCGGAACGACGAGTGTCAATGCGTGGTTGCGCGTGTACGAGCAGATCAAGGACCTCATTGATGTCATGCAGAAGAATGGCATCGACGTGTGGGCCGTTTCGGCGTCGCCTCAATCGAATGTGGAAGCATTTGGCACGCGCGTCAATATCGCAGCGGATCACGTCATTGCGATTCGTAGCCTAAAAGATGCCAATGGCAAACTCACCTATGACTTTGAGGGTTGCGGTTCGATTCCGAATGGATCAGGCAATGGTTCGGCGAACCCGATGGGTAATTCGATGATTACGTACATCGAGGGCAAACGCTGCTGGATCAACAAAGTCATCTACGCGGTTGCTGGTGCCGCTGCCGAAGCGACGAATCCCGACATGGCCAAACGTCCTGTATTTGGCGC
>JANORL010001021.1:0-2818 GCA_031415295.1 Polyangiaceae bacterium | reverse complement strand
GGGTTCAGCGCAAGGATGGCCGTCATCAGGCACGAAGATATGGTGCGGAACGCTTGAAAAGAATGCGTGAAGGGGGTCTTGACATCCGATGAGCAGGTTCGTTTATTTGCTTGGTGAAGGCGTGCAGGATGCAGCTTTCATGGGTCGCGTGCTTCAGCAATTCTTCGGTGCAAAAAAAGCCGAAACAGTAAAAAACCTCGACGAACCCCGGCAAAAGTGGTTTCAGCAATTCAAGTGGCCGGTCAGGGATAACATTTCGAGGCTCAATGTACCCGCCCCGCTCGTGTATCGGGTCAGTGATTGGGATACGCTTGTAGCCGTGCGTAATGCCGAGGGTATCTCAAAAATCATCGAGATGCTCGAGGATGATTTCGATACGTTGTCAAGGATCGATGCGGTACCTGACGCTGTTGGTATCGTCCTAGACAGCGACAAAGAGCCACAGGCAAAAAGATACGCACAGTTTCGAAGTAGAATTCAAGCGTTGAGCATTCCGGAGTACACGATTTCGATTCCCGAAACGATGGGTACCATGGGCACTGGCGCTCCAGCGATGGGCGTGTTTGCCTTGCCCGGACCGGGCGAGGAAGGTGCGCTCGAGGATGTGCTGTTGGCTCTCGGAACCAGCGTCTATCCCGAATTGACGCAGACCGCGCGTGCTTATGCCACGAATTGGGTCGGGCGGGTTCAACAAGACGAGCACAAGGAATGGAAGGAGATCAAGTCGCAATCCGGATTGAAAAAGGCCGCATTCGCCGCTATGACTGCGCTGCTCAAGCCTGGCAAGAGCGCCGCGGCAACCATTGAAGACAATCGGTGGATCGGTTCGACAACCAAAGAGCACGTCGCGCTCGCCCCGTTCGTTCGCTTTATGGAATCCTTGATCACGCCGGCCGTGCCGCCGATGCGGATCCAGCACGTGGACCCCCCGTCATGACTCTTTCCGTCGAGATTCGCCAACAGCTCGTCGATGCCCTTCGGCTCGACCTCGTCGGCCCAGGCCCTGGGCATCCGCTCGAAAACGAACGCCTTTGGGAATCCGAGCCGCCTTCACGCTGGTATCTTGCTGGATTTCTCGTTCCGACCGACGCCCCCGAATCGCAAAAGTACGATCCCGCATCGCAAGAGGTCATCGATAGTGCTGTTGGTTCCGACGAAGGCACGGGGGACGACGACATTACGCCCGACGAAGTCTCCAAACGCAAGGTCTTCCTCCCTTCGTCGATAGGCGTGAGCGTCTTGGTTCCGCCTGGGGTGACGGCTTTATCGGGCGAAGTATCGTGGGGCAATTACCATAAAATCGAAATGGCCGACGAGGAACACCCAAATCGCAAAGCTTGGCAACGCAAGCAGCATACGGTTCCGGTCGAGCTTCCGTTGCCGAAAAAAGGATTACAACCCGTCGCGATCGATGACGGTGGCCGTAAAGGCGTGACCGTGTACGTATCGACCCGCGACGTGACCAATCTGGGAACCGATTCGAATTTGAAGCCGGGTACCCGCGCGGTATCGGTGTTCGTGGTCAATGAGCGCACGCCTGCACCGGACGAGCTTGCCGAGGAACGGCACATGTTTCAGGTCGAGCTCGTATTGCGACATCCAGAGGGCTTCGAACCGCGGCCCAACCTGCGCGGCGTGGGGTTTGGGGCGAAGGCCGCCGAAGGCGACCCGAAGCCCCAAATGTTCAACCAGAGCGGCGGCGATATAGATGAAAAGATCGCCGATCTCCAATATCGGGATGTGTACGAATATTCGGTGGGCCATGGGGTGGCCACGAAGGCTATCGTCGAGAACGGCAAATGCCGCGAAGTACGCACGACGTGGATTCCCACAGCACCCGTGGCGAAAATCGAGCACGCAACAAGCAACGTAGATCTGTCGATGGAGCGATTGGCGCAGATCCAGTCTGTCGAGGAAGCCCGGACGTTGCTCGGGCCAATCGCGACCGAGTATGCGGCATGGATAAAGCAGCAGCGCACAGCGGGGCCGTTCGTGGACCAACGTGCCGACGTGGCCAACGACTTGTTGACTCGTTGCGATGCCGCGCGGAAGCGCATTTTACAAGGCATTGAAACGTTGACCGATCCCATGGTGCTAGAGGCATTTCGACTCGCCAACCACGCAATGGCCAAGGCGGCTCGACAGCGGACGTCGCATACGACGGGGTGGCGACCGGACAGGGTACCTGCACCTAAGTGGTATTTGTTTCAGCTTGCATTTTTGTTGATGAACCTGCCGGGCCTGTCGAATCCGACGGACGATCAGCGTGCGGTCGTTGACTTGTTGTTTTTCCCGACGGGCGGTGGAAAAACCGAGGCCTATTTGGGTCTGGCAGCGTTCGTGCTGGTACTGCGGCGTTTGCGTGATCCCGGCGTGGCGTCCGCCGGGGTAAGCGTATTGATGCGCTACACGTTACGCTTGCTCACGCTGGACCAGTTGGGTCGTGCGGCGACGATGATTTGCGCGCTCGAGTTAGAACGGCAAAAGGACGTTCAGAAACTGGGCAAATGGCCCTTCGAGATTGGTCTATGGGTCGGGCGCCAGGCCTCGCCGAATCGTATGGGCAAAAAGGGCGACAACGATCGGGCCTCGGCCCGTGCGCGCACGATTGCGTTTCAGAACGACAGTAAATACAAGCCTTCGCCGATTCCGATCGAAAACTGCCCTTGGTGCGGGACGAAGTTCGAGTCCACATCGTTTCGATTGGTACCGAATACGGATCAGCCGACCGATTTGCGCATCACGTGCGCGGATGAGGACTGCCCATTTACGCGGGATAACCCTTTGCCGATCCTGGCGGTGGACGAGCCGCTCTATC
>JANORL010001020.1:0-11824 GCA_031415295.1 Polyangiaceae bacterium | reverse complement strand
CGCCCCCCATACCCCCGAGATCGTTGTGATCCGCTTTCATCTCTGGTGGGTGAGGCGCGAATTGGGATCAAACCTGACAAACAGAGGCTGCGCATTCTCCTCTTGCTATGCGTCTCGTCTACGTTTATCGTCCTTCGTCCCTGCGTCCGGAGAAACCGTCGTGTCCTTTTTTATTGATTCGGAAGTTGCCGCGCGCGTAGACCGCTTGGAACTGCCCTGGAGCAGTTACGGCTGTGATCCATACGGTGCGTCGAAAGACTACATCGCGCGTGGTTTTACCGCGTTGCAGTTGTTGTATCGGCATTACTTCAAGATCGGCGTCGAAGGCATCGAATACGTTCCTCCCCGCGGTCGCGCCATGCTCGTCGGTAATCACTCCGGTGGCGTAGCGCTCGACGGGGCGATGGTTCTAGCGTCGTGCTTTTTCGAGAAAGAACCTCCGCGTCTGGCGCAAGGCATGGCCGAAATATTCATGGCGCGCGCGCCCTTCTTGGGCTTGTGGTCGACGCGTTGTGGTCAACTCACGGGTCTCGTGGAAACGGCCGAACATCTTTTAGCGGACGAGCGGCTTTTGATGATATTCCCGGAAGGCGCTCGAGGCACGGCGAAACTGTATCCTGAACGTAATTCGCTGGTGCATTTCGGTTCGGGTTTCATGCGTATTGCGATGAAAACGAAAACGCCGATCATTCCATTCGGATTCGTCGGCGGCGGCGAAGCGATTCCCACGATTGCCAATTCAGTCACGTTGGGAAAACTTTTTGGTGCACCTTATGTTCCCATTACGCCTTGGGGATTGGCGATTCCGGCTCCAGCTCGTTTGGAACTCACGTATAGCGAACCGATGATGTTCGACGGTTCGGGAACGGAAGAAGACGAAGTCATTGATGGATATGTGGAGCAAGTGAAACAACGCATTGCGCGACTCATTGAAATTGGCCGAGAAAGACGACGCAAAGCTCTTTCGTGGTCTGGCGCATCCGAAGGAGGATCCTCGTCCTTCACATTCGACGGGAAAAACGGAGAGCAGCGATGAGAGTTCTCATTCCCGGCATTTCTGGCGTGCTTGGTCAACGCGTTGCGAAACGCTTATTCCAGCAAGGGCACGAAGTCATTGGAATCGATCGCCGGCCGTGGAAGGACGCTCCGGCTGGGATTGAACTTCACGACGTCGACATTCGCAAACGAGCTGCGGAAGACGTATTTCGCAAGCGTCGTCCCGAAGCGGTCATTCACTTGGCGACCGTGACGCATTTGGTGGAACGCACAGAAGAACGATTTCGCATCAACCTTGGCGGAACGCGTGCGGTATTCGAGCATTGTCGGGATTGGGGCGTCGAACACGCAATCTTCGTTGGACGTCATACGTATTATGGAGCGGCTGCGGATTCGCCGCTTTATCACGTGGAAGAGGATCCTCCGATGGCGGTGACGACGTTTCCCGAATTATCGGATCTCGTGGCCGCCGATCTTTATGCTTGCATGGCGTTATGGCGCATTCCGAACCTCGTGACGACAGTGCTGCGTATGGTCTACACGTTGGGCCCGACGGGACAGGGAACGCTGGCGACGTTTTTGCGAGGCAAGCGTGTGCCGATGGTAATGGGTTTCGACCCATTGTTCCATTTCATGCACGAAGAGGACGTCACGACAGCGATATGTCTCACGCTGGAAAAGCGTGTGGCCGGCGTATACAACGTGGCTGGACCTCCTCCGCTACCGCTATCAGTCATTGCCAAGGGTGCTGGACGCTCGACGATACCTTTGCCCGAGGCGTTTTTTCGGGGTATGCTCGGGCGATTTGGATTGCCGAAATTACCACCGGGAGCGCTCAGTCACATCAAATATCCTGTGGTCGTCGATGGAACGGCGTTCCGCAAAGCGACGGGATTCCAGCACGAAATGCCAGAAATGCGTTGTATTCGCGATTATCGCGACGCCTTTCCCGTTCGCGATTGACGTTCGCCGCTCGTTACTTACACAAACCGTTCAGACACTTGCCGCTGAGGCATTCGATTCCCGCGCCACACGATTCGTCGGACAATTTCTTGCAGGCGCCTTTTCCATCGCATGCAAACGTTTTATCGCACGCGACAGGCGAATCGGGCTGCATTTCCCCCTCGGAAACGAAAGCACAAATTCCAGCACTATCGGGCAGGTCGCACCGAATGCACGTACCTTCGCACAATTCATTGCAACAAACGCCGTTCGAACAGAATCCGGCCACGCAATCATCCATCGCTGTGCATTGCCGACCCACGTCGCACTGAGCGCATTCGCCACCGCAATCAACGTCAGTTTCTCGGCCATTTTGAAGGCCATCTGCGCAACTCACGCACGTTCCTTCAAAGCAGGTTTGTCCCAAAAGATCATTACATGCTGGTCCGCAACTGCTTTTCCCGACCGCGGAATCGTCGGTACACGAAAAGCACATTTCGACGACGCAATCATGATCGCATCCGTCGCCCGATTGTGTATTGGCGTCGTCGCATGCTTCGGTTGCATGACGAACGCCGTCGCCACAACGCGGTACATTCGATGCGGCCCCAAAAAGAATGCCTGGTGTGGGAATGTCGGGAAGGTGTTCTCCTTCGATGACGCACGCGCCAACCACGAAAGTACACGTTCCCATCCAAACGCACAATGACCCGATACGCCCATTGTTCATCGTGATTCCTCCTCTTGGATGTGGTGTACCGATTTAAAACGAAATGACGAACCCCCCGGTGCTGGCTCGAATTTTAACATCTTTTTTCCTCTTTGATGGCTCGATACGTTCCTCCTCCGTAGCAGCAGCATAAGCGGTCGTTACAGCTCCAATGATTCCCGAGGCGAGAAAACTGAGCAACGATCCGTTGGCAATCATGGCCATGTCCTGCTGCATGTCATTAAATCCTCCAGGGCAACTGCGACACGGGTTGTCGCGTCGACGTTCGCTCTCGGCATCAATTGAGGTCGCCAGAATGCCCATGCCAAACCCGATTGTGGCAAAAAGCATGGTTGCACCTACGCCTGTTTCGATGATCGTTTCCGACGTCTTTTCTTCCTCTGGCTCCAATTCGATGGGAATGGGAATGGGAATGGGCCGTGGTTCAATGGCTCGCGCTCCTGCCGAATGGCAGAGGCTGACCGATAGAAACATTGCCGTGACAATGCCTCGAACGACATCAGGCGATCGAGTACGAGTATTCGACCCAGAATGTATCGTCTTCCCCATAGGTCACGAGGTATAGCACTCGAATCGAAGACGCACGAGAAAATGGTTTCACCAGATGTACTACGTCCGGTGCACTTTGGTCAATGCGTGGACTTCTTTTACCGTGCCAAACGATAATTGATCAGCGTTCGTCGGCACTCAAAAGGACGCCTGGATTCATGATTCCGTGCGGATCGACGGCTCGTTTTGCTGCCGCCAGTGCCGACGCGAATAGATCGGGCCGCTCGGTATGATAGTAGGGGCGATGCGTCCGGCCAACGGCATGATGATGAGTAATCGTGCCGCCGTTGTTGAGAATGGCGCGACTAGCCGCATCTTTGATGGCTTTCCATTGCTCGAGTTCGTGCCCTTCCTTGGCTTCAGCCAAAAAAGTGTAATATGGAGCGGGACCGTCAGGATAGACATGGGTAAAACGCCGTCCAATGACGCCACCTCCGCATTCTTTTTGCAGAACAGCGAGAACTTCGCCCCGCACGGCCGTATCGAGCGCTTCAAAGCGATCCCACGAGCACGCCGTTTCGAAGGTATCGGCCAGAACGCCCAAAGAAACGAGTGCACTCTGCATATACGGCGCACGGAGAAACGATTGCTTGTACGTCGCCGCTGCAGCGGCCGCCGAACCAACATCATCACGCAGGACGGGTCCGTCCGAACAAACTCCGCCCTCCCCGGTGAGAATGGCGAGGGTTCGGTCGAGCCACGGTCCCAATGGATGGTCTGCCGATTCGAATGCCACCAGAAGTACCGCTTCGCCATCGACGAAGACGCCACCAAGAAGCGCATCGGTATGGTCGAGCAGCCGGCAATTGGATGGGTACAGGCCGGATTGCGAAAGAAGGCGACAAGCACGTACGCCGTCGGCATACCGAGCAAACGAAACGCTCGCGGATGCACGATATCGAGGACGCACTTGCACGCGAAGCCAAGCTTCCGTAATCACCCCAAGAATGCCTTCAGAACCCAACATGAAACGATCAGGATTCGGGCCCGCGCCAGAAGCCGGCAATCGTCTGCTTTCCCAAACGCCGGCAGGCGTAACCGTACGAATCGAACAAACGAGATCGTCGATATGGGTATACAACGTCGCAAAATGCCCACCGGCACGCGTGGCAATCCACCCACCCACCGTGGAAAATTCGAAGCTTTGCGGAAAATGCCGCAAGGAAAAACCATGAGGCGCAACTTGTTCTTCAAGAATGGGACCAAGCGCTCCCGCTTGCACGCGCACAAGACGCGAAACGGAATCGATTTCGAGCACGCGATCGAGACGCCGTAAATCCAGTGAAACCGCGCCTCGATACCCCTGCCCCACAATGGCTTCGACGCCTCCTACCACGCTCGTGCCGCCGCCATACGGAATCACCGCAATGGCTTCGGTTGCACAATGAGCAAGGACAGCGACGACGTCGTCTTCCGTTCGGGGATAAGCGACCCAATCAGGAGCATTGGCAAAATCCCCGCGAAATGCCCGAACAATGTCAGGATACGCTTTGCCATACGTATGAAAAATGCGATCCTCGCGATGCGTCGATGCGTATTCTTGGATAGAGGCTGGGGGAGAAACGCGAGGTTCGGGCAGACGTGCGTCGTCGATATTCGGAAGTGGTTTTTTCTTGAATTTGCGGTCAAGAAGTGCGCCGACTTGTGCCGCAAGAGCGTCACGCATATCATCGTCGGGAAAACGATCACGGAATCCCCATGCCCAATGACTACGCTCTCTGCTGGTCATCTCCGTCGTCCTTCCGTGAACCACCGCAAATCGTAACGCGGCAGCGCCATTCTAGCGGCTTTTGCCGTCGATGCACGATGGATTTCACACACAAAACTTTTCGTTTGGCTCGATTCATGCAAAGTGAAAAACGAACCAATACATGCGGCCAACAACTCACGCCGCTCGAGAAAGGCAATTCCAATGAAACGACTCACAGCCTCCGTCTTGTTTGCAACACTTGCTCAGCTGACCTTCGTCGCGTGCGACAACAGCATCGGTGGAGGCACTGGCGGTGCGGCAGGCAGTGGTGGCGATGGAAATGGTGCGTCCTCGACTAGCTCATCATCGAGCAATTCATCATCGAGCAATTCATCGTCGAGTGGCGGCGGAATGCTCGGGATGGGAGAATGCCGAACGAGCGCCGATTGTGTCGATCCCAATGGGGGATTTTGTTTGTCACCGGGCGCTCCCACCCCATGTGGCATCTGTTACGAACCCCCGGTGCCTTGTATGAACGACACCGAGTGTGCAACGCAGGATCCCACAACAATTTGCAATCCTCCGCAATGCAGTTGTGGTGGTTCGGAATGTTTGCCTGGATGCATGTCTGACGGCGATTGCAAAGGGTGGGAACATTGCTCACCGGGACATCGTTGTTTGCCCAATGCATGTACGTCGAATGCAAATTGTCTTGTGAACTTCGAATGCGTGTCGATGGCCTGCGCTCGCACGGCGTGTACTACAGACGCAGAATGCAATGGATTCTGCGTGAATAGCCAATGTTACGATATGGCCGGCCATTGCATGCTGCCGCCTCCGTGACCAGCGACCCCTTGGTGCGGATCAGCAGCCCGGGCACATATCCGCAGCCTTTGCGGTGCACGTGAAGTCCCACAGCGTCGTGCAGCAAAAATTGTCGATCCCGCAAATGACCGTAACGCAAGGCGCGCAATTCGACGGGAGCGGTGCCCCGTAGTCACATGGACTGTGGGAACACGAGCCTCCCATACCGCATCCATTGTCGACCGCGCCATTGCAATCATTGTCGATGCTATCGCCGCACACTTCGGCAACGGCTTGATTGACCGGCGCGCACACGAATGCACCCATCATACACGTGAGTTCACCAAGACCGCACGGCCCAGGCATTCCCGTCATGCACGTATCTCCTCCCCCGGGATTCCCGTCATCGACTTGACCATTACAATCGTTGTCAAGGTTATCGCACACTTCAGGCATCGGATCGTTTTTCTTTACACACATGGGCGAACCATTCTGACAGTCGATCGCCCCCACCCCGCACACGCCGATGAGCCCAGTGTTGCAGGAACTTCCATTAACATTATCATCGATAGCACCGTTGCAGTCGTCATCTTTCCCATTGCATATTTCAGGACCACCACACGGCTTGCCACTGCTACTGCTCGACGCAGAACTCGACGAACTTCCCCCGGCACCGCCCATTCCGGAGGAAGTCGACGCGCCGCCACCCCACGTTCCGTCATCACCCCCCTCTCCGAGCGACGGTTCATTACCCGCCGCACATCCAGAACCCACGATCACGAACGTTCCAAACCAAAGACCAATGGCGGCCCACCCATTTACTCGTCGCTTGTTCATTGCATACCTCCACACACGACCGTTGACGCCACGCTACCCGTTGCACATATCAACGCTCCACATTATCCGCCCTCTGCCGCACGTGACGAGGTAAAAAGGGGAAAATCGATCCTCCGCCGAGGGAGACGGCTGTATGCAAAGAGATAAGCGTTACACGCCCCTCGCTCCCTGGGCCGTGACAACTTCCGCTTCCGTCGTCGCGTGGATCGTCACCTCGGCATCGGCAGGTGGCCCAAGTCGTCGACATGGGCGATCCGATTACGTGGTCGGGTAATTATTTCTTGAATTCATGGTGCTTCGTCAGCCACCTGGACGTAACACGAAAAGACCAATGACGATTGCCACCAGCACGAGCGCAATCGCCCACAGAATGTGCACACGAATATCGCTCACGGGAGCTAGACGCCGCATTGAATGACGCGGCCGATCCGCTCTATCAACGTCCGCTTCATCTGACGATGACGACTGGCGTGGACGACTATCACGAGGAGGCGGTGGTAACAGGCTTGTCCCCTTTTTATGGCCAAGCACCCGCAACCACTCGGCCAATGCTCCCAATTCACTAGTAATTTCTTCCAGCTGCACTTCGGTATTTTTGGCAATCGTGCGTAATACGCCAGGTTCGGCCTCCCTACGTTGCTCGCGCGCTTCTCGAAGCACCGCGGCCAACAAGGCGAGTCGTTCGAGGACATCCCGCATTGGTGTCATTTTGACACGTAAACTCGTCACTCGAGCCAGCAAATCGTCGATACGTTCGAGCGCTCCATCGAGGTCGCGCATACGTTCGATTTGATATTTTTCAACGAATGCTTCCAATGCCTTACGCATTTCGCTGGCCGACGTCCAGCGATTTTCACGATCGAATGCCAGAGACTTGGACAACGCGCGAAAAAGCCGCTCGGGCATGTATTTCGGGCGCTCGAGCGTCTGACGCAACGTTTTTGCCCGTTGTTCGATAATTTCGTGAAGTGATCCGTCTTTGGGAGCGGGAAACGGCACATCTCCCGTAGCAATTTGCCATAAAAGCGATCCGACAGAATGCACGTCTGACGCGGCGCTCACCGGTTCACCCGTCGATTGCTCGGGACTCATGTAAAGCGGCGTGCCGGCCGTGCCTGGACGCCCAATGAGCGACAAGGAATCGGATTCACCTTGAACTTGGGCAAACGCCCAAAGACCCAGATCCGTGATTTTTACATCGTACCCTTCACGTTCCGGCACATAACGTACGAAAATATTGGCCGGCTTGATGTCGCGATGCACAATGCGATGAAAATGCATTTTCGCCAATCCGCGAAGAATAGCCACACCAATGCGGGCGACTTGCACGGAAGGCAATCGCCGTTCAATGGGCGGAAGCGAAGCCACGAGTTCCTCCAGCGTTTGCCAAGGAACATATTCGAGCGCTAGATAGGCTGGTTTGACGTCGTCGAATCCAAGTACGTCCACAAAGAACTGTTTGTGCTGTGCAAGCATCTGCGCCGCGGCAACTTCGCGGCGAAACATTTCCGTGAGCGTACTTTCGAAGTCAGGTGCACCTTTCCGAATGACTTTGACGGCAACCCATGGTCGATCTTTCGATGCTTGGTCGTAGGCTCGAAAAACGGCTCCCATACCGCCGCGTCCGAGAAGTTCGACGAACAGATATCGCCCACGAAACAAATACGGCATTGCGGCCCAGCCTTCGACGGGGCGCGGACGTTCACAAGCGCAAACGAGTTGCGATCCATCAGAAAACGTCCACCAGCATTCATCGCAAACGAATAAGAGCGGCGTAGCGACTTGCGGTCCTGTGCCAGAGGGCGGGGGCGCATCATAACCGCCAACGGATGCGCCGGCATCATTACGCAAAAGCGCGGCTCCGGTCGGAGGCCTCGGCGTGTGCGATCGCATTCGATGGGGCGTCGAGGCAAGCGTTGGAGCTGTCGACAATGCCGGACCGGTTTGCTCGTCGTTATCCGCGTCAAGCTGCTCGTCGTTTTCCGTGCTCACTACAGCATTGCCTCGTGGTCAGAACGTAGCCGTCACCGAAATGAATTGGGGGCCGACGGACAGTGACACCTTTTGTGGCACATTTTTGGGGGCCATGACGACCATGACGGTTCCCACGGCCAAACCTGCAAGACCAACGGCAAACGTCGCCGTCGACAAATTCGCGAGGGCAACGGCCTGTTTGCTGAGATTGACAGCGTCCTCGTCGGCGCAAACAAGCCCAGCGCATACTTCATTGGCTTGGTTCTTATTATGGATGGCGACGCCACCCGCAATGGCCCCAACACCTACAAGTGCCAATCCAATACCACCAACGACAAAACCACCTTTACGCACCGGACTCATCGGCATATCCCGTTCAGTCACCGGTGGTGGCGAAATGGGGGGCGCCGACGAACCATTGATTGGTGGTGTCACGGAAGAAGATGTCGTCGCCACGGGAGGCGTGGACAAACTGCCAGCACCGGCTTTTTCGAGTTTTGGAACGTTTACATCCGTCGTCTTTGCCGTGTTCCCGACTTCAATGGCGGATGTCCAGTCACGATATCCGGGTGCTTTCACAATGATGTTACGAGTCCCAGGATCTACAGGAAATTGCGTGCCCCACGTGGCTTCCGGCAAAACCAAACCATCGATTTCTACTGTAATACCGGCGACTTTCACGTCCGTAGATACGACGACGGATATTTTGGAAAGTAATGGTTCGAGTTTCGCGATTTCACCATCCGCTGCAGATTCGCGATCCCGACGATTATCTTTTTTGGCCAGGGCCCGTGCTTCACGAAATTCAGTCAATGCCGTAGCGATTTTGCCCTGCTTTTCATGACACAAGGCCAAATTCAAAAGCGTTCCACCACCAGGGTCCAAACGCTGACTTTCTGCAAGTTTGATACACGCTTCATCAATCCTGCCGTCGCCCATGAGCGTGCGACCTTGCTCGAATAACGCGGATGCCAATCCACGTTCGGCGGTAGTCGGCTCGGCAAACGCATGAACAGACGCGAACGTGGCCACGCAAGCGAACGACAGCGCAAACGAGCGCACGAAGCGCAACCAATCAATGCTGTTCGGCAAACGGATCATAGGTAGGGTTTTTCTTCGTCGGCTTCGTTGACACAGGTTTGGCAGAGCCAACTGGAGACGCAGTGATCGCTATTGAATTCGATGGGGCAACAGTGGGCGCCGCCGTCGCTGGCAATGGCACGCTGGCATCAGCCGATGTCAATGAGCCGGGTAGATTGGCCGAGTTGCCTGCGGGAACAATCACCGGCGCAACACTCGACGCGCTCGTGGAACCTGGTTTGGCTGGAGCGTCCATGGTCGTCGATTGACTTGTATTTGACGTCGTTTCCTCGCGCTTTTCTCGAATGGTGAGATAAATGCCCGCCACAACAAACACGGCCAACACTCCAGCCGCAACGAAAATGACGGGAGAACGCCGACGTGCTACCGGCGATTCTGGAAGATTCACGCTCGTCGACGCCGCAGTCGCGGCAAACGCCGACGCATGGATTCCTGGCGAAGACGTGATTGAAACTCGAGCCGGCGGTGCTGCGGCAACGACAACGCCACCAGGACTCACGATTTTCGTGATCCGCTCGACAGAAATCTGAGCGGATGGTCCACCGAATTGCGCGAGGGCTCGAGCCAGCTCGCCGACGTCGGAGTAACGACCTTCAGATTTTTTCTCGAGACACTTGGAAATCACACTTTCGAGTTCCAATGGTGCATCTTTACGCTTTTCGCGTAGCGTCGTAGGTTCATCGGCAATGATGGCTGCACAAAGTGCAGGAAACGTTTCGGCACGAAATGGCGGCTCGCCCGTCAAAAGTTCGTGCAATGACGCGCCAAGCGACCAAATATCGGAACGATGGTCGACATTTTTGGCACTTCGTACCTGCTCGGGCGACATGTAGCTTGGCGATCCCATTGCCGCGCCCGTAGCCGTGAGTCGAGTGTCGGTGGCGGACGCTGGCTTGGCAATGCCGAAATCAAGCAATTTAACGAGAGGTGACCCGTCGGATCGTTTGGCGAGAAAAAGGTTCGATGGTTTGATATCGCGATGGGTGAGGCCTGCAACGTGTGCCTCGGCCAAAGCTTCGCACGCTTGAAGTACGTAATCGATGGCATCGGCGATATGCAAAGGTCCGGCAGTTTCAATGATGGCCGCGAGGTCCTGGCCTTCGAGGTATTCCATGACGATGAACGGCGTACCATTTTCACGCGTCCCCACATCGAGCACCCGAACGACGTGTTCGCCTTTGATCGACACCGCCGTTTGCGCTTCGCGAAGAAATCGCGCGGCATATTGTGGATCCGCGGCTAATTCGGTGGCCAACACCTTGATGGCAACGTCTTGCTCGAGCAATGTATGACGCGCGCGAACGACGATGCCCATACCGCCTTGGCCAATGATTCGCTCGATGCGATATTTACCGCCAATGACGTCGCCAGGGCGAAGATTGGGCGCTTTGGCGTCAGGGGAAGTCATTTAGCTACCCAATCAATTTGAGCGGTCCCAATTGAAATTCCATCTTTAGGAGTCACCAAATAAATTCGTTTGGGATCACCAACCAGCCACTGTTCGTTGAACGATTGAGCTGCAATTGCTTCGCGAACGCCGCCAGGAGGTTTCGACGCCCGGTATGTCGTGCCATTTCCGTCAATGTCCTCAATGAAATAGACGTAAGAATCTGCCCCATCTGTATGAATGGCGTCGCTGAATTTCTTGTCCTGTGCCGCAGTCAAGAGGATTTGTGGCAATTTACCCAGGTCGTTTCGAGCTATCCATTTGATACTATGCAAACCCATCGTTGGTGCGTCGATCCAATAGATATTCGCCTTATCCAAGGCGATTTGAAGGGGAAAACCGATATATTCTGTAGGATTCCCATCGGCCGTTGCACCGGACGTCGTCACCTTAGCATGGCGAATTCGGCCCTTCCCCAAGTCGAGAGAATACTCGGACCAATACAAATCGGGACCGTCAATCGCGAGCCCCACTGCCTTGTAACCGGGATCCGTAGGAATTCTCGTAGCCTCGGACGAGCCCTTCACCCATATACCTACACCTCGAAAGTCTGTCCAGTACACCTTCAGGTTATCAACAACGATACTTTCAACGCCGCCCACATCATTACCGGGTGGTTTCGGGAGCGTATCGACCACCCCCTTGTCAACCGAAACCCGCCAAACCGCGTCTTCTCCTGCGCCGCTATCTTGTTTTGCCGTGGCGAAATAAACCGTATTGCAATCGGCGGCAATCACGTAAACGTAACCATTGA
>JANORL010001019.1:0-1708 GCA_031415295.1 Polyangiaceae bacterium | reverse complement strand
GAAATCGTACACAAAAATTTGTCCGTTCACGTCGCTCGGAAGTACCGTCTGGCACATTGGAGGTGATTCTCGATGGGTGACGTGATTCGAGCAGGAGCAGCGGTCGACGAGATTTTCAAGGATACAAACAAATCGCTGGATGAATCGAGGGCGCGTGGCGGGACCATTCAAGAACGTGCGGAAAGCTGTATTGGTCCGGTCCTGGCTATGGTGAAAGCGACCGAGCAAGAATTGCAGATTGCTCGCGAGGTCCTGGGTCCGTTGCATGCGGCCCTCAATGCGGGAAACGATCACGCAGACGGCGTGCTCAATCGTATCTACGACGAAACGTGGAACGATGTGGGAAGGCCGGCCAATGATCGGTATTTGGCGCTGATGTATCCAGGCGGCGCTGGGTATTACACGGAAAACGATACAACCGGACAGCCAACTCGTATGGAGCTGCTGGCCAAACTGTACGATCGAACATTGCATCCGAAACTGACCCCGGCGGTATGCCAAGGGTATGCCCAACGTGTTCGCGAAGCAGCAGCGGCATTGAAGACGGATATCGATGCCGCGGCAGGGCCAGCAGCAAACGTCGTATTGCTGGAACGCGTACGCACGGCGCTGGGACGCGTGGCCCAATTCGAGTTAGCCAACTTGAAGCGTATGTTCAAGATTGATGGCATGAGCGAAGTCGAGATTCACACCATCATTCCCGATCGACCCGTCGCGAAGAAAACGCCGAAAACGCCGTAACGACAACGTGCGCGTTTCAGCGCGCATGTTGAATCGCTCGTTTACGGCTATGGTGCGTCGGACATATTGCTTGGTTGCGGCAGGACGTGAGCCATAGGGTGCGCGGCGGCACGGCTGAGTGCCTTGAGTTGTTTTGCGAGTTCCGGTTGGGGCTCCGACGCTGCAAGGTTATCGATCCGCTGTCGCAGTTCGGCTTGTTGCGACGGTTTTAATCGCCCGAGGAGATTGGGCACGATCGTCATCAGTTCCCGGGCATACCAAAGCATGTCGGGCAATTGAACACTTTCGCGATCGGCCAACATCGTCACCATGCCCCCCAATGACCGGGCGGTTCCGACGTTCATCTCGTCCAGCCCAGCCATTCGTGCCGCGTAGCCCGCATTCTTCTGATAAATACCGGCTGCGACTTCTTCCACGGTGGCCCACAACAGGAGGGAACAGTGCGCTTGGTAGATGGCCAATTCGAGCAACTCGCGCTCGACACGAACGCCGTTGTTAAAGGAGTGCAGATAGAGTTGACTGATGTTGGCGATGTTTTCGTTGAGGTCGACGACACTCGAGTTTCGGATACTCCAGGGCACATCGGGATTGGCGTAAAGGGCCAAATTTTCTCGCGCTACCAGACGACGAAAAACCGCGCCAGAATGTTTGCTGGCAGATCGCGGTAAAGCCGCCGGATTTTCGTTGAACATTGCGGTCAATGCTTTTATGGCCGCTTTATAATCCGTAACGGTCCACAACTTTTGAATGGACGGTACGCCGAACGCCTCATATTCGTCTGTAGATAGATTGGAATCGGCATCGGATTCCTGGACCTTCGCTGCATCAATCGATGATTTGGAAGGGTCCTTTTCCGTGGCTGTAGAAGTCGTCGCCTCCGTGGAAGCGACGGCCGGACTACGCGCTGGACTGCATCCGGTACCTACGAGCGTTAACGTGAGAAGGACGATGGACGATGGGTTTCGGT
>JANORL010001018.1:0-2792 GCA_031415295.1 Polyangiaceae bacterium | reverse complement strand
GTTTAACGAGGGGCGTCGGGGTGAACTCACACGGACATCTGGGATGCACATCTAGTAGTCAAGCGGATCCTTCGTCGGCGTTGGTTTCGTCGTCTTCGTCGTCGCCGGCTTACCCGTTTTCCCCGGCTTGCCCGTCGTCGTCGGCGCACTCGTCGATCCCGCCCCTTGCACCGCAGCCGAATTCGTAACCACCGGCGGCGCATTGGTTCGTCCCGGCGGCGCTACCGACACGGCACCTTGTACCGGCTGTGCCGAATCGAGCATCTCGTTGGGGTCTCGTGGTGCACGAAGAATCCACACCGCCGCAAAACCGCCAATCAACAGCAAAGACACCACAAACCACGCGATCATCGCCCTTGATTGCTTACGCTCTTTCCTCCGCAGATCTTTCAGCACATCGCGCTGCGGCAATGCTACGTCGAAACCATCCGTTCTTTCAATGACGCCCAAGCCCGGTATGGAAGGCGCGGATCTAGCAACGTCCATCGTGGCCGGAACGTCACCTGAATGCGCCGATCCATGTGCAACTTCATTCATGGGCGCTGGAGGTGCCAACGGAATGTTCACCCGCAATTCAGGCAATCGCGATTGCCGCGCCGGAAACATCCCGAACAACTGCGCGATTTCCGCGGGATCTTCTGGTACCTGCTCCAAATACAAAAGCACCACGTCTTCCGGTGCATTTTCCGCCTCCCGCCGCGGGACGAACCGTACAGCCAATCCCCCCGCAATGTCCGACTCGCGACCATTCGATATCGCCGTCCATCGCAAATCCGATTCGACCAGCACGCCGGCAATACGGGCCATGCAATAGGTCAACGCCGCAAAATCTGCCTTGTCCGGATACACCACCACCATGCGCCGAGGTACCTTGGCTTTTTCGCCCAACGGAGGCTCGACCGTCCACCGCAACGTCAATCGGCTCGGCGGCGGCGTGTACAGAACATCGGCGAAGTCTTGCACGTACCCTCGAAGCAAACTGGGCAGCGCATCTTCGTTTTGCGCCTTGTCCACATACGTGTGATACCAGCCGCTTCCTTCGACGCGCGATTCTTCATCCGGTAGCAATTTTTGATAAAATTGCGCCGATACTCCATAAATGGTTTCAGCATCCAAATGTCGATTGATGAGCGCGGCAGCATGGCAAAAAGGTGGATCGTTCCTTCCTGCATGATCGTAGGCGCCTTTGATCCGCAGCCCGAACACGAACGCGACCCCGCCATGCCCTGGCTCGTATTGTGAATCGCCCAATGAAAGGTTTACAATCGCAAACGCGTACGCCATTCCTTGACGCGGCTCGATGAACTTGAGCAGCCCAACCAAATGGTTCACATGCTGCCTCGTCAGCGGCTTTTGCGGCACTTCGGGGTGGTAAATGAAATCAATCTCGTGCCCCGGAACGTTGCCGTGCAAGAAATGAAACCACGCCTCATCCGGTTCGATTCTGTAGGTGGGCGCTTGATACTGCTTTTTTGAAAAATCCATCGCATTCATCGTAGCGTCCTCCCGTCAAGCTTTTCGCGTCGGAAGCGGCGGATTTGTGTTTTTATAAGGCATCGTCGCCTCGAGCAATTGGTCCCCATTGGATGGCCCAACTCTCATGGTCGCTTGCCGTGTTGGTATTGGGAGCGAAGGCGACGCATTCGGCGCATTCGGCGCATTGGGCGCAACGCGTGCATTTGCGGGCGCCGGAGGTGCATTGCCGCGTTGTCCATTCGATGGGGCGGGAAGACCTTGCAAAACTTGAGCGACATTGATTCCCGGTGTAACTGTTTGCGTACGCCGTCTTGGTTCGGCGCCTTTGACGCCCCTGACGAGTTGTTGATCGTAGGCGGATTCTGGTAAAATCTGCTGCACGAAGTGCGAAAACAGAATATGTGTTGAATGCCCGAAACTGGCCGACCCAACCATCACCCTCACCTCGAGTTTGTTGGCATATGCGCGCAACGCTTGAATGAGCGGGAAAAAGTATTCCTGGGCGTGCGCTTCGGCGTGTGCTGGGGGACCAGGGATCAGATCACTCTTGTTGATGAAAAGCACAATCGTCTTGCAGGACCTGACGATATCCGTGGTCAGAAAAAATTGGAGCGCATGCGGGTTGAACATGCTTATTTGTTCCGCAATGCGGTGTTCGTCGACTTGTCGAGCGTCACGTCCGCCCAAGTCCACCACCATGAGAATGCCGTGAATGTCGCCTTTGCGGCCGTCGATTTCGCCACGCACGAGCTGCGCTTGCGCATCGACGATGTGTTCACCACCCCAGTCGTACAGCTCGAACACGTGTTCTGTGTAGGTTTCTCGGCCTTTGACGAGGCTCACTGTTCGCTCGTACCGCTCCATCTTCGTGCCTTCGATGGTTCCAAGGTCCACGAGCGGATTGGCCCATTTCAGCGTCAGCGAGCTTTTTCCGGTGGCTTTCATGCCTAGCGTGAGGATTCGATAAACGCTCCGTTCGACCTTGGGGCGCATCTTCAACTCTTCTTCGAGCGCCTTACGGTGTTGGTCGGCCGTATCGAGCCAGTTGAGCTTCTTCTTGTTTTCAGCATCGAGCGCAGTGTTTTGTGCTTGCAGTTGCTGAACGAGCACTTGCTGTTGCCGAGCCCGCTCGCGGGCTGCATCTCGCTCCGTCTCTGCGTTGTCCAACTCGTCTGCAATCTTGGAGTTGCGGAACCACAGCACCGCGACGATGACGACAAACAGGACGATGCCGACGACGGCGATGATGAGCAATGAGCTAGAATCCTGCTGCATGGTTTCCTGCTGCATGGGTGTCTTCGTGTGATATCGCCGGT
>JANORL010001017.1:0-2654 GCA_031415295.1 Polyangiaceae bacterium | reverse complement strand
TTGACACGACGATCCACAACGTGCGTTCGGAGCGACGAAGTCGCTCTGCGTGGTCATCGCGGCGTTGTTGGTCTTGGACAAACCTTACGGAGCCGAAGAACTTTTCTCGTGCGAGCGCTCGGTGCCATCACGCGCGCGCAGGGGGGAGCTGATTACTTCGTTCACGACTCGCACCTTTTGATAAGTGGCATACATAGGACTTTTCTCGTCCGACCTGCGAAGACGTTTGCTTGACGGTCAAACCTGCACGTGGTTGGGTTGTTCGACTCGTACATAACGTTCGCTGGTTCAAGGCGACGAACGGGAGCCATTTCATTGCCATTTCATTGGCCACGGGAGGCGTGTTTATGACGAGTCAAACGCGTTTATGGTTCTTTGTGGGAGGCTTTTTATGTTTAGGCAGGCTTCTACGAGTCGCCAGTGTACCGTCCCGCGGTGCATGGCGCCATTCCCTGGCGTTTGTCCTGCGTTGCGTGAGGGTTTTACGCGACGCGTTGCATGGGACGTATATACGAGTAGCCGTATCCGCCCGCCAATTACCCTCCTGGCGGCCTCGTCGCCGGTGCGTCGCGACGTACCACGAGCCTTAGCCACGAGACGCAGCTGAATCACTATCGCGCCGCTCGTGGCGTCCGTTTGCCGGCGCACGTGGATCTCCATTTGGCCGGGATGTGGATCAGATTGGGAGCGGTGTTGAAGCTCGCGCAGGAACTCGAAGGATATATTGCACCGCTAGAACCCGTTTTCACAAAAAACTTCTTCACTTCGGCGATAAACCGCTTTACGGTGCTATTTGTCCGGGCCGGTTTGCCTCGGAGGGCGCGGGAGAACACAGATGTCGTTTGTCAAGAACGCTGGGCAGGATGCGGCGCGTATGACCGGCAAGGTTGCCGTCGAAGAACTCGAGGGCGCGGCTCGGGAGCACATGGAACGAAAGATCGAGAAGGTCGCGCAGGCAGGACAGGAGGTTGTCCCAGTAGCATCAGCCGCGCGGGAGGTTGCTCAGCGCGGTACAGCGGCCATTGCCGACGTCGCCAGGCGTGACGTAGCTGAAATTTCCGGCAATCCCCTCCCCTCGTTTACTGGCGGCATGGAACGCGCTACCGCTTTGGGTCGTGGCACCTGGAAGGACAACGGGGTCGTCGATCAAGCGCGTGATGGTCTACAGAAGCTGACGGGAGGTGACGATCCAGATCAGTACGACATCGCATTTGCTTGGGAGAAAGCCGCTGGACCTCGTGGCCCCTGGAGTCACCTACGTGTCGTGTCCGTTCGTGGAACCGAGGCCATGTCGACGCTCTATCGATATGAGATCATAGCCTTTGCCCGCGAGGTCACCGCCGAACTCGATCCGGACGAGCTCGTGCAGATGCGGGCAACTTTGCGCTTTACTACGACGACCGATCCATCTTATCGCGTCGTGCATGGGATCATCGTCGAGGCTGAGGAACTTGGGACTGTGCCGTTTGGCACGATGATTCGATTGATATTGACTCCGCCGCTCGTGCGCGCCATGCACCGCACTCGTTGCCGAATTTTCCTCGAGAAGACGACCCGGCAAATCATTGATGCCGTTTTACAAGGCGATCCAGAGTTAGCCTTGGCCGCGGGGGCGACTGTTACGCCCGACAGCGGAGACAGCACGAGTTTTGTCACAGCGAAAGAACAGTATACTTGGCGCGTCACGGATGCCTCGCGCATCGACGACGTCGCCACGCGCGGCTACTGCGTTCAATACAATGAAAGCGATTACGCATTCGTAAGTCGACTTTTGGAAGAAGAGGGGATTTCGTTCCATTATGAGAATGGGGACAGCAATTGTCTGTTGGTATTATCCGACAAGGATGCGGGTCGCTCGCGTCTCGATCCATTTGTTGCACTGGGCCCCGGAATCAAAGGTCGCGCCGTTCAATCCATGAAGCTGGGCGCGCGTATGCGGGCACGTAA
The DNA here is from genome assembly GCA_031415295.1 of Polyangiaceae bacterium. Taxonomy (GTDB): domain Bacteria; phylum Myxococcota_A; class Polyangia; order Polyangiales; family Polyangiaceae; genus Polyangium. The sequence continues at coordinate 707 of JANORL010001017.1, read as the reverse complement.
AGTTTCGCTACTCGATTACAACTGGAAACAGCCAACGCTCGACATGTCCGTGGCTGAGCCAGCACGACCATCGGGTGCCGACCTTGTCGCTCACGAGTATCCAGGGCGCTACACCGAAACAGTGGCAATGGGTAAGACCCTTGCTGCGGCCACGCTAGATCGACTCGAAGTGGAAGCGAGCTATGCGGCTGGAGATAGCTCGTGTCGAACTCTCTTTGCAGGATCCATCTTCGTGCTCGAACATCCGCAACCACGATACGACGGCGAATATCTAGTCACGAAGATTGATGTGCGCGCCGAGCAATCCGGAGTTTTAGCCCCTGGTGCGGCAACGTTGGTACCTCTTTCGGGAATTCCCTATACGACCACGTTCGAATGTGCGCGACGAGGGAAAAATGGCGCAATGGCTGAATCACGCTACAGGCCCGCGCGTGTCACACCCAAACCGCGCGTTCAAGGTTCGCAAACCGCGTTTGTCACTTCGGAACCGAGTACGAAGGGCGCCGAGATTCACGTGGGAGGACCGCCAGGCGCTGAAATTGGATGCGTTCGCGTGAAGTTTCATTGGGATACCGACGCCGCTCGTCATGGCAAAGAACCAACATCGTGCTGGGTGCGCGTCAATCAGGTTTTTGCGGGTGTTGGCGAGGGTGCTGTGTTTCATCCACGCGTTGGAGTCGAAGTGATCGTCGATTACGAAGAGGGGG
>JANORL010001016.1:0-13084 GCA_031415295.1 Polyangiaceae bacterium | reverse complement strand
GCGGCGCAAGGTCGACTGCGATGGCAACGGATAGATCGGGCGAGGAAGGCATCGCAATGCGCGATACACGCTCGAGCACGCTTCTTAGCCTCTCGATATCAATGGGTTTGGTAATAAAATCACGCATACCAACGGCTCGACACGCGGCCCGATCCTCCTCGAATGCACTCGCACTCATCGCAATGATTTGGGGCATGCGTTTACCGGTGAATTGCTCCATGATGCATTTCGTCGCTTCGATGCCGCCCATTCCGGGCATTTGCAAGTCCATGAGAATGACGTCATAATCTATCTTCGTCGCGGCGTCGATTGCTTCATGCCCGTCATTGGCGAAATCTGCGACGTATCCCAATCTTTCAAGAACGACGCGAGCCACGGTGCGGTTGATCCGTAAATCGTCGACGACGAGGATTGCCAGGCGCCGAGGATTTCGCTGGATCCTTCGAGTGCTAGGAACGCTGGACTGTTCGTGCGCCTCCGATTCCGCAAGTCGAACGGTAAACGAAAACTTCGACCCTTTGCCCTCTTGACTTTCGACATGAATGTCGCCACCCATGGCGACGATAATCTGTTTGCTAATTGCCAATCCCAATCCTGTTCCGCCATAACGGCGCGCAATACCACCATCCCCCTGTTCAAAAGGAACGAACAACCGCCCCATCACTTCGGGCGACATGCCTGCTCCACTGTCTTCAATGATAAACCCAATTTCATATATGGCGTCGCCGAGTGCTCGTGCCGTGACGACGAAACGGACAGAGCCTTTCGACGTGAACTTGATGGCATTCGACAACAAGTTCACCAGCACTTGTCGCAGGCGTAGATCATCACCAATGACGAAAAGAGGCACTTGAGGCGATATCTGACTTGAAAGTTCGATATTGCCGGCGATTGCCGCCGGTCGCATCATGTTCAGAATCGAAACAACGAGAGCATGAAGATCAAATGGGGCGGGCGAAAGCGCGAGTTTTCCAGCGTCGATTTTCGTAAAGTCGAGAATATCATTGAGAAGCGACAACAGCGAAGTCGCGCTGTCGCGAATCGTGCAGGCGTGATCGTGATATTCGGGTGCAAGCGGGGCACTGGCGAGCAAGTCGGAAAGGCCGATGACGGCATTCATGGGCGTGCGAAATTCGTGGCTCATCGCGGCAAGGAATGCCGTCCGGCTTCGGGACAATGCTTCCGCACGTTCCTTTTGTGCGGCCAGATCGCGATTTTTGGCGATCAATTCAAGGCGAGCACGCCTTTCCTGTCGTTCGGCCTCATAACGCTTGCGTCGTTGCTGCTCGAAAGAACGTGCAGTCGCGATACCAATGACGTTCAATAGGATCAACAACAAAATACCCGTCGTCCGTGCGCTCGACGACATGTTTGCCTGTACATTCAGTAATCGGGAGATCAGGAGTCCTGAAATGGCAAAACCGGCAATGACGCGCGACCAGAGCATTCCGCGCTGAGCGAAATAGAAAATGCACAGAGCGACGATCGCTGCCAGAAGCGGACCTTGCAATTCGTGCGTCGAAATGCGGGTTATCCCCACCGCCACCATGAGCCCGACCGTTCCGATGTTCCAAAGTGCGCCAGCTCGTTCGAGACGTCGTACCGATGGACTCTCGCGGAGCAGGATGACCGAAAAGAGAGTCAACAACATGTGGCCACTTCTGACCGTGATGAGCAAATAGAACGCCGGCGTGTCGCGCAATAAAACAAAGTCATTTCGCACGGATAAACCGAGCACCAGCGTCGACAGCAGGATCACGATGGTCATCTGTCGACGGTCCTCGGCGAGGAATTGCCGTCGGTACCGGAGCAGCCCGACCATTTCACGTGGCACGGTCTTCATCTGATTCCACGCTAGCACCGCCCCGTCGGTCATGTCTACGCGTGGCAATCACACGCCTCACCTCACGATTGCAAGAAAACTTCTTTCCTCCCACTCGCGATCAACCGATTATGGTCCCTTCCGTTTGTCCTGGGGGATGAGAACTTACGGCCGTCTGTTTCGTATCCCCTGGCTTCTGCGGACCTCGGAGTGAACATGACCAGCTTTCTCGATCGGCTCAAGACGTACTGGAAAAGCAACCCCATGTCGGCCCGCGCCGTGCTTGGACTCTTGGTTCTGATCGCCTGCGCATCCGTGTTTGTCTTGACGCAACGAGTGCCCCCGGTGCGCGCTGGCGTCGTCGACGCGCGTCTCGAACTTGCCGCTGGAGAAGTACGTCTCACCGATGGTGAACGTTCCACCACGTTGATCTCGGGCGTCGCGCTGCCTCAAGGCGCCGACGTATCCACGGGCGGTGGTGCACGCGCGCTCGTACGTCTCAGCGATGGATCGTCGCTGTTTCTGCGCAGCGATACGAAAGTCAAGTTGCTCCTCGACGGCGCTGAAATCGTTTCCGGTGAAGTTTGGCTGGACGCACCACCGTCCGAACGGGCCGCACTCCAACACAAAGCGGGTTCTGTCACGGTTTCGGCTGCCGATGCGGGTTTGTCGATCGTGAACAATGGTGCGGAAACCCGCGTCGTCGTCACCCGTGGTCTTGCGGTAGTCACCTCTCCCGGCGGGCGGGTAGAAGTCAACGCGGGTGAACAAGTCGAAATCAAGGGATCCGACAAACCCACCGTCAAACCCGTCGTTTTTTGGGACGATTGGACCGGCGGCATGGGGGACGGTCGTCCGCTTTCCGGAAGTGACAGCGGTGCAGGCCGTATCTACGGCGTGTCGCCCAGTGACGTAGGAGCCAAAGCAAAGCTGCTCGAGATTAGTCGTCAATCGGTACGCGCCGTGATTCGCGATGGCCTCGCCGAAACCGAAGTCGACCAAACGTTCGGCAATCCTGGCGGTGGCGTGCTCGAAGGTTGGTATTGGTTCAGCGTTCCCGATAGAGCGATCGTCACTTCGTTTGCAGTCGAAACAGATGGCGTGCTCGTTGAAGGTGAAGTCACCGAACGCAAAGAGGCCGCGGCGAAATATTCGCGTGCCGTTGCGAGTGGACATTCGCCAGCGCTACTCGAATGGGTCGATGGTCACACGTACCGTTCGCGTATCTACCCAATACCGGCGTCTGGATCGCGACGAGTCGTCTTGCGTTACCTCGAAGTGTTGCCATCTCAAGAAGGCAAACTCGAGTACCTCTACCCGATGCGCTCGGACGAACCATCGCGAATTGGCGAGTTCTCGCTCGAAGTGGATTTGGGCACTGTAGGCCCGAAAATGCGTATTTCGAGTTTGGCGGATGCTGTCGTCGAAGATCGCGGACGTCGAGTGACCATGCGGCGCAGTGGGTACTTGCCACGTGCTGATTTCCAAATCGAGGCGACGCCGATCGAGAAAGACAAACGCGAACCACTGACAGTGGGACGTTGGTCCGCAGGAAGCGATCGTGCCGATTACGTGATGGCGCGTTACGTACCAGATATCGCTTGGTCCACGATTCCCGAGCCTCCAGGAGACGTGGCCGTCGTCGTCGACACTTCGGCATCTGGCGACGAAGCCGTGCGCCAGCAAAAAGCTGTGGCCGCCGAAGCCACGCTTCGTTCATTGTCGAAGAAAGATAAATTCGTACTGATTGCGATCGATTCGGCGCCCGTCGTTCTGTGGCCCAAGGACGGTTTGGCCGAAGCAACCGACAAGGAAATTGCGTCCGCCTTGGGCAAACTTGCCGAGCATGCATCCGCTGGAGCGACGGATCTCGGAGCCATGTTCGATGCAGCTCTCGGGCGGCTTCACGGTACGGAACAGCCGGCGGTCGTCTACATTGGCGATGGGTTGGCAACATCGGGAGAGGTCACGGCAGATCGTTTGTCCGAGCGGCTTCGTCGATCGTTCTCCACTTCGCGGGCACGTTTGTTCACGGTAGCCGTTGGTGCTCAAAGCAATTTGGGTCTCTTGCGTGAACTCGCGCGACAAGGTGGCGGTCAGAGTTTCCGCATTGATCGAACAGAAACCGCAACGAGTGAAGTGTTGCGTCTAGCGAGCGCCATCAAGACGCCTACGATTACTGAACTGTCCATCGATCTAGGTGCGGGACTCGACGAGGCCATGATCACGGCAAGCGGCAAGATCTCGCGGGGCGAAGAGGTGATGCTCATCGCGCGGACGCATCATGCGCTTCCCAAAGAAGCGACAGTGAAGGGACGCGTCGGGGGCAAAGATTTTTCGCGCACCTATCCGATCACGATGATGCAAGGACCGACGACGTCTCTCGTACCGAGGTTATGGGCGGCCGAAAAAATTCGACGATTGCTGGGCGAAGCAACCGACCCGGATGAAATTCGGGGCAAGATTGTGGAAATTGGCCTCGAGTATGGACTCATGACGCCATTTACGAGCATTTTGGCACTCGAAAATGAGTCCGCTTATGCTCGTCAAGGGATTCGTCGCCGTAATTCACCATTGCGCGGAACGCGCCTCACGATGCTCGATGCGGCGACCGAACGCGCGTGGATGGATGCCGCGGCAAACCCTGTGCCTGCGGTGATGTTCGGTTGTTCGAAGCGTGAGGACGCCCCATCGAACGCCATTTCACAAGCGGCTCCGCCCGCTGCCGTTGCGCCTGGCGCAATGCCTGCGGACGAACAGATGAACATGGCGGATCAAAAAGAACGCCGTGAAGTTGCCGAGCCGGCACCGCAAGCGATGGCTGCGAATGGGCCCGTGCAGGACCCAGCGTCGACGACGACCGTGGATCTTACCATTGCTAATGCCAAGGGTGATGATTTCGAGGGACAAGCAAAAAGACCAGCTTCCACGGAAGAAATTGGCATGGATAGACCATCAGGAGGTTACGTTGGCGGTTTGGGAGCGGCACCTCCTGCTCCGCCCCCGCCACCGGCCGTACGTGCGCCCAGCATTCCAGCGCGTCCCGCGATTGGCGCCAAACTCATAACCGATGGGAAACCTGTTTTTGAGTTCAAGGTCGCTCAGGAAAAAACCAAGCCTGTGGGAGGCCCAGCGGTCCCGCCACATCAAGTCGACGCATTGAGAAAGGAACGAGCGCAAGCGTCGGTCATTTTGCCAGCAATGCCTTGTAGTGACGTTGCGCGTAGGCCGCTTGCGGATCGCATTGTCATGTGGTCGAAACGATTGAAGGGTGAACTCGATGGCGCGACGCTCGTTTCTCGATACGAAGCAGCCCGAAATTCGTGCGAAATCCCAGATTGGCGTGCCGAACAAGCATTACTCGACTTGATTCAGCAAAAAGCACGTACGGAACAGGCGGTTCTGGCGTTGCTCGGACACTTGGCTCGGTCGCCGGAAACACAACGTTATGTGGCGCAGGCGATTTTGCGACGGACCGTGGATCCTCGAATTACGGCGGCGGTTCGTCGTACGTTGTTCGGGGATAAAATCAATTGGGATACCGTCGACGCAGAACTCGCAGCAATCACCGACGTCGAGCAAAAGTTGGCGCTGCTTCGAGAGCGAATGCTTGTGGCTCCGGGCGATTCCGAAGGTGAATATCGAATCGTGCGCCTATTGGGCGAAGCTGGAAAACGTGATGACGCGTTGGCGCATGGGCGACGGCTTCGTGACCGTGGTCTGATGAGTCCGCAACTTGCACTTTCGTTGGGCGATGTATTGGCGAAACAGGGATTCGAGGACGAGGCATTACGGACGTATTCCGAAATTGTCGAATTCGATCCGCAGAGTCCCGATTCGCGTCGATTGCTTGGCGACGTATTTTTGCGCCATCATTGGTATGCGGCAGCGTATCGCCAATACAAGACGCTGACTGATTTGCGGACCAATGATCCGTCTGCGTTTTTGCGGCTCGCGTTTGCAGCAGCGGGCAGTGGGCGCGTGGACGAAGCATTACGAATCGAACGACAAGTGGCATCGGCAGAAGGAACGCCGGGACCTCGAGATCCGCGTTTGTGGGCACGTTTGGCCGCGGGCGCGCAATTGGCGAAATTGCTCGATGGAGAAGGCAAACCCCCGGAGCCTGCTTTGGCGGATGGTTTGTCGCGCAAGATGAAAGAGTTGTCTTTGTGGAGTGGTCCGAGTGCCATTACGATCCTCACATGGGACGACTTGAACACCGAACTGGTGCTCGTGGCCAAAGAAGGCGACAAAGACGCGGCATTGCCGGAATTGTCGGAATCGGCATCGGTGGGCATTTCGGCGCTCGAAGTGCCAGTCGGTGATGACGGACGGTATGTGTTTTCGGCAAGGTGGCGATCGACGAAAACACGCGAGGTTACGGTGACGCTCCATTCGATTGCGTGGGATGGAAAAGCGTTCCGGGTAAAAATTAAATCGGCAAAATTGTCGATGGCCGACGATGCAGTGTCCTTCTAAGGTTCGGCGCGACGAGCGGAGCTCTTCATGATCGACATCACGTTTTTGGGGGAACTCGTGGCGACGTTGACGTCCGTGGGGGCATTTCTTGCTCTCGCGGGCGTTGTGGGCGCGGCCGCGCATGTCTTGTCTACCGCGGCCATGGCTATCGAGCGGTTGCCCGGCACCGGCGTTCTTATCGTACGAGGACAAACGCTTGCCCAAAATGGTTTTTCGTGGACATTAGGCACGATCGCGGGAGCATTGTCGTTTGTCTTAACGCTCGCGACGTTACGGTTTGGCGGCGTGGTAGGGACACTCGTATTTGCTTTGGTGCTTGGAGCATTGTCCCGTTCATCCGTGGCGCTCGTGAGTATTCTCGGTGGACGAATGGGCGCCCGTTTGGCTCGTGGTCGAATGGCGCGGGCGAAGGCGCTCGTTGAGTGGCGGGAGCAAAAAGCATCCGAAGCGAATGAAGCGAATCGTAAACGATTGCTCGGCGAAGATTTGTCGTCGGAGGTGGCCAATGCCGACGCGGCGCTTGGAAAGTTACGCGATGCACTGAAAACGCTGGTCGATACGAGAAGCACGTTGGCGGACAAACTCAAGACAGCGCTCGATTCGGGCGGCAACGTATCGCTGGTGGCGGACATGGTCCGTATGCGCGACGATATGGATACGCGTATCGATTTGGGCAAACGCGTTTTTGCTGCGGCCGAAGCGGCGGTTTCGCGGCTTGCTTTTGCGATGCCCGTGAAAAAAGTCGTCCGGCGAAGGCCTCCGGAAATTTCGGGGCTCGATCCACGAATCCCGGGCGATTACGCTGCACGTATTGATTCGGCCATAACGGCGATCGACGCGTACATCGTCGTCATTGGTGAAGCGCGCGTGGAAATCTACAAAATCGAAGCAGAGCGACCAGCTCTCGAAAATGCCGAAATCGGCGAAAGTTTGCCCGTGCGAGCGCGTCATGAAATCGATGCCATTGCGGCGGCTTATGAGTCGTTGCGCGAACGCGCGGACCTCGTGCGGCTTGGGCTACGTGCGCGTGAAGGTATGGCGCAAGTTGCGAGTGCGGCGGGCGAAGTATCCATTCGAGTCGACGGACAGTTGGACCAGCGGGACGTGAATCTGTTGCTCGATGATGTGGCTCGCGCGAATCAAACGAATGCAGTGGATTTTATTGGAAACGACGACCAGGTGCGGACCTTGGCGGCAGCATTGGCGCGAGGCGCGAAGGCGCTTTCGGGTGATGATCGCGCTTCGCTAGGGGAAGTGGTCGAGGCCTTGCAATCAATGGGGTGACGTCGATGCGATCGACAGCAATTGTTTGTCTTGGATTCACCATTGCATTGATGGTGTCGGCGTGTGAACCGCCCGCGAAAGTCGCAGTACCGACGCAAACGTCGAGCGTCAACGTGAAATCGCCGGCCAAATCATCGGTCGTGCCATCGGCAATGGCCTCGCCAAAAGCGTCGGCAATGACGGTGGCTGCAACGGCGCCATCGGTATCGGCGACAATGACACCTCCGACGCCGTGTCCGCCCGAAGTGCCTGTGCCGACGGGCGTACTCGCGTGGGTAAGCGGTTGCAGGATTCTATTGAATGATAAAATCTATTTCGATACCGACAAAGACAAGCTCAAACCGCAAAGTTTTCCGCTGCTCGACGCCATTGGAGATGTTCTGGCAGCGAATCCCGATGTGTTCGTCGAGATTCAGGGGCATTTGGGCCAACGGAATCAACACGCTTACGGTCGAAAATTAACGCAAAATAGAGCCGAAGCCGTGCAAAAATATCTGGTTGCGAAAAAAGGGATCGCGTCGGACCGGCTCGAGGCTAGAGGTTACGAAGACAGCGTGCCTATCGCCGATTGGAGAACGGAAGCGGGGCGTCTTCAGAATCGACGAATCGATTTCGTGATTTGGAAATGGCGAGGGGGAACGACCAGAATCATGTGGCCAGTGACCACGACTGGCCCATGAAGATTTGAACGGTTGTCAAGGCACGTCAATACACATGATGCGGGCATTTGTATTGGACGGCCAATTCGGTCCGTCGTCTTGCACGGCATACATAACATCGTACGCGCCCGATACCACCTGAATCATCTTGGGATATGTGGGCATGTCGGTCGTATCATTCCACGTATCACCCAAGCTGAACGTTTCCCCCGTGGTTTTACTGCGCAAACTCATGAAACCTTCATCCAGGTCGCCGGAATTCGCCATTGAAAGGGGCGCACCGTCCAAGAACAAATGCATCGTCAGGTTCGATACGGGAATGTTGACGGTCGTATTGCCGTCGTTGGCAAGTGACAACGCCGCTTGAATCAACGCATTCGTATTGGAAGGCCAATTCGGACCATCGTCTTGTACGGCATACATGACGTCATAGGTGCCGGAAACGACTTGCAAAGGTTTGGGGTAGGTCGGCATATCGGTGGTGTCGTTCCACGTGTCGCCCAAACTAAAGGTTTCGCCGGTTGTGGAACTGCGTAGGCTGATAAAACCTTCGTCGAGATCGCTGGAATTGGCAGCGCTCAGGGGTTGTCCATCGAGCGTCAAGCCAAACTGAATGTTCGACACGGGAATGTTGACCGTTACATTGCCATCGTTGGCCAGCGACAATGCGGCTTGAATCAAGGCATTGGTATTGGAAGGCCAATTCGGTCCGTCGTCTTGCACGGCATACATGACGTCGTACGTTCCGGAAACGACTTGCAAAGATTTGGGGTAGGTGGGCATATCGGTGGTGTCGTTCCACGTATCGCCCAAACTGAAGGTTTCGCCCGTTATGGAGCTGCGTAGGCTGATAAAACCTTCGTCGAGATCGGCGGAATTGGCAGCGCTCAACGGTTGTCCATCGAGCGTCAAGCCAAACTGGATATTGGATACTGGAATGTCTACCGTGACGGAACCATCGTCTACCAGCATCAAATTGGCCATGAGCCGGGCATTCGTATTGGAAGGCCAATTGGGTCCATCGTCTTGGACCGCATAAAAAACATCGTACGTTCCGGCGACCACTTGCAATGGTTTTGGATACGTGGGCATATCGGTCGTGTCGTTCCACGTATCACCGAGACCAAACGTTTCGCCCGTGTCCGTGTTCCGCAAACTAATAAAACCTTCGTCGAGATCGCTGGAATTGGCGGCGCTCAAGGGTTGCCCATCCAGCGTTACGTTGATCATGACATTCACCACCGGAATGTCGACGGTGACCATTTCATTGACGGCCTCAATGCAACCATTGGCACCGCCCATTCCGCCCATACCGCTGGAACCGGACGAGCTGCTGGAGCTCGAAGTGGAGCTGGAAGTAGAAGAAGCGCCGCTGGAACTGGACGCGCCGCTGGAACTACCCGTCGAAGTGCTGGAGCTCGAGCTCGGGCCCATACCGCCTACGCCACCCATTCCGCCGGTGGCCATACCGCCTGCGCCGCCCATTCCGCTGCCGCCATTACCACCAGAACCAGAACTGCTGGTGCTCGAGGCCAGACCCGTCGAACTGGAATTGCTCGAACTGGAATTGCTCGACGACACGCCTCCGCCTTCGCCTCCCTGGCCCGACGAACCCCCGGAGCCGCTGGTCGACGTTGTATCCGTTCCTTCGTCACCGCAGCCGGGAAAAACCCCCAAGGCTCCAACCATGATCCATACCGTCCAAATTCGAGTCGATTTCATCATGATCCGGGTTTACCGTCGTTCGCGTATCGGCGTCAAGCCAACGAATCGGGTGATGATACAAAAACGGGCGACGAATTGACTTTTTGTTGGTGCCACGCTCACACCGACCGTCATCAAACGTCCATCACGGCGCCAGACGTTTTTTCTGGCCACTGCAGCGCGTTTCGTGCAAAGTGACGTCTGACCACCAACCCAATCATCGACCATGAACCGAACAACCTGTCACATTAGTTTGTCATCGCTCTTCATTTTGGCTGCTTGTGGCTCGACGCCATCGCCCACGGAAAAACCCGTGATCCCGGCAAAGCCCGTCGAGACGGCTGCTCAAGTGGTGCCTTCTGCGGCGCCTGTGTACCAGGGAAAACCGTATCAGGGAAAACCCAAGCTTGGAACGTTTGGCGTGGATTTGGAAGGGATGGACGCATCCGTAAAACCTGGAGCGGATTTTTATAAGTATGCGGGGGGTACGTGGATCAAGAAGAATCCGATTCCGTCGGACCGGGCTCGTTGGGGGACGTTCGACGCGTTGCGCGAAGAGTCGGACGTAAACGTGCGCAAGATTCTCGACGAAGAAGCCACGAAGAAACACGAAAAGGGCGCGACGGCTCAAAAGGTGGCGGACATGTACGCCGCGTACCTCGATACGGCTGCGATTGATAAAAAAGGGTTTGCGCCGGCAAAAAAGTCGCTCGCTGCGATAGCGACGGCGAAAACGACGGATGACATTGCCAAGTTGATGGGTCGTGCGGATTTGCCATGCAAGGCGCCCATTGGTATGGGTGTGTCGCTCGATCAAAAGAATCCGGATCGGTATGTCGTATCCGTGACGCAAGCAGGACTTGGATTGCCTGAGCGCGAGTATTACCTAAAGACAGACAAGCAGTTCACTGAAATTCGCGAAAAATACGAAGCGCATATCGGTCGAGTGCTTGCTATGGGCGGGGACAAGAAGTCGGCTGAGAATGCGAAAGAGATTTTGGCGCTCGAGACGAAAATTGCCGAAGCGCATTGGCCGATTGCCGATCGTCGCGATCGCGACAAGACCTACAATGCGCGAACGATCGCGGAACTCGAAAAAGAAGCGCCGAAGTTTCCGTGGAAAATCTACCTGAAGGCTCACGGTTTCGACAAAGAAGCGTCGGTCATTGTGCGCGAAGTGACGGCAATGTCGAAATTGGGCGAGATTTTCGCATCGACGCCGGTTGCGACGTGGAAAGCGTATGTGACCTACCATTTCTTACGCGCGTCGGCCGATGTTTTGCCTGTGGCGCTCGACAAGGAGATTTTTGATTTCGTCGGTCGTACGCTCAATGGTCAACCTGAGCAGCGGGATCGTTGGAAGCGTGGTGTTGCCGAGATCAACGGGGCGCTTGGTGATGCGGTGGGTGAACTCTACGTCGCGCGGCATTTCACGCCGAAGGCCAAAGCGGCGATGGATAGCCTGGTCGAGAATCTCCGTAAAGGCTATGCCTCACGCATTCAAAAAGTCGAATGGATGACACCGGAGACGAAAAAGGTTGCGCTGGAAAAACTAGCAGCATTCCGACCGAAAATTGGATATCCGAGCAAGTGGAAGAGTTATGCATCGCTTGAAATCGTTGCGGGTGATGCGTTTGGTAATGCCAGGCGAGCGGAAGTTTGGCAACACGACGACGAGCGATCGCGGCTAGGCAAACCGACGGACCGTGATGAATGGTTCATGGCGCCGCAAATGGTCAATGCCTACTACAATGCGACCTTTAACGAAATCGTGTTTCCGGCCGCGATTCTTCAGCCGCCGTTTTTCGATGCCGAGGCCGAAGCTGCTGTGAATTACGGAGCGATAGGCGGCGTCATTGGGCATGAAATGGGGCATGGTTTCGACGACCAAGGTGCGAAATCGGACGCGAAAGGTGTTTTGCGCAATTGGTGGGCGCCGGCGGACGTCGAAGCATTCAAAAAACGTACCGATGTGCTTGTCGAGCAATATGCGGCGTTTGAGCCATTGCCGGGTATCAAGGTGAATGGCAAATTGACGCTGGGCGAAAACATTGGCGACGTTGGTGGAATCACTGTCGCACATGAAGCGTACCATTTGTCGCTCGAGGGCAAACCAGCCGAAGTGATTTCCGGGCTTACGGGGGATCAGCGATTTTTCTTTGGCTGGGCGCAAGTATGGCGTTCGCTTTACCGAGACGAAGCATTGCGGAATCAGATGCTTTCGGATCCGCATTCGCCGGCGATGTATCGCGTCAATGGTGTGGTGCGGAACGTGGACGCTTGGTATGCGGCGTTTGGGATCAAGGAAGGCGACGCAATGTATTTGGCGCCGGAAAAACGCGTCAAGATTTGGTGAAGCAATCGGGGATCGTCGTTTTTTTGGGGGCGACGACGATCCCGCTTTCGCACGCGATTGCATCGTGTGTGGTTGATCAAGAAATACCTTTGCGTCGAGCCCAGCGTGTTGCTCGGACGAACCAGTTTGGTGGTGTTACTGCGCCGAACTTGGTGGTGACGTGTATTTGAGGGTTGACAGGACGGGCGAACAGTAGCAAGACTGCGTTCGCGATGTCCAAGCCGCGACCAATGATGTTGACGACGACGGCGAGCGCGAAGGTGTCCGCCGCGCTTCGTCATGTCCGAGATGCCGAACACTTACTCGGTTGTGCGGCTGGCCATGCATCTCCTGATCAAGCGTATCACCTTGCGGGTTTTGGTCCCGAGTGTGCCCGGAAGGCGACGATGAGCGAGGACTGGCTCGACAAAGTGATTGGGCACGGCGCTACCGCATGGGTCGACGTTATGTTGGATTTCGCTACGTCGCTTGATCCGGTCGCGCATCGTTACGACATCAGGGATTTTGAGCGACGGTTTCCGGAACTTGCCAAGTGGAAAATTGATACGCGCTACGATAAAACGACCACGCATGATTTGCATCAGGCGCGGGTCATCTGTGCAGAGGCGCGTGAAATCGTAGATGATTTGGTGATTGCGTTATGGGCAGATGGTCGATTGGATGATCGAGAGGCGCTGACGTGACGTTCGATGAAGTGCTGCCGACGTTGGTTCGCGTCTGTGAAGGCACGGCTGGCTTTGATCAGTTGAATCGATGCTGCGTCGTGCGGGATCTGACTGG
>JANORL010001015.1:0-28215 GCA_031415295.1 Polyangiaceae bacterium | reverse complement strand
CGACCGTTTGTCATCGAGCGGCAAGGAGACCATGACGAACGCCGTAGCATGCGGACAAACCTGGTGTTATGCACATTTGGACGAACCATTTGCCACCACGAAATCGAATGGTCCGAGCGTGCGGCGAATGTATTTCATGCGCACAAAGCGATTGCCGAATGCCATTCACTTGATGACCGTGAGCACCAGCGCGGGACGCGAAGTACCGGCTTCGGATGATTGAAACGCCCAGCCACCTCCAGAGGGAGGAAACGCAAAACCGTGATTTGAGTTTGGATTGCCAATCCATTTTTGGACGGCGGCGAGACCTGCGGCATTGAGCGGCACAATATTGAGGGTGTTAGCCTTCGTCGGTGCAAAGCTGCCAAACACGACGTTACCTCGTGACGGCGGAGCGGCCCCGGCGGCCATCCAAGCGGTTCCCGTGACGCGTTGTTGCCAATTCGCAACCCCCATCTGCCCCGTGTTGGTTCCTTCAACCCAGGATTCGAGAACCTCAACGATATCGGCTATGGTTCCATCACTCGCGGTGTTACCGCCAACATGCACATGCAATTCCGCAGCGATGACCTGGGCGGTCGTTGGTACCGCTGACAAGTCGAAACGTAGCAGGCCGATTCTGAATGGTGAAGGGTCGACATTAATGACATCGTCGCCGCCGAAATTCGCCATTGATGCCGTTTGGTCGAGCGAAGTGTCCGTCGTAACGCCAGCGTAGGTCTCCGTGCCATTCTCGCCAAACGACACCGTCGACTGCATTCCGCCAGCGCTGCTACTGCTACTACCCGTAGCTGATGAACTGGACGAGGTTCCGGAAGTCGACGTTGCCGAACCCGAGGAACTTGCAATCGAATTGCCGCCCGCCCCACTTGATACCAAGGCACCGCCGGCTCCGGCGGACCCGCCGGTTCCTGTCGTGTCCATTGACGATATCGTAAAGTCCTCGAGGCCCGAGACGATGGCGCAGCTCCACACGAACATTGCCAATGCTACAAACATTACTGTTTTGCCGAAAAGGCGTCGAATTTTCTTGGCGATGAACCACGTCATGTCAGGTACTTCCTCTTCGCAGCCGGAGTGACGACGATACCTCCTATGGCCATGGAATGGCTATCGGAAACAGCCTGATAGTTTGGGTCACTGCATGGCGTTCCAGGTCACGTAGATTTGAATTTGCGGTGACGAAGTCGTTGACAGTTGATGCGCTGCAACACGCCCATCGTAATGGTTTCATACCCCAAGAACATCACGGGCGAGCTACGTTGGTGGAAGACGAAGTCGACCCTGATATTTACCAAACGAGATAGGCAACGAAATGGTTTGGCATAAAATCAACCTGACGTGGAATCTTGGGTTGCTTTAGCGGCTTCGAGCTGCGTGGGTTCTTTCGGTTCGGAAAAAAGCCCAATAGCTCCGGCGATGCCGCCCGCCCCCGTGATAATGGAAGGCAATGGAGTCGGGATTGCCGTCAAAATGCCCACAATCATTCCTTTTGCAATGGCGACGCCCCATTCATCCTTGTACGCATATCGCTGCAGCAGAATGCACGGAATCGTCAAAATAATGGCCACCACAATGGACAACGTTGCCGCCGTAAAGAGATCGGCAGCGGTCAGCATGAGGTCGACGACCACCATGGAAAATGCAACCAAAGGATGAAGACCGAGCTGTCGGAGGACGCGCATTGCCGGACTATTGTCGACAACGTGGCCAGCGTCAAGACGATGTGCTGAGCATTTTCACTCCAGCAACATCGACGCCGTCGCGACGAACGCAACGGCCATCGCCGGATGTCTGGAATTACCAGCGGAGATCGTACCTAAACAACCACACTTTGGTGGTATTTTACGACCTGTTCACAAAGTACGAACGTTTTCGTTGACATCTACGAAAACGTTCGTACACTCGGGGCCCATGGTCAGAAACGTGCTACCGACAGACGCGGAGTTGCAAATCTTGTCTGTGCTTTGGAGGGACGGGCCTTCGACGGTGCGGGACGTCCACGAAGCGCTCGCGGCGGTGCAGGACACGGGCTACACGACCGTATTGAAGCTCATGCAGATCATGGCCCAGAAAGGGTTTGTCGCACGAGACGAGACAAACCGCAGCCATGTGTATCGCGCAGCTATTTCGGAGGAGCAAGCGCAACGAGGTCTATTGGGGCAACTCATGGACAAGGCGTTTTCCGGCTCCGCCGCGCAACTCGTCATGCGTGCGTTATCGATGCAACCTTCCAGTTCGGTTGAACTCGACGAAATCCGCTCGATGCTCGATGAAATGGAAGCACGGAGGACAAAGAAATGATTTCGTTTCTCGCACATTCCGACGTCGTTCGCGCACTCTTCGCGACACTCGTGCATTTCGTCTGGCAAGGTCTCGTCATTGGCGCCGCGCTTTGGTTTGTCTTGGCCATTCTACCGAAACATCATGCCAGCGCCAGACACGCAGCGGCATGCACGGCACTTGTCTTGATGGCCACCGCGCCTTTCGCGACGTTTTTTCTGGTCGACTTCGGCTCGTCCGACATAACGATCGACCTTGCCGCGACGGTCGATTTTCAGGTCGCCAAACATCCGCCTTCACCGATCGAAATCGCCATCGTCGTGTTGCTCGGCGGGTGGCTAGCGGGGGTGTTCGTCATGTCGCTCCGACTCTTCGGCGGCTTATGGCGAATTCAGTCGATTGTGCGACGTCATGCGACGTTGCTCGACGAGACGTATGTTCGGCAATTCGAGAATTTGGGGCGGCGTTTAAACATTGGGCGAACGGTTCGATGGATGCAATCGAATCATATCGATGTACCGCTCACCGTGGGTTGGTTGCGGCCCGTCGTCCTGATTCCGTGCTCGGTTCTGACGAGTTTGCCGCCGTTGCAACTCGACGCAATCATAACACATGAATTGGCACACATTCGGCGTTACGATTATTTGGTCAATATTTTGCAATCGATCCTGGAAGCGGTGCTTTTTTATCATCCGAGCGTGTATTGGGTATCGAACCGCGTACGCGCGGAACGCGAATGCTGCTGCGATGATGCCGCCATTTCATTAGGACACGACCCATTGCTTTATGCTCGGGCATTAACTGATCTCGAAACCCTTCGTTCACGTAACTTCGTGCCAGCTTTGGCATCGACGGGAGGCTCGCTGATGACTCGAATTACACGCATCGTTCAACCCACACCTGCCCCGCGCGATAGGACGCGCACGCTCCTGGCGCCGATTTTGGTCCTGGGCGCGGTCACCGCGTTCTCCATGGCGGGACTCGCAGCTTGTGGGGCGGCCACGAGCGAAACCAAGAAAGCGGACGAAACCATTGGAACGCAAATGGCCGCCGCCCTGGGTATTCGCTGGTTGCCACCCGTGCTCGATCGCTGGAAGCCGCTCATTCTCACCGCAGCGGCAAAGCACAACGTCGATCCAGACGTGTTAGCAATTATGATGCTGGTCGAATCCTCGGGCGATCCTGACGCAAAGAGCCCATCTGGTGCCGTGGGCCTTTTGCAAATCATGCCGAAAACTGGTGAATCGATTGCCAAAGAGCGCAACATTGCCGATTTTTCGCCGGAAAAGCTCGCCGAACCAGAAACGAACATCGATTTTGGCGCGTGGTATTTGGCTCGTCAAGTGGACACGTTTGGCAAGGACAAAGACGCTTCGCAAAAGGTCGAATTAGCTGCTGCTGCATACAATGGCGGAACGCAGAGCGTTCGTGAATACCTTGCGGGAACGAAGCCGTTGTCCGATGAAACGACGCGTTACAAAGCACTCGTTGCTGGCATGTGGAGTGAACGTAGTGCGGCAGAATCGACGACGTATCGTGCATGGCGCGAACGTATTCGCGAACGAGCAGCCAAACGTGCGACGAATCCAGTGTCCGGCGCGCGAGTGACGATGGCCTATGGGGATGGGACAAACCCTATGAGCGGCAAAACGGAAAAACACGCCGGCATTGATTTGGCCAAAGAAGCTGGCACGCCAGTGGTCACCCCGTTGAATGGAAAAGTGCGCAGCGCTGCCGCCGAGGGTGACCGCGGAAATGCTGTTGTCATCGATCATGGCAATGGCCTCGAGACGCGTTTTCACCATTTAGGCGAAATGAACGTTACGCCAGGCCAAACCATCGCCAAGGGCGACAAGATTGGCACCGTAGGTTCGACAGGTAAGTCGACCGGACCACACGTGCACTTCGAGGTGCGGGACTTTGGCGAGCCGATCGATCCGACGCGATATGCAACGACGAGCGAAGGCTCAACCGCGTCGCCGTAGCGGGCAGCGGTTGTCTCGGTAACGTCAGCGTGCAGGACAAACGGCAAGTAGTTTGTCGAAGAATTGTGCCGCGCGTGGAGACGCGGCACGTACTTTCGCTGGATCGAGCAAACCAATGAGCGCAAATCCATGCGACTTGTCATAGGCGCCCTTGGTCGTGTCGCGTGATGCGTGCGCAAGCGTGTTTTCGAGTTCCTGTTTGGAGATGTTTTCGACGTCCAATCGATTCGGCACACGCCCATAGTTCACCTAGCGAATTCTCATTAAGCCATTCGCTGAGCTGTTCACGATCGAGCCGCCGCGTGGTGGTGGAACCGGCGGGACGTTCACACAAGATGACGTCGTCTGGCGTTTTGTGAAATGCATCGTGATGATGATCTGCATACGCTCGGACGCACTCTTGAGAATACGCGCGAGGGGATTCATCAAGTCAACGCGTCAATACGCTGCACGAAATCGTCCTTCCATCACGACCACGACAGTCCTAGGATAAGGCCATGCCCGAGCCCCGCACGAGTCGCCGAGGCGCATGGAATAGGCTTCCGATCATGGGTCAAACCGAACGCCAAGATTCAGAAAGTGAACCAAGAAAAACCGCTCGCGCCGTGATGGGCGACGTTGGAAACGCCGTCCAAAATGGAGCCGGTCGCGTGGGCGATGCCGTTCGTTCAGGCGTAGGAAGCGTCGAACGAGCGCTCGATGATCCGACGACGTCCCAGGCCAATGAATTGGTCGAAAAAGCGAATTTGCCAGAAATCTCCGGTGACGCTCCCTTGGTCTCGCTCAGCACACGCCTGGATAGAGAAGCCGATTTTTGGCGGGGTATCTCCATGCGGCAATTATCCCGCGCAGCCTGGATGGATCGGCTGTCGATTTCAGGCAATGTCGTTTTGCTCGTCGGTATCGTCGTTCTGTCGGCCATCGCGGCGTTTCGTGCCATGTTCGCCAGCGATGCGGCATTACATGTGAGTGCGCTGCTGGGAGTCGCCGCACTGCTCTTGGTCATGGGAAGCATTACGATGCAGCGCGCGACCGTAAAGGTTCGTCAGGGACAACTCGACGTGATGCGCGAAGCACTGACACGCAGCGATTTAGCCGAATCTCGCATCCATCGTCTCGCGACACTCATCGAAATGCGTACGTCAGATCCGGAAGGTTATCGAACGGCTTTACGCGAACTCGAAGCGGATATGCGCAGCGCTTGACACTTCATTCGGCCGCGACTTGCTCGCCCCGACCGAACTGCAATCGATAAAGCCGAGAATACGCTCCACCTTGCGCCAAAAGCACTTCGTGGCTGCCTTGCTCGACCACGCGGCCTTTGTGAAACACCACAATCCGATCAACAGCCCGAATCGTAGACAATCGATGCGCAATGATCAACGCCGAACGTCCCTGCATCGCCGCCCAAACCGCGGATTGTAGCCGTGCTTCGGTATCGCTATCGATGTTCGCCGTCGCTTCATCGAGCACCAAAATCGGCGGATCCCGATAAAGCGCGCGCGCAAACGCGATCAATTGGCGTTCACCCGCCGAAAAATTCGACCCGCGCTCCTCGACTTTGGCGCCAAGTCCACCTTCGCGTCGCTCGAACAAATCGAGAGCGTTAATGCGCTCGAGCGCCCGTTTCACTCGCTCGATATCGATTTCTTTGTCCCCGGCTGCGATATTCGACGCAATGGTTCCCGGAAACAGAAATACTTCCTGCGGAACGACGGCAAAGTTGCGCCGTAGTTCTTCGCGCGGCGTGGCTTGAACATCTTTGCCGAAGATCTTCACCACGCCTTCTTTCACTTCATAGAGGCGCAGAAGAATCGATGCGACAGTGCTCTTACCCGCTCCCGTGGCTCCGACAAGAGCGATTTTTTCGCCACGTCGAGCTCGAATCGAAACATCCTTCAGAATCGGAACATTCAGTTTGTACTCAAACGAAACGTGTTCGAGTTCGAATGCGATGTCCGATGGGTCGGTCGATGCGACTTTTTTCGTGACTGGCGCGTCTTCTTCGGTGTTTTCGAAGAGCTGGAAGATTCGTTCCGCACCCGCCATCGCCGATTGAAGCTGCGTGAAGCGCGACGACAAATCGCGAATCGGCACGAAAAACTTGTCGATGTACTGGACAAACGCGAACAGAGTGCCGAACGAGACGTGCGATTGCACCGATCGACCACCGAAATACCAAAGCATCGTGGCGATGCAGAGCGTGTTGACGAGTTCGATGGCGGCATCGAGCGTGGCATCGAAAACGATCGATTGATTGTTCGCTTGCCGATAAGCGTCGTTGATCTTGTCGAATTCGGACGCGGCTTGCTCCTCACGCGCATATGCTTGCACGACGGCCATGCCCGAGATCTGTTCGTTCAGGTAGGCGTTCATTCGCGCCGTTGATGACCGAATCCGGCGGAACGCATCACGTAGCCGCTTACGCGTGTAATTGACGAGCAGCGCCACGGGAGGAAGCGCCACGAACGCGATGAGTGCCAAACGCCAATCGAGCAGCAGCATCGCGGCAACGATGCCCACAAGCTTGACGAGATCACCGATCGCGTTGAACGCGCCCGAAGCAAACACTTCGTTGATGGCGTCGACATCGTTCGTCACGCGCGTGACGAGACGCCCTACGGGCGTGCGATCGAAAAACGCGAGTTTACGCGTGTGTAAGAATTGAAAAACGTGCGCACGCAGATCGCCCATCGCGCGCGCCCCAGCGAGCTGCATGAGGTAGAGCTGCGGAAAACCAAGCGATTGCTCGACAACGCTCATGCCCAGCAACAGCACGCCATAACTCGCGAACGTGCTGAAGCCATTCGGCAGATCGAGCGCATTAAACGCTTGTCGCGTCACGAGTGGCGACAGAACTGAAAACGCCGAATTGACGAGAAGCAGCGTGAGCGAAAGGACGATCGGTTTCGCCTGCGGTCGCATGAAGGGCCAAAGCGAACGCAATATGTTGAGGTCGTAACCTTCGCGCGGACGGTCTTCTTCGTGAAACTTGGCGAGCGCTTTCTCGGCACGGGTTTTTCCGGGCTTCGCAGCCGACGTTTCGGTGTCAGGACGCGAGTTTGTCGTCATGCGACTTGCGCCTCCATGATCGGAATGTCTTCCGCGCCAAACTCCGCCAGCTTCGCTTCGATTTCTTGTTCCTCGGCAAACGACGCATAGACGCCGCCGGTACGAACAAGCTCGTCATGCGTTCCTTCTTCGACGACGCGACCCCTTTCGAGCACCACGATGCGATCACACCGCTTTGCCGCGGCTACTCGATGCGTGATGAGCACAAGCGTGCGCTTTGCGGCTTGACGTTCGATCGCACCAAGAATGGCCGATTCGGTTTTGGCATCGACTGCCGACAACGGATCGTCGAGTACGAGGACGCGGGGTTCGCGAAGCAGCGCGCGCGCTAGAGCGATGCGTTGACGTTGCCCACCGGAGAGCTGGACGCCTCGTTCACCCACGACCGTGTCAAACCCGTCGGGCAAGCCTTCAATCTCGTCGAGCACGCCAGCTTCAGCGGCAGCCGCGCGAATTTTCGTCATGCCTTCGGACGAATCAGCGTCTTCGAGCACGTAGCCAATGTTTTGGGCAACAGTCGTCGAGAAAAGAAAAGCGTCCTGCTGCGCGTAACCGATGCTGCGACGAACGGTGTCCACCGACAACTCACAGACGTCTTGTTCGTCAAGAAAAATGGACCCATTTGGCGTCGGAAGAAGTCGCGGAAGAAGTGTCGCGACGGTGCTCTTGCCAGATCCTGTGCGACCAACAAGCGCGACCGACTTGCCTGCGGGTACGTCGAACGAAACCCCGTCGAGCACCTTGCGTTCACCATAGGCGAACGACAAACCCTGCACGCGCAAAGCACCTTGCATGTCGGACGGCGCTGGCAAAGGACCGTCGACGACTTCAGGTACCGCATCAAAGATCTGCCGCAGCCGCGAATAACTTGCGCGACCACGTTGAACGATCGACGTGACAAACCCAATGGCAAGCATGGGCCAGATGAGTCTTCCAAGCGCGAGATAGAAGGAAAGGAATTCGCCCTTCGACATCTCGTGATGAAACACGAGGTATCCGCCGTAGAAAAACACCACGAGTGTTCCGACAGTGAGCACTGAACCCATGATGGGCTGCATCGAGCCACGAATGCGAGCAAGGCGAAGGCTCTTGTCGATGTAGTCATCGTTTGACACGCCAAACGCGGCTCGTTCGGTTTCTTCGAGTGCAAACGAACGGACGACACGCACACCCGCAAAACTCGCCAGAACGCGATCACTCATCTTGCCGAGCGCTTCTTGATTCTGGCGCATGTGCGTGAACATGCGGGTCGAGAACGATCGCGTGACGAGCATCAACAGCGGAAACGTGATGAACGAAGCCAGCGTCAGTCGAGCGCTGTTGCTAAGCATCACGAAGATGGCGCTACCGAACGCGAGGACCGCATTGACGACGTTTAGAATGCCAAACCCGAGTAACAGACGCACTTGCTGCAAGTCGCTCGTGGAGCGGCTCATGATGTCGCCTGTGGGCATCTTGCGAAAGAACGCTGGACCAAGCTTGTGCAGGTGGTCGAGCAAGGCGGCACGTAGCTCGTATTCGACGTTGCGCCCGCTGGTGAACATCGTCCATCGAGATGCAACACGTACGACGAACGCAGCGACGCTCACGACGAGAATGAAGAGGGCATCACGAACGGCGGCATCGGCTAACGCGGCTTCAGCGGCGTTGACGGCATCACGGACGAGGAAATCGCGGCGCGCCATGAGGAACTGCTGCACGGCAAGAAACGCGGTGCCCGCCGTGTAGAGCCCAAGATTGCGGCGGAATTGATCGCCAAGACCAACGGGATATTTGGGCGGACGGCCAGAGGACATTACCGAGCCTTGGGACTAGCAGGCTTGCGGTGAGAGCTGTGAATGGCTGGTTTTTCGCGGGTTTCTGGAACGATGACGAGGTCGACCTTGTCGATTCGGGTTGAAAGCAAACCAAGCATGACGCGTGCTCCACCCTTGCCATCCAGTTCGCTGACGACACCCACTTTGTCGGCAAAGGCTCCTCTCAAGACCCGCACACGTGCACCTTTCTCCATCGTGGTGGGAGTCGGAACGTGCACGGGTGTCAGGAGAGGCTGTTCCGCTGGAATTTGTCCGAGCGATCGCACCGGAGAAGCGTCGAGGGCGGGGGCAATCGGCACCGCAGAACGCGGATGATGTGGAGGCGTCTCGGTGGTGTCGCGACTTTTGGTGGGTTGCGGAAGCGTGGTTTTTTTGGGTTCGGAATCTCGAGCCTCACGTCGCTCGCGATCTCCAGATTGACCAGATCCAGGCTTGAACAACGAATCGAGGGATGGGCGCCGCGGTCCGCCGCGACCAACCCCCGACACGCGATGTCGACCATGATCGATTTCGCCGCGTGCTCGAGCTTCATTGGTGGACTTTTCGCGTGCAGCCGCTTGCTCGGCTCGCCACTTCTCCGTTTGTGCTTCGACTTCCGCATGCGTACGCGCGCGCTGTTGCTCAATGCCCTCCAGGCGACGATCCAACGCGATGCGATCGTTTTGCTGCGACCAACTCACGAGCTGATAAATAGGAGCGAGCGCGATGAGCGCATCTTCAAGCTGTTCGCCTATCGAATCAGTGTGTTCGAGCGCCACTTCGCGCGGCACCGACCAACCGATCCACAACGGAACTTTCCCCGCAGAAGCTCGCTCGAGCATCGATTCGATCGCCGCTGGTGTGGCCACGTGTGCAACAACGCGTTCGTCGCCGACGCCAATGGCAAACTCGTCTGGCAATGCGTGCAAAGCCGTCGTCAGTTCGGCCGTGAGTTCATGGACGCCATCGCGTGATTCGGCATTCGCGGTCAAACGCGCGCGAAGGTTATCGACGTCGACTTTGGCTTCAGGGTGTACGGCAAAACAAACCTCGACCCGAAACGAGTCGAGCTTGAGGGCCAAGAATGCGTGCCGAGCAAAGGGGCTCGGATCGTCGATCGCCGCAGAGATCGTTCGTTCTGCATCGAGCAGCCGATCGAGGTCCTCGCGCGCGCTACGATCACGCGAGAAGAAGACCCACTGGGAGTCGACTCGACTCTTGTTGCGCAGCGTCGGATGTTCGTCCGAACCGTGCACATCGACGCTGATTCCGAGCTCCGCGAGACGAGCGACAACACGACGAGCCCACGTAAGGACACGTTGTTTGACCTCCATACGCGGGCGCGAATAGGCCTTCGACGTAGCCTTTGCGGGAGCATAGGCGTCGAAGTCCGTAACGGACAATTGCAAAGGAACTTGGCTCATTGCGTGGTTTGAATGATCTCGCTCGTCGTCGCGTGCCGCCAAATGACGTTGCACGCTCGGAAGAAGCGGGCCGCACCGCTCCCCTTGTAGCACTGTCGAATCACCACGCGACACATCGTCATGTGCGGTTAGCGATTCGAGCGTCGGCACCGCACCAAGTGACTTGAGAATCAAAGTTCTGGAAATTCGGGTACGATTTTTCCCCCGGACGGAGAAATTCGGGTTCTTGACCCAACGAAGGCACATGCCACCCTGGTTCCACGCATTAGCCCAGGTATTAGGGGTCGAAACGACAACGCTGGCGAAGGAACAACCGAAGTCCATGGAGCAGCCCAAAGACGAGGAGATAGTGTGCGCGAGTTGTGGAGTGACGTTCGTTTTTCCAGCCACAGGCGCAGCCGCTCGCGCTGAACGCGGCCTAACGAACAAGCCAACGATGTGCAAGCCATGCTGGCGTGCAAGAGCATCGAACAACGAGCGAAGAAATCCCGACCGGTCTTCGCACACGGCACCGCGGCAGGGGCACGGGCCAAGCCAATCGAGCCAAACGGGTGCGTGGAGTCAGCGAAGTACAGGCGACGTGAACGAATACCGTAGCCCCATGCCGGATCCCCATTTCGCAGGAAATACAGCGCGTAGTGGTTGGTCCATGCAGCCAGCTTTCTCGCGTCGCGGGCCGTCTGGCGATGGCAACTACCGTGCTCCTTCGTCGCACAACGACCGACGAAACGGAGCGCTTAGACCGAATCGTGAACGTTCGACCGCAGATCGGCCGCAGACTGCTCCCGCGCGCTCACGAAGCCGAACATCAACGGACATTACGTGCGCCGCGTGCGGGACCGCGTCGACCGTTCCGTTCAAGCCCGCAGAAGGCCAGAAGGTTTACTGTCGAGCGTGCTTCCAGACAGAAAAACCAACCTGATTTCCCCGCTCACCGCCGACCGTTTGTTCTGCAAACAATTGTGCGGCAAACAATTTGTTCCCTGACAAACTCGAGTAAATCGCTCAGTGGGAGCTCAGTGGGAGATCGAGAGGGGTCGCGAGCGGTTGGCATGTCAGTGCTAGGGCGGTGACGGAAGCGTGCATCGTACGTGGAGCAAGTCCGACGGACGCCGTGCAACGCGCATCAGCCTGGTGACCTCTCACTCTCAGGTGAGTTCGCAAGATAGTTCGGGTGAGAACGCAGCTTCACCGACAGTGATGTTCACGCGCACGTCATAACTCGCTGCGCGTCGAGCCGTTTCTTCAACGACGCCGACGACCCACTGCCGAAGCGCTAGCGAAGCAGGGTCGAATTCCCCCACCTGCAACACCACACGTCCGGGCGACGACGGACCTAACTTCCACGTGCCGAAACTGAAGAGGCGCGACCAGATCGAGATGCCGCGACGAATCGCGATCTGCAGATCAGGGGCGGGCCGAAGAACACTACGCACCGTGTTGTGGAGTTCGCCGCCAATCGCTGCTCGGCCCAACAGACGCCAACGATTCGCCTCGTGCACGAACATCGACGTGGCCAACTCCATGTACGCGTCGAGCGCTTCGAGGTCGTACGCAACGAGCGCGTTGATGGAGTCGTTGAGAAAATCGTCGGTATAACGTTGCGGGAGCTGACTGATGATCTGCTCGCGCACACGCGATCCGGCATCCTCCGTGATGGCTTTGTCGACGGCGCGCAAAACAGCGCCGCGGACTTGATACATGCCGGGAAACCGCATCGGAGCAACACGAGCGGGTTTCGGTACCGGAGCATTTCCGGAGCTCGTGGAACCGACGTTAGGAGCGCTGGTCAACGTGGACAAACGCGAATTACCTGGCACTCGCGGCGCGGGATGTGCGGGATCGCTACCACCACGTGTCGAATGTCCTGCATCACTACGTGTCGAATATCCTGCATCACCACGTGTCGAATATCCTGCATCACTACGTGTCGAATGTCCTGCATCACCACGTGACGTTGGATTCGTGTCGATTGCAGTGCGCGCCGAAGGAGCCATCGGAACGATACGGGTCGACGCATGGGGAATCGATGCAGCCGGCATGTCCCCGAACACCGATCGAGACATCGATGTTCGCATTGACTGAGGATCGCGCGCAGATGGCAATGACCGATCGAAATCGGACATCGACAGCGGCGGAGGCGGCGGAGGCGACGCAACACCTGGCGGAGCTCCACCCGAACCAAGTCCAGTCGTCGGATGCGGCGGCGTGACTGCAATACGCCGGTTGACGTTGATGATGCGACCAAGCGCAAGCAAGCGCCGCGCGGGATCGGTGCAAAACTTGTCGAGTTCACGCGCCACTTCTCCCGCTGTCGCATAACGCTTCATCGGGTCTTTCTGTAACAAGCGCGAAACGACGCCTTCGAGGCGTGGATCGACGTTGACTCCACCCGCGGCAAGCGTGGGAGCTTCGGCATGAACGACTCGAAAAGCCGTTGCAACTGCCGTGGGAGCGCGAAAGGGTCGCGTGCCCGTCAGCAATTCGTAAAGCAACACGCCCACGGCAAACAGATCGCTTCGACCGTCGATCGGCGCATCACCGGTTGCTTGCTCCGGCGACAGATAGTCTGGCGTGCCAAACACCACGCCGGTACGTGTGCGCGGCGATGGACCGTTCGAATCGAGAACCTTCGCGATACCGAAATCCAAGAGCCGTACGACGGCTTGACCACGACCTGGATCAAACGCAATGAACACGTTCTCTGGCTTGAGATCGCGGTGAATGATCCCGACACGATGGGCCGCATCGAGCGCTTCCAAAATCGGCACCGCCGTCGCCACCGCAGCATCGAGCTCGAATCGTCCAAGCCGCCCAAGTGATGCACCAACAGCCTCGCCTTCGAGGAGCTCCATCACGATGTAGGGGCCCATCTCGCCTACGCCGGCATCAATGACGTCGACGATGTTCGGATGACGAATGCGATTGACCGCTTGCGCTTCCTGAAAAAAACGCTGCGCAAGTTCTGTATTTTCCGCGAGCTCGGGATGCAAAAACTTGATCGCAACCCAACGACCAGCAAGCACGTTCTCCGCCTTGAAGACGTGACCCATCCCGCCACCGCCAATGCGTTCAGCAAGACGGTACTTATTGTCGACCAGTGCGCCAGGAGCGGGGTTGCGAGATGCCATTCAACCGATGAACATGCGCCGATCCACGTGGCACCGCCTCGGTGAACAACCCGCGGCCACACATCGATCGCGATGCAGAGCCGCTAGTTTATGCACGTAGCGCGGTCAAAAGCCACTTCGGCCGCGTGAACATATCCCATCCCTGAACGATTTTTGCGCCTTCTTGCTGCCACCCAACAAAAAGCATGTTGAATTTGTGTTTTTTGCCACGAATCGAACAAGAAAGCATCAACCTGAACTGGATTCCCGAAGCGCCACCAGCCGAGAAGCCAGTTCAGAAAAACCCGAGCCCATCGGATTTTCCGTTATGAAATTCGGCGGATCCGGCAAAAATGACAGGTACTTCGTCACATTTGCAACGCCGATGGTCGTCCGAAAAGCAGAGAACGCACTCGCATCGTTGCCACTATCGCCGACGAATGCGTTGCGACTGCAAGCGGCCTCTCTTGACTCGCCAAATCTTGTCTCGAGAAGCCGAAGCGTCCCCGAAGCCTTGTCACCAACGTTGAACGACAAGTGCAAATGGACGCTCGAGACAAACGTAGAGATACCGTGCGCACGAGCTTCGGCGCGCATGATGGCAATCGTTTCAGCTCCAACCTTTCGATGCTCGCCGATGTCAATCGCGACATCCGTCCATCGCGCCGCGTTGTCGTCCGCGAACGCGGCATCAGAAAAGCGGTCCAAGAACGACCGCGCTAACCCAAGAAGTTTTTCTCGTCCAGCCCGTGTTGTTTCGATGTTTGTCGGAAACAACGTTTCGATCTGCGATGCTCTGTTCTCGTTCGGAACTTTGACGAGTGCAACGGCTCCATTTTCGGCAACGGCTGCGTCGATCGGCCACTGACGCAAAATCACTTCGGCCCAACCCGCCGGACGCCCGGTGCAAGCAACGAGGCGCAAACCCGCTTTTCGCATACGAAAAAGCGCCGAGTACGCAACTTCTGTCAAGGCTCCGTGATCGAGCACGGTGTCGTCGAGATCGAAGATCAATCCTTGAAGACGTTGGGCATCGTCAGCGGAAAGTGCGACGAGCGGCCGGGGAACACGCATCACAACGCCTCGAGGCGCGCGATGAGACTCTTTAAATAGAGCCCTTCGGGAAACGCCGCACTCACGGGATGATCGGCCCCTTGGAAGTGGCGATCAAAAACGACCGCATGCATACGCGCTTCACGTGCACCAAGCGCCAACGCGCGGGTGAGATCATCAAGCGTGATGGCGCTGGAGCATGAACACATCACGAAAATCCCTCCCGCTCGTGTGGCTTTGCAACCGTCGGCAACGAGCGCGCGGTAGGCGGCAAGTGCACCGTCTTTCGAGCCGCGCGTGGGGGACAACTTTGGAGGGTCGCAGATGACGAGGTCGAATCCGCCTTCTTGCGATGCGCGGGCGAGTGCTTTGCGCGCGTCGGAACGCTCGAACTTTACCCGGCCCGCAAGACCGTTCTGCCGAGCGCACTCGGCTCCGACTTCCACGGCCAGTGCACTCTCGTCGACCGCAACGACTTCACTTGCGCCGCCCCGAGCTGCCGCCATCGCAAATGTACCTACGAAACAGAATGCATCGAGAACGCGTTTGCCCAGCGCCAACTGTTCGATACGAGCGCGTAACGTCCGTTGGTCCAGGTAAAACCCTGTCTTTTGACCGAGCGCTAGCGGAATGTCGTAACGCAATCCGCGCTCGACGAAACTGAACCGATCGAGCGACGTATCACCACGAACGACACCGACACCAGGTTCGAATCCTTCGAGGCGTGCGAGTTGAGCTGACGTACGATCGACGATGGCACGTGGCGAGAGCGCTTCGGACAACACATCGAACACGAGTCCTTCGCGCCGTTTGATACCAATCGTTCCAATTTGAACGACCAGCACATCACCCAAAACGTCGACGACGAGGCCCGGCAAGCCATCCCCTTCGGCGTGCACGAGTCTGTACGCGTTGGTCTCGTGGCCATGCGTCACGCCTGGAAAGCCGAGGTCGCGCCGATGTTGGATCGCGCGCAGGAGACGACGACGAAGAAGAGCACCATCGATCGGCGTGTCGTCGTGCGTGAACATTCGTACGGGAATCGCCGAACGTGGCGTGTAGAGCCCTCGGCCGAGCACGGTGCCTCGAGGATCGACGACGAGCACTTCGTCACCAGCAACGGCGCCCCCTTCGATCTGCGCGATGGCTTGCGCGAAAACCCAAGGATGCCCGGTCCATACAGGGCGGACGTGTCCTGGTTTCAGCGTTACCTTTGGAGGACTACCGCGACGGCCATCGGAACCAAAAGGCTTCGCGGCAGTAACGGGCAAGGATTTCGTTTGAGCACTCATGGTTCGAGGGGGATAGGTCACGAAACGTCAGCGAGTCTGTGCTACGAGAGTCTTTCATCGCTGCCGTGACGGCCTGACTTGGGATAGCATTGACGTGTGAACCCAAGATTACAGCCCACCGTGGCAAACGATGCACGATGATTGGAATGAGATCACGTGCATTCCGTCTGTCAAGGCTGCCTGGCCGATGGCATCCTGGTTGCTAGGCTGCAAGTAGAAACGAGGAGTTGACCCATGCGCCGGTACTTGACCTCTGCTTTGATCGTGGCCGCTAGTTTGAGCCTGCCGCTCACCGCATTCGCACAAGATGCTGCCTGCCCGCCAGGCGCATGGTTTTGCCAGGCAGACAATACACAGGCGCCGAGTGACAGCGATGTCGACACGGAGGAAGCGATTCCTCCGCCGCCGCCCGCAGATTCGTTGCCTGTCCCGGAAGAACGGGAGATGCCTTCGCAATCTCGAGAAGGCCGCATGCCGCCGCCCCCGGTCGTCGTATATCAACCACACCAAACCTCACGTCCCTCGACGCAAATCATCATCATTGCGCCCGGTAGAACCCACATCGTTCGCAGGGCTGCGCCGGCCGTGCGACATGCACCTGTCGTCGTTCGCCGAACACGCGTCCGCACAATAACGCCGGGGGTTCGTCCGGTACTACAACGTCAGTGGCGTTCGGAGTGGGGCGTCAACGCTCGCATCCAAGGCGTTAGCTTTGGAGGCGATCGCAACAGCAACATGGCTGCTGCAAATGACGCGGGCATGGGCGGATTCGGACTCAGCTTGCGTTACCGACCGTGGTCGCACTTCGCACTGGATGCCGGTTTCGACGTCGTTGGCGGCACGGATTTCAACGGCTTCGAACGCGTCGAGACACCGTTTTCCGTGAACGGCATCCTTTATTTCAACCCGCGCAGCCGCTCACAGTTTTACGTCATCGGTGGTGTGAACTGGTCGCGCGCAACGGTTCGGTCGGACAACCCCAGCCCGCTTCTCACCTCGACGGGCGACGGCAGCGGTTATTCCGCGGACTACAAATATTTCGGCGGACAACTCGGCGTAGGCCTCGAGTTCCGTTTGTCGAAGCGTTTGGCCTTTAACGTCGACGTGCTCGGGTTTATCCGAAACCGCTCGGACATCGACGGCGACGGCGACCACCACAAGAAGAGCGACCGTGACTCGGACAAACTGCCGGAGTACATGAACGCCGCAACCGGACAAACCACGAACACTTCTGGTGGTGGACTGTTCCGCGGTGGTTTGACCCTCTGGTGGTGAACCGGTGGTGAAGCACTCGCTTCTGCCATTCCTTCCCAATTTTCTCACCCAAACGCAGATCTGATCACCCGCCAACGCACATCGCGTCGCCGTAGTCCGCCGCGCGAGGTACAACGAACCTCGTAGGACTCGAGCGTCACGCATGGAACGACTCCGGCGACATCACAGACTGGTCGTGGCGATCTTCGGCGGAGCCATTGCGGCACTCGCCACGCCTCCCACCAACATTTATCCAGCGCTCTTCGTCGGCCTCGCGATGCTCGCCTACGCGATCGACGATGCGCCATCGGCAACGCGATCGTTTGGTCGAGGCGTCGCGTGGGCGACTGCTGCAGGCATCGTCGGCATGCGTTTCGTGCCCAGCGTTGTCGAACGCTTTACGACCCTTGGATTCAGCCTAGGCGTGGTGGCGCTCGTGCTCCTGGCAGCAGCGCAATCTCTCCTGTGGGGCATCGGTGCAGCGGCGACAAACCTCATCCAGCGCCGAACACGTGCGCCGCTCGAAGTTGCGTTTGCCGCGGGCACGCTGATCGCTTTGTCGCTGCCATCCGTGTTTGCATGGACGCCGGCGGGCATCGTTTGTCCGTGGACGTCGCTCGTACAACTTGCCGATTTGATCGGCGAACGCGGCGTCTCGGTGATCTTCGCCGTCGTTGCCGCGCTCCTTGCACGCGCGGTACGCGGCGCGGTTTCAGCGGATCTCCGCACCACACGTTTCAAGCAAGCGATCACGTACCCGCTCGTCGCAGCATCGACATTGCTCGTTGTTGTTGTGTTGCATGGCATGTGGCGAATTCGTTCACTCTCGAATGAATCGACGCCCGCACGAACGATGCGCATCGCCCTCGTCAACCAAGCGGTCGGACCACTCGATCGTTGGGATCCCAAGAATCACGCAAAGATCCTGCAGGACCTGCAAACACTTACGCGCTCCGCCGAAGCCGACGGCGTCGATCTCACCGTGTGGCCCGAAGCTGCTTACCCCTACGCACTCGAACACGACGCTTTGCAAAATCCACGCGGTCTCCGTTCAGTTCTTGGTCGCGATTTACATGGGCCGATTCTCTTTGGCCTCATCACGGTCGACCCTCCGACAAACATCGGCGGTGGTCAGTACGAACGCAACAGCCGCAACTCGGCGACGATTATCTCGTCGGATGGAACGCTCCAACCTTCCTACGACAAACTCGAACTTTTGTGGTTTGGCGAAACGATACCACTGGGCGCCTACTTCCCGTGGCTCAGGCGTATTTTTCAGAAAAGCGGCGGACTCGTTCCAGGAACGGAAGCTCGTGCACTCGTGCTTCCGCATGAGGGCACAAACATACGGTTTGGCGTGCTCAACTGTTACGAAGACACGCTCACGAACGTCGGCCGCAGAGTCGTCCGCGAAGTTCAACCGCACGTCCTCGTGAATGTCACCAACGATGCGTGGTTTCTCGGCTCTGCCGAACCGGAACTGCACGCGCGTTTAGCGCGCATGCGCGCGATCGAGCATCGCATTCATCTTGTGCGTTCCGTGAATTTGGGCGTGATGTCTTGGGTCGATGATCGTGGCATCGAGCTGTTGCGGGATGAATCGCCGGAAGCATCGACGATGATCGTTTCGCCCAAAATCGGTTCGGGCTCGCTCACGGTCTACGGGCGATTTGGAGATGCTCCGCTGGCAGGACTGTTGGCCGTCAGCATTTGTGTATTCGGATTGCGCGGGCGTCGAAATCGTCCGGATGGCGAAACTGTTCCAAACACGACCGACGACAAAAACAAAGCCAGCGCGAGCGATGAAACTCGTGCTGGCTTGTAATGTACGATCAAAAGTCTTGCATCCGACATTGCAGACGTGAAATCAGCAAGTTCCGAATGCGAGGGAATTTGATCCTATTTCGTAACTGCGAACGCATTCTTCAATCGGTAAAACCGAATGAGGAATTCGTCCGCAGTTCGTATGTTTGCCAGGCCGAAGATTCGATTACGCGAATCTTCTACGCGAATCAGCCGGTGAGCTGATCTTTGAGCGCCTTTACGGGCGCCGTGCGTACTTTGCGGCTGGCCGGCTTCCCCTTGATCGTCATGGGTTCCTTGGTGAAAGGATTAACGCCTTGACGGTCCTGGGTCGCTGCAGTGGCTTTCGCCTTCAGCTTGACGAGCCCAGGGATCGTAACTTCGCCAGGCCCCTCGGGTCCAAGTTGTTTGGCCACGAGCGTCGAGAGCGCGTCGAGGACGCCATTTACGGCCTTCTTTTCGAGGCCACTGCTCTCGGCGAGAGCGGTCACCATCTGGGCTTTCGTCAGCTTGCTAGCGGGCATCCTGTCCTCCTCAAAAGCGGCCGCGGAATGCGAGACGGTCGCTCAAAATTGGCTCATATCCAGCACGTCCCGGACACGAGCGGCGCACCGTTTAACAGGCGAATTGCACTCGGGCAAGGGCAAATCTCATTACGGCTGTGCGAATTCTTTTTTTCTTTGTGGTGAGGCCGTCGCTTCGAGTTCCCGGGTACGCGCCGTCATTTCGCGATCTTCCGCGTCTGTGCGGTGATCGTAACCAAGCAGATGCAATAAACCGTGGGCCAAAAGCATCGTCAGTTCGTCCAAAAGCGGCCGGTCGGCTTCGTCAGCCTGCTTTCGCGCCGTGTCGATCGATAAGATCACGTCGCCGATTGGCCCTTCAAACGGAAAGCCTGCCCCAATGTCCACC
Source organism: Polyangiaceae bacterium (assembly GCA_031415295.1). Classification (GTDB taxonomy): domain Bacteria; phylum Myxococcota_A; class Polyangia; order Polyangiales; family Polyangiaceae; genus Polyangium. The sequence goes on along the minus strand of JANORL010001015.1, from coordinate 8,231 downwards.
CCGCGAACCCCTTTTGGTTTCCAGCCCGCGGGTCTTTCGTGAAGCGGAAACGAAAGGACATCGGTGGGTTTGTCTTTGTGGCGATACGTCCGATTCAACTCGTGAATCGCTGCATCATTGACCAGCGCAACACTTAGCTCGATGCCTTCCAGCCCAAGATGCTCGAGCATCTTCATGGCCCGTCGTCGCAACACGGCACTCGAAACACCCGCAAAAGGCCCGCCCCGCGTCGCCACGTCCACCACGCTCGGTGCACGCAAAACTGCGCGAGGCTTCGCTTCCATCGGTAACTTCGATCGCGCGTTTGTTTTGGCCGTCGTTTTGGCCGTCGTACGCTTCATGCTTGCGGAATTTTCTTCGCGTCCGCGAGGAACTGCGCCAGACCGAGGTCCGTCAGCGGGTGCTTCAAAAGCTGCTTGATCACTTTGAGCGGCACTGTTGCCACGTGTGCGCCAATCATCGAAGCCTGCACGAAATGCACCGGATGCCGCACGCTCGCAGTCAGGACTTCGGTCGTGAAATTGTAGTTCTTGTAGATCTTCACAATCTGCCCAATGAGGTCCATTCCATCTCCGGCGATGTCGTCGATTCTGCCGACGAACGGCGAGATGTACGTGGCCCCGGCTTTGGCCGATAGAAGCGCTTGTGGCGCCGAGAAACAGAGCGTCACGTTGGTCTTGATGCCTTCTTGCGTGAACACCCGAACTGCCTTCAACCCATCCTCGATGAGCGGCACTTTCACGACGACGTTCTTGTGAATCTTCGCGAGTTCCCGCCCTTCGCGCACGATGCCCTCGAAGTCCGTCGAAACGACTTCCGCCGAGATCGGCCCGTCAACGACGGCACAAATCTCCGCAATCACCGTTCGCGTTGGTTTCCCTGCTTTGGCCAAGAGCGACGGATTGGTCGTCACGCCGTCGATCACGCCCATCGCCTGCGCCTCTTTGATTTCGGCGAGGTCACCGGAGTCGATAAAAATCTTCATGGCGCTCTCTTTAACAAGCGCCACCCGGCGCGTCGATACTCGAACTGTGTCGTCCACCGACCCCATGCACCACGCCGGTTCTTCACGTACGATATCTGCATGAAAAGGCTTCACTTGAACATCGTGCCTACGTCCCTCTACCTCGCAGCGCTCGTCGGCCCACTGGCGATCATGGCCGCGAGCTGTGCGGAACCTGCCCCCGCTCAAACATCCACGACGAGCAGCGCTAGCAGCAGCGCCAGCAGCAGCTCGAGCGGCAAAGGTGGCGAAGGAGGCATGGGAGGAAGCGGTGGGCAAGGTGGCCAAGGAGGAACGCCTGCTGTGGTCGTGGAGTGCCCAGGTACGCCGCTCGTTCCGCCTGCATCCGGCACGTGTGAAGTCAGCAAACAGGGTACGTCCGGAAAACTTTTTCGAGGAACGGTTCTCGCACCTGATCAAACGTTCCACCGTGGCGAAGTGCTCATTGATGCCGGCGGTCACATCGAATGCGTCGCATGCGATTGCAGCGCATCTCCGAGTGCAGCAACAGCCACGAACGTCGACTGCGCCGATGGTGTCATCTCGCCAGGCCTGATCAACGCCCACGATCACATCACGTTCGCCAACAACGCGCCCGCAACACACGACGGCATTCGTTATACGCATCGACACCAGTGGCGAAAAGGCGCGCCCGGACTTCCAAAAATTACCGTCAACAGCGGTGCTAGTGCCGACGTGGTTCGTTTTGCCGAACTCCGTTTCGTCATGAGTGGCGCGACATCGACGATGGGCGCCGGCGCTCAAGGGGGCCTTTTGCGGAACCTCGACGTGTCCGGACGTCTCGAGGGTTTGCCCATTCTTCCTGCAGAATCCGACACGTTTCCGCTCGGCGACAGCAACGGCGTGATGATCGAAAACGGTTGCTCGTACCCGAGTCCCACAACCACGGCGTCCATCGCGAACATCGACGCGTATGTGCCCCACGTGTCGGAAGGCATCGACAAGGCGTCGCACAACGAGATCATTTGTCAGGAACAAGGAACGTACGACATCGTAGAACCCCAAGTCGCGATGGTGCATGCGGTCGGGTTTGTCGCGTCAGACTATGAATTTCTGCAGAAAGACTTTACGTCGGTCGTTTGGTCACCACGTTCGAACGTCGATCTTTACGGCAACACCGCCAGCGTCACGCTCCTCGACACGCTCGGCGTTCCTATCGCGCTCGGAACGGACTGGGTTCCGTCGGGTTCGATGAACCTGCTTCGCGAGCTGCGCTGCGCCGACGAACTCAACACTTTGTACTTCGACAATCACTTCACGGATGAACAATTGTGGCGTATGGTCACGACAAACGGCGCGTTTGCCGCTGGGGCCGGGGCCATCACGGGCATGCTCAAGCCAGGGTACGTCGGAGACATCGCCATCTTCGACGGCAAGGATCGCAAGGACCATCGAGCAGTCGTCGCTGCTGGTGTCGAAGACGTCGTGCTCGTCATTCGTGGTGGCAAGGTGCTTTATGGCGACGACGCGTTGGTCGCGGACGCGGGCGTGGGCGGCGCAAACTGTGAAGCGTTGCCCGTATGCGGACGAGACAAACGCGCCTGTGTCGCGCAAGACATTGGTGGTGCGACGACACTTGCTGGCATTCGGGCCGCTGGCGAAGCGATTTACCCGCTGTTCTACTGCAACAACGAAGTGCCGATGACCGAGCCGAGCTGCGTTCCATGGCGCACCGAATACTCGAACGGCATCACAAACGACGACGACGACGGCGACGGGATCACCAACGGCGTCGACAACTGCCCAGCCATTTTTAATCCAATCCGACCACTCGACGGAGCCGAACAAGCCGACATCGATGGCGACAAAAAGGGCGACGTGTGCGATCCGTGTCCGTTCGATGCGACAAACGCATGCAAATCGCTCGATTCGAACGACATCGACCAAGACGGCATCAAGAACGGCATGGACAACTGCCCCGAAGCCGCCAATGCCGACCAAGCCGACAAGGATGCCGATGGGCACGGCGACGTCTGCGATGACTGCGTTCAGCCAAACTTTGGAACGCCGATTTGTCCGCCATCCGCAACCACCATCGACATCATTCGCAACCCGGCCAGCCCCGGTCATCCCGCAGTCAAAACGCAAGTCACGATCCAGGGCGCTTACGTCACTGCGCTTCGCGCTGCGGCAGGCTCGAGCCGCGGGTTTTACGTACAAGACACGTCGCTCAAGCCCTACTCAGGCCTATTCATCTTCACTGGATCAGCCACACCCGATGTCCAGGTTGGCAACCGCGTCACCATCACCGGCACCTACGACGAATACTTCACGCTCTCCGAGATCACGAATCCCATCGTGACCGTCGAAGACTCGGGAACAACCCTGCCCTTCAGTCCCATCGCCATCATGAATGCAGGTGACATCGCGACAGGTGGCATGCTCGCTGAAGGTTACGAATCAATGCTCTTGAAGATCGGCAATGTCGCAATCACAGACATCAATCCGGATATTGCCGCCGGTGATTACGACGAGTTTGTCGTGACCGGTGGCTTACGCATCGACGACCAATGCAGCGATGCCGTCAAGGACATGGGGCTAAACAACGCATGCCCAGTCGGATCCAACTTCACCGCGATCACCGGGGTACTCGGTTACTCGTTCAACAACTTCAAACTCACGCCACGCAACGTTGCCGACGTCGAGTTCGTCGAATGCGACCCGTTTGTCCCGTAAAACAGTGAGAACGCGAGAACGAGGGGCTCCGCGCCCCTCGACCCGCGCAAGGGGTAATACCCCTTGACCCGTGAATTGCATCGTCCGCTTCGCGGTCAATGCAACGGGTGCAGGCAGGGGCGTTTTGGTCACAAACGATATACGATGACGTTCAAAGGAGAATCAGGCGTATGTGTTAAAAGAACCGTGCGCCTCCACTTGATCTCCTCTGCCATTATCTCGATTGCCCTCGCCATCGTTTTTCCTGCATTCGCGGAGGACGTACCCAAACCGCCAACGACGTTGGCATCAGCTGAGAAGCTTCTTGCTAAGGGAGCCTTGGCGGAAGCCGCGCGGGCCTATGGGGAATTTGCGCACGATTTTTCGAAGGATCCGCGGGCCCCACGCGCGTTTGCCGATGCGGCCGTCATGAACATGCGTCTGGGAACCCTCGATGCGTTGGGCGCTGACGCGAATTTGCGCCATTTCGAGAATACGTTTGTTCTGGCAAACCTAGATATTTGGGCCGACATGACGTTTACCATGATCGACGGGTTTACGATGCGCGAGAATCGCGAGACCACGATGGCGTTGCTACATCGAACCATTACGGTCGTCGATCAATTTGCAGTCGATGCGCGCAAGAAAAAAACGAACGATTGGCAAACGTTACGAGAAATCGAACTTCGAATCCATGGAAGATTGGCACGCGTCTACACCGAAATGGGCGACCATCGCGGTGCGGAAATGGAGCACGCGCGTATACAAAAACTCAGCAGTGAACTTGGTGTTTGGCCGGGGAAAAAGCCGCCGCGTACGACGGCAAAACATCTAGAATCGATTGATTTCATCGCCGAAACACTTTTCTATGCTGCGGAACAAAAACGCTTCAATGCCGAACGAATTCGCTTGCCCGCGTATCTCGGCGCAGGCGATCGTGAGTCGGTCCAGCATTTCATCACGGAATCGGGCACTCGATGGTTCGAAAACCGTCAGTTTGCAGTCGAAGATGCGCTGCGGTCGTATGCATTCATGTTCGGCGTCGAACTTCCAAAACCCATTCCTCCAAAACCTCCGCCGCCACTGTCGTCATCGGGAACCATTGGTCTCGTCGGTGGCGATCCGGTAGCTCCTTGGGGGTCGACAAATATAGATCCGACTTCGCCGAATTATGAAGGCCCACCCTTCCCGTCGCCGCGCTGGGCCATTGCGGCAGCGGAACGAATTGGACGGTCGTGGAGCGATTTCGTTATCGAACTGAGAAAAATGCCCATTCCGCGAACGTGGGGCGGCGGTTATCCACGCATGGCGCCGGTCATGTTTCTGAGCATCATCGACCCCCCGTCGGAAATCGTCAAAATCCGTGCAAAACACGCCTACAAGATGTGCTTCGACCTCTCGATGAAGCACCAGATCGTCAATGAACACACGCGAGCGTGCATCGATTGGCTAGCCCAAAACTATCGCGCTGAATATAAGGAAATCGATGACTTTGCGCCGCCGGGCGGGTTCTTCGCATTGGGTCTGGTCCATCGCCCGGCGCCATTGCCACGGTTCACGCATCAATAACAGCTTGTCAGCTTTTGCATTGACCGCATCGCGGTCAATGCAATGTACGGGTCAAGGGACATTGTCCCTTGCGGGGGTCGAGGGGCGCGGAGCCCCTCGCTTCATGGGACGAGCACGCCTGTCGGATTCTCTTGAATCGAATCAGCGAGTGGACATTTGTCGACGCCGACTTCTTTGGCCTTCGTACGAATTTTCGCAGCTTGGTCCTCGGGCCCTTTCACGCTCACGAGCGTCCGAAATTCGCTAAAATCGCCGTTGTCGACTTCATCGGACAACCACGTCGAACGTTTGCGACCAATTGCGAGCAAATCGTCATCCGGGGACAAATTCGCAAGTTGGTCCACGTTGCAGAGCATCTTCATTGCTTCGGGAAACGTGTGTTTCGATGATTGTACTGGGGCGGCTGGTGCGGTTTTTTCGCCTCCACATGCGGCGAGTCCAATGGCCAGAACGGCCCACAATGCTGGTAGAAATCGGTTGTGCATGACGCGATGGACACGCCTTGTGCGACATCCTTGGTGTAATTGTTTCCGCTTGTGGGAATCGTTCAGCCCATCGCTTCGACGGGAGGCGCTTCGACGGCGGCGTTTGCGCGTTCGCTTCGACGAACTCCGCGGGGCATGGTGGTATTGCCGACGGCGATGTCCATCATCTTCTTGACGCGTTTGAAAACGCTTTCTTGGACGTAAGGGATGCCGTATTTTTCGCACAACGCGCGGACTTTGGGCTGCACGATTTGGTATTGCCGCATCGGAATATCGGGCCAAATGTGGTGTTCGATTTGGTAATTGAGCCACAGATGGGCGAAATCGATCGGGTCGGTACCGGTTGCGAAATTGACGGAGCCGATGATTTGGCGGATGGCATGTTCTGCGCGCGACGCCGGACGATCATCGAAACGGTAGACATCGTCACCGGAATGGTTGGGCACGATGACGGCAAACGTGTGCAAATTGCTGAGCGCTTCGGCCATGACTGAATTACACAAGGCGCTGAATGCGCTCCAAGTTCCGAGCGGCATGTACAAAAGCGGCATGAGCCCGAAATGCAGAGCCGCATACGGCAAGTAACAATCGAGAATCAGTTCAGCATTTCGATTGCGTTGTTTTTCTTTGCTTTCTTTGGCCGCATGGCGTTCCCGAAACACGTCGAGCGTACTGGGAGCATAATACGAAAAGCGCCAGGTGACGGAAAGCAAACCCATCAATGCGTAACGCACGGGCTTCGGATATTTGCGTATATATTCCGTATTACGTTCGACGAGGTCCGGGTCGCGCAATTCGCCGGTGTAAGAATGGTGCAAAACGTTGTGCTCGTAGATCCACGCATCGGGGGTCATCCAATCGAACCAATCGACGAATCGGCGATTTCCGCGCGCGAATACTTTGCTCGTGTATTCCGGCGGAACGCCGGGGACTTTGTCGTAACCCCGATGCCCAATGTGGTGCATGATGATCCAGCGCGTCGAACGGCCAATGGCCAAAAGAACGGCGCTTGCGGGATTAGGGGCAATGCCCGCACCGAGCAGTCCGAGTGCGGTGCACGTGCGACCCCAGCGCTGCATCTTGTACAGATGGCGCAGGTCCTCTTCACCAAGCGAATCGTCGATTTCTCGGCGAAGAGCTTTGATGTCGGCAAGGAAAGCTTCGAGGTCGATGTTACGAAGGTCGAAGGAGGGGGATTCGTTGTTCATGTTTCGTCATTTGCCAATCCCCCTCAAAGATTCGTTGCTGCTGCGATACCCACGAGATTCGTTGCGCCGGAAATGATGGTGAACGAGTCAAAGCTCATTGCATCTTTACGCAAGCGAGCATGTTGTGCAGCGCCCGCCGAGTCAATGAATAGCAGCTCGGCCTCTGCATCGCCAGCCCCAAGTGCCAATACCGGTTTCGATTTTGCGGTTGTGCCAACTTTGACATCAGCCACCGGTGACCAATCGGTCCCATCAAAACGTGACCAAAAAATGGCATTCGTGGTGTAATGACGATAAGCGAGAATCGCCCCGCCTATCGGCAGCGCCAGCAAACTAACTTCGATCGAAGATGCATTTGGAATCGGCTTCGCTACACTCCATGTGCCGGCCGACCGCGTGAGATAATACAACGCTTTACCCGACATTTTCTCGGTAAAGACCACGAGCAATTCCGGCCCTGAACTCAATGGAACAATCGCGGGCGTCACATCGTCCACGAGTTGGGGAATCATCATCGTCGTGAACTGGTATCCCATATTCCATGGTCCGGCAGGTCCGATGGGGCGAGTACGACTGTAGAGAAGCTCATCACCGTAGCCCGGGTTCAAAATGATTACGCTCGAACCCAATACCGTCAATCCTGGGGAACAAAAACCGAGACTTGCCGTCGGGTTTTTGACAACTTCATTTTTGGGATTCCAAGCTGCGCCATCATAAGCCGCATATTCATATTCGTGTCCATTACCAATCTCGAGATAAGAAACATGAATCGCATTTGCAGATGCTACGGCTGCCGGTGAAAGTATGGTCTGCGTATTGGTGCCGTCGATATCACTCACCACGCCAAACCCATTGCTTACGTTCCAAGTCGCATAACCAACGTTATACAAGGAGCCCGTCGTGTAGTTACTAAAAACCGCTACGCCATCGTTTTTGCCGAGTCGAATGGCAAACGCCGGCGGATAGTCGCTTTTCATTCCCGGAATCGGTTTGGTCGACCAACCTTTCCCCATTCCCGAGTCGAACGTCGCCGCCATGCCGTCGGTCGTCCCGGTCCCAACCATCACGAGCTTCGGACAAGGTGGACAATTCGTCGTTCCGCAACTGCCAATCGTGCCCGGGGCAGCAGGACAAACCGGTCCCCCACTACTAGTCCTAGATCAAGCGCTAACATAAAGCAATAAAAATTGCAATTGCATTTGCTGAATGAAGGGCATACCTCGCCATCGAGGTGATTGCCTCGTTGCTCCATTCTATTGTGCGTACCATTAGAAACCTTCTTTCGTCGGG
>JANORL010001014.1:0-4359 GCA_031415295.1 Polyangiaceae bacterium | reverse complement strand
CGCGGTTACGCTTTAACGTGCCCGGCTTTCATAGCAGGGGCGTGAGGCGTGAGGCGTGAGGCGTGAGGCGCCAAATACACGAACGCCCTGCATGTCCGTGAAGACGAATGCAGGGCGTTTATGTTTGTCGTGTTTGTCGTTGTCGAACGGATCAGAACTTGAACGATCCTGCGACACCACCACCGGTTGCCGTCGCCCAAGGCGCGATGACCGGCTTGCGAATCTGGAAAGCAGCTTTCGGATCCGCAGGTTTGTCGTCACCACCGAAGAGCAACACGGCTCCGGTCACACCGAACGTGATCGCTACGGCGAACGACATATCGGAAATGAGCGCGTTGCGATCGGTACGATCGGCATTCTCGATCGTGGGTTTGTCGTCGAAGTCGCTCTTTGCACTGAGTGCCGAGACGCCGAAAATCGTACCCACGATGCCACCAGCACCAGCGAGGCCCAACGTCACGTACGCCGGCACGTTCGACTTCGGCGGCGGAGGCGGCGGAGGCGGCGGAGGCGGCGGAGGCGGCGGGGGCGGCGGGGGCGGCGGAGGCGGCGGAGGCGGCGGCTTTGCAGTCAACGTGACCGTGACGTCTTTGGTCTCCGCAAAATTCACGTCGATGTCTTGCGAGAGAGGTTCGTACTCTTCCGCGGTGAACGCCAACGTGTGTTTGCCGGGGGCTAGGCTCAGTTCCTTCGCGGCAACAGGAGCTTGACCGTCGACCGAAACCATCGCGTTCGCAACGGTTGCCGGCACGACTGCAATCTTGAGCGTACCTGGAGTCTTCTTGAGCGCCTCGAGGCGGGTCTTGGACTCGGCGAGTTTTTCCTCGAACTTCTTCGGGTCGAACTTCTTGTCCGTTTTCGACTGCGCATCGACGGCATCGATAAAGGTTTGGTACGCCGCGGCGGCGTCGATCACCTTGTTGAGTTTGTCGAGCGAAACGGCAATCTTGAACTTGGGATTGACAGCCGGAAACGTCTCATCAGCCGTCTTGTACGCGACGAGAGCACCAGCGAAGTCGCCCTTTTCAAAGAGGGCTTCGCCTTCCTTCCAGGATTTGCCAGCGGCCGTTTTTTTCTGCGCTTCCGTCAACGGCTTGGGCGGCTTTACCGTTGCGGCTGTTGTGGTCGGCGTGGTTGGTTTGGCTGCCGTGGTGGTCGGCGTGGCCGGTTTGGTCGCCGTGGTGGCCGGCGTGGCCGGTTTGGCCGGCGTGGCTGGTTTGGCCGGCGTGGCCGGTTTGGCCGGTGTGGCCGGTTTGGCCGCCGTGGCCGGTTTGGCCGGCGTGGCCGGTTTGGCTGCGGGTGCTGCTGGCTTCGCAGGAGCCGCAGGGGCCTTCGTGGTCTGCCCGTGTGCCGGCGATGCAGAAAGCGCCAACAAACCCGAGAGCAGCGCTGTTGTGCACAACGACGTCAGCCGGCTCAAACTCGATCGCATATCCAAAGCCCTCCTCAAACTCGACTCATCTTCGATCTTTGAGATCGGGAGACATAACCCTCAGTGCCTTAGGGACACAAGAGATTTGCATAGGTTTCGTGCGCTTCTTGATCTTCGCGTACGTCAGGGTGGGTCCTGAGCATCGAGCCAGCTAGGAAAACGCAGCCTCGCATCGATGCCAAACCCACGGACCGCTTCGGCCATTTTCTCGGCGCGTGCACCGCGTGGTAACTGAGCGCGAAGTTGACCAAGCGCGTGGAGAAACCTCCCGAACCGCGGGTCCGAAAAAAGCGCCTCGAGATCTTCGCGAATGCGGCGCATCGCTCCTGGCGCCGTTCCACCCGAAGCGAACGTCATCGTGAGTCCCGACGCTCGTACGACAGCAGGGTTGACGAACGTTGATAGCTCCGGCCGATCCACGGTGCACAACAGACGCCCCTCACGAACGGCTCGTTCGTAAAACGGCGGCGCTCGATCCACGTCGATTGTCGCGACAAACACCAACGTTTTGCCTTCGACATCCTCGATCCGTGCATCGCGTCGTTCGAGCTTCACGCGTCCAGCCGCTACCCACTCGTCAACAAGTGGATCCACGGGTCCCGTGGTCATCACGACGACCTGCGCACTCGCTTCGAGCAGCCGAGCGATCTTGGACACGACCTCGCCACTGGCCCCGATCACCAGCACTTCGCGTCCAACGACATCGAGTTCCAGCGGAAAATATCGCACGGCATCGAGATACCACAGGTGTCGCTTGTCTAAAGTTTGTACATAGATCAGAAAACATTAGACAGACGTTGCTTGTGCGTGTACAACGAGGCCACGTGATTACGCAGCGTAATTGCGGACGTGTTGAAGCAAAGAATCCAAGGAGGTCGGTCGTGGACAGAAGCATTCAAATGCCAGTGGCCAGCGCGGTCAGTGCGACCGAACGGATCCCGGGCGCGATATTTCGCGCCACCGTGGCTAGGTTCGTTGAGAAAAACCCAGGTTTGTCGCGTGAAGCGCTGGCTCGGGATTTACGCGAGCGGCTATCGGCACTCGGAATCGACTATCATTTGCGTACGCTGAAACGTCAGATATCGGGTGCGGTTGTCACTGTTCCGCCCGAAGTGCTGGCGACGCTGCGTGTGATCGTGACCGAGTCCGTTGGAGGCGGGGCGGTAGATAATGGCAACCTAGCGGCGGCGCTCGATGGGTTTGATATGACCGACGGAGGTGCCGACGCACTTCCGATTTACATTGCGCGGGAACGTGTTCTGCCGTTTGTCGAACTATGGCTTTATTTGCATCCAGATCAATCGAAACGAGCGCTGGCTACGCGATTGCGTTTGGAGCTGGAGGCATTTTCAATCAGCCTGAACATCGATTCGCTGCAAAGCATTCTCGCAGGCAAACAACAGCTCGTGCGCCGCGAAATCAAAGACGCGCTTCTTACGATGTTGCGAGACAAAGGTATCGAGAATGCCGAGCAAGCTGAACAGCGTTGGCAAGAAATGTCGAATGAAATTCGTACGTCGCACGAAGGAAGGTCTTTCGAGAACGCCCGCAAGATTCACGATGTCGCGCACGAATGGAAAGTCATCCATAAGGAACCATCATCTCGCAAGCTGGCCATGAAGCTTCGGCAAAGCTTGGCGGACCGGGGAGTCGCGATTGGCTTGCCCCATATCCAAAAACTCGTCGATGGACGCGCGCATCGAATTCGTCATGGCGTGGCGATGGTAATTGAAGACATCCTGCGTGAAGAAATGGCGGCTCAACCGTCCGTCATCCTGGCTCCGACCACGACGACGAATGAACTCGACTTGGCGTGGGTGCAAGCCGAGCCAATCGCTCAAATGGCACAGAGCTACTTGGCGAACAAAGCAGGCATGACAATGCGCAAGCTTTCGATGCAGATATCGCACGTCGTCGAGCGTTATGGATATGCCACCAGCCCCAACACGATTCAGCCCATTCTCAATGGCCACAAGAAAAAGACGCGAGGCTTTGTCTACCGCGCGATGCTCGAGATCGAAGGACAACAACAAGCGCTTGCCGTGCCGCATGCGCACGTCATCGGGTATGCGGCGCGACGGGATCGTGAGACCAGGACGCAGCCCTCTGCGGCAGCGGAAGCGCCGGCGGCTTCCGACCCGCAACCACAGCAACGTCAAGAACCTCAAGAACGTCTTCGATCGACGCCCATTCCACGGATCGTCAAGACGAACGAAGCGGCCGAGCCTTCGTATACGCAACGTTCGACGTTGGCCACGTATCGCAGCGCCATTGCCCAATACCAAGCGCTCGATCGCGCCACGGAACTCGAATTGGCCTGGCGTTATCGACGTGATGGCGACCAAGCTGCCGCTCGGGCACTTGTTGAAAGCCATCTACAATTCGTGGTGAAGGTTGCGGGTCAATACCGCGGTTACGGAATGCAGCTTTCGGACCTCGTCGAAGAAGGAAACCTGGGTCTTCTCGAAGCCGTTCGTCGCTTCGAACCCGAGCGTAACTTGCGTTTCAAGACGTACGCCATTTACTGGATTCGAGCGTTCCTCGTGGAACATTTGTTACGAGAATGGAGCATCGTGGGTGGAGGTACGGGCGCGCTTGTCTCGCGCACGTTCTTCCGATTGCGACGCGAACGTGCGCGACTCGAATCGCAACTGGTCGAAATGTGGGAATCAATTTTGCGGGTCAAGCCGATTGGCATCAACGACGACTTTTTTGAACTCGGCGGACATTCTTTGCAAGCCGTTCGGATGTTTGCGGAAATCGAAAAAACATTTAGTGTAAACATTCCGCTGGCGACGCTTTTCCAAGCCGGAACGATTGAAAAATTAGCCGGTATTCTGCGGCAGGACGGTTGGGCGGAACCCGAATCTTCGCTCGTCCCGATTCAACCTTCGGGAACGAAACCGATATTTTTCTGCGTTCACGCC
>JANORL010001013.1:0-3077 GCA_031415295.1 Polyangiaceae bacterium | reverse complement strand
CGAGCGCCGGTGGCGCGATCCCGTAAAAGGCGAAGCATTTGTAGGAATGGTACGCAGCCGTTTGACCGACGCGCTCATTTCGCGTTTTCGAAAAGTGGCATGGGCGTGGGAATGACTTGATGGGATGGCGGATGGCTAAAGTACGTTCGCGAGTGCCTTGGCGACGGCGCGCATAACCGCACTACGGTTTGTCGCAGCGCTCGACCCGCTTACCAGAATCGCATCGACCTCTTTCACGTCGATGAATTCAACTTCAAGCAGACAAGAACGGCACATCTTACCGCTCAGACCCTTCCCAGGATCGGCCAAGACACTGATTTTCTTGTGGCCCGTCTTCGAATCTGGTTTCACTCCGCGATTCGCGGCGCTCGAATCAATTGCAGCAATCGCCCCGTACGCCGCATTGTTGACGGCGGTGGCGAGCGCCTGATCTTCCTTCGCGTTCGCTTGCCCGCCACTGGCCGGATCGCGATAATATGTTTCTGTCCCACGCGATTTCTTGTTGAAACCGTTGAAATGCAGACTCATCAAGATGTCCGCCTTGTTGTCGGCGGCCACTTTTCGGCGATTCGCGGCTGTTACATTAACATCCGTCGTCCGCGTCAACAGTACCTTGACTTCGCAATAACCTTTGCCCTTGAAAATCTGCTGAATCTCGTCGCTGTCTAGGTGCTTTTTGATATCCTGCACGTATTCGAGCGTGAGCTGTTTTTCGAGAATACCCGAAGCTGCTACGGCATTGTTGCTACTGCTGCCAGCGACGTTTTTGGTGCCGCCATGACCCGGATCAAGCACGATCACGCGTTTCTCTTTGCAAGTGCTCGTAGTCGCCGCGACTGGCGTATTGGCCCCGGCGGCGGCGGAGGGCGAGGAAACTTGTGCCATTTGAATTACTCCTAAGAAATTTCCTGAAGATATGCTTCAAAAAAGGCCGAGGCGCGCGTTTCGAGCCTCGCACCGGCAGCTTCGATGCCTTTAAATTCATCGACTGTTAGTGCGTCAGGAATCCATGGATGAAATGGATCCCCGTCGCAACGATATCCCAAAAACCACATCAGAATCGCGAGCAACGCCGTCGAACGGGTCCCGGTCAAACCATATTCATGACGCGCCCGATTCACGGCATAACGAACGAGCGCTTCAATGGGCACGGGCCCAGCGTACGCGGTTTTCTCCGGATGAAGCGTTTCGAATACCTGCACCATATCGTATTCGAACGTCTCTGCCCGGACCGGTAGTTCCCCTTCGAGCATTCGCAGCAGCCGCCGCAAACAGCCACGCACATAGCGGCTTTCGGAACCGGCTACCTCATCGAGGTAATGGCGCACCTTTTCGTACAACGCTTCGGATTTATGCAACTCTTCGTCGAAATCGCCATAGGCGAGCACTTCAGCAATCCACGGGTATTGCGGATCCGTCGCGAATCCGCTGCCGAAGACGAGCGAACAATCGATATGAAACTGCACCGATCCTCGACGGGTGAAGCCACGTGTCTGCGCATCCTGCATGACGCGGCGAATTGCGAGACGTAAGGCTTCTCGGCTCAACGATCGGCAAATCGTCGACGACAAACCTTTGCAACGGTCGATCATCTCGTCCTCGAAAGACACGATCGCCACTTGCTTGAAGGCGTCCAGGGAGGCTTGGCGGATGATCATGTAATCGAATGGCCCTCGTCTTGGGTTACGTTCGTTGACCAATCACTTGATGAGGTGCCCGTCGCGTGCCGTGACGTGCAGGTGATGGGCGTGGAGCTGCTCGTTTCCGTCGTTTTGTCGATTATGCGTTGCGGCAACGTCATCTCTGGTATTCGAATCCATCTCCCACGGATCGAAAACTTGCTTGATTCCGGGATTCTGCTGAAGCGATGCTCGAAATGATTGGACATGCGTTGGCTGATTCTTGTCGCGCTCCGTTTCCCATTTCTTTTTCGCTGCATCTTTTGCCGGTCCCGCTTTGGCAGCTTTGTACGCATTGAGGAGCGAGATCTCGGTCGTATTGAAGCCTGCTGCCTTCTTCATCTGCGTGCCGCCCACATTGGTAACGTCGAGACCAAGGCCGGAGCGATGCGCAATCGAGCCGAGACACGGTCGCCAATTCGAACTCATCGAAACAGTCGATACATTGGCAACCACCGCGGCTTTGAGCACCGCCGCGAAACATGCCGGATGCACGCGTGGAAGGCCGTCCGCCGTCACGCTGAACTTCGTGATGTTGGTCTTGGCGTTTTCATTGCCCTCGAAAGAAAATACGGTCGTCAAGGCTGGTGATGCAATCGTCAACGTCAATTGCGTCGTAGGCAAACCGCCATAAATCGATTTTAACGCCGCAAGGATCTCTGCACTTGTGCCCGCGGGAACGGCTTTGTCGACTTCCGCTGCGGTGAACTTGTGCGTGATCTTCATCCAGATATCGCCCGTCAGCGGCGCCGTGTATCTCTCGAGGACTTTATCGCTTCCCGCAAGAACGGGCGTATCGGCGTCCGAATGTTTCCCCTTTTTCTCTGTAATGGTGACCTGAACATTCTTGTTATTCGGTGTCACTGCATAGACAGCGTTTTTCCGGCGTCCAGGAACGGCATCGCTGTTCAGAAACAGACTCACCTTTTTCCCAGGATCCACCGTAACTTTAATGGATCCGCCATCCGTTTTCATGGACCCGATACTATTTGCATAAGCATCTTGAACGACATCATCGACGGCGATCGCATACGAGAGATTGATTCCCGCTTTGCTGGCCTTCGTGTTAATGAGGTACGTCACGGTCCGTTTGGCACCGACCTTCGCGTCCGTCGGCTTCGTGGCGTCTTTTTTCGTCGTCGACGCCGTGGGCCCCGTTTGCTCTCCGGCCATGTCAGCACCCCTCGTCAACGCCCGGCGGCTCGCTTGGGTTATCGGCTCCCCAGGTAACCTTTACGCCTTTGGGGGTCAGCGTTTGCACTTTCTGCGTCATGCCTTCGTCGTCGGTTCGTCCCGTGACGTAACTTCCGTCCTCGAATTCGATTCGATATGGCATTTCCACGAGCGGATCCTCCGTCCGCTGATCGAGCGCCCGGAATTGCTCGGTGTAATAATCGA
>JANORL010001012.1:0-7319 GCA_031415295.1 Polyangiaceae bacterium | reverse complement strand
TCAACGTGGCGGCAATGCCGCTCGTTGCTCGACCAACATCAACCTTCGCGACATCTCAGCATCGGAATATCCGAGCAATGCGGCGAGACGTAGGTCGGCAAGACCATCGATACCCGTGAAATACGACGAAAATGCTCGCAGCCGCTCGTACGCGGTCAGCGTCGCGTACAAAACCAATCCCTCCACAGGACCTGCAGGTCGTACGGATTCGAACGAACCATCGGGCATCAAGAATGCCTCAACATAAAGGTTCGTCGCGCCAGACCGCATCGTTGTCAACGCATCCCGCACCATCTCCACAGCTAGCCCCCGATGACCTACTTCCGCTGCAAGCCGCGTCGCCGTGAGCAACCGAGGCACTGTCGCCACTTCGTTCAGTCGTTCGAGAGCCAGCGCAAACGCTCGTTCCAAGGCGACCCAACGATCAGCCGCCGAAACGTGCGGATCATGCGCAAACGTGTGCAAAGCAAGTGCCGTCGACAAACGTTCATCCGTGGACAAACCATCTCGCCAACGCTCGGCCATATGTCGTGCGTACGGCAAGTTTGACAAACGCGCCAATCCTATACCGCGGTCCACCGTCGGCACTTGACCAGGTTTTTCCGCCAAAACTCCCCGTGTTGCAAGTTTCGCGGCGCGACCTTTGCTCAAAGCAAACAAATTTAAATGATACGCATCGATAAACTCGCCGGGGACAAACGGCACGAGAATGTCGAGCCCTGGAATTTGTCGATAAGGGGCAAACCCCGCATCGTCCAGGACTTTCGCCACGCGCAGATCCACTTTCGTGCCCACTTTGATCTCGTGCAGAATGACTGGATCACTTGCCAACAGAAAATGGGGGGCACCACGTAAAATTGCTTCCTCGGCACCTTCCGCGTCCAACTTGAGTAATGTCGTATTGCCCAGGTCGAGTTCCGCATGGACCGCATCGAGCGTATTCAGCGGAACGGTGACACTTCGCGAAGCACCACTCGTAACACGGGAAAGCGACGCCAATTCGGTTTCCGCATCGAAATAAAGCTCGGCTTGGCCGGCGCGATCCGAAAGTGCTTCGGATCGAATGACGAGCCAATCGAAACCATTGCGACGCGCTGACGATTCGAGAAGCAATCGCGCTTCAGCGGTAGGCTCGAAGGCGACGACACGGCCCGAGGGGCCTACGAAAAACGCTGCGGGAATGGAATACACGCCAACGTTCGCTCCGACATCGACGAATGTCGAACCTGGTTCCAAAAGTCGCGGAAGCATCCGCAATTCCGACTCGAACCACTGTCGTTGTTCTTGAAGCACCCAACCCGTGAGATGTTCATTCGCCGCACGAACGGCCATTTCGCATCCCGGCCAAACTTGCAAAAAAGTCGGCGACGTGGTCATTCGGCACCTCGATGAGCGGGGGAAACCGTATTCGGTTCGGTCGTGACGGATCGGCAAAACGTTTGCCACATCGTCCGGTACGCTGCTTCGATTTCCCGAGCAAAACCTGATTGGTTACAAAGCGACGAACCGCTGAGCCTGGTGCGCATGCCCGCACGAAGTTCCGCGAGACGTTGGCGATTTTTTGCCAAATCGAGCGCTATTGTTTGGTATTGTTTCGGCGTTGTGCCGACGAGGGATTCGAGTCTCACTCGCTGCAACAATGCGGATGTCACGCGAGCAACATGGCGATCCCCTTGGAGAGAAACGACAGGAACGCCCATCCACAATGCTTCACAAGTCGTCGTCGTCCCATTGTAAGGGAAGGGGTCGAGGGCGATATCGATTTCAGAATACCGTGCTAGATGTGCCGCTTGTCCATTTGTGCGACCTTCCAGGACGAGTTTTGACAAATCGAAATCGTGTTTGGCAAATTGATTTTTTACGTAATTGCACACGCCGGGATCGGACAGCGGGTTGGCTTTTAGCAACAGCCGTGCATTTCCGGCTTTACGCACGATACGCGCCCACAGTTCGACGACTTTCGGGGTCATCTTGGCCAGCGTATTAAACGATCCGAATGTAATGACGGGCGAACTCGAGGACGGTAATGGCGCAACGTCGGGCGCATCCGGTGGCGGCTCGTAACAAAGAAAGCCTGACGGTAACCGCACGAGCGATTCGACGTAATGGCGATCGACGTCGCCTTCAGGATCGACGAGAGCATCGGTGAGACGATATCCGACCGCTTCAAGGCCCGTCGTTTGCGGATATCCACACCAGGCCACTTGGACAGGGGCAGGACGACGATCCAGCACCATGAGGCGGCTGTCACCCGTATGCCCGCCAAGCTCGACCAAGATATCGATTCGGGCGGCGCGAATAGCCAATGCCGCCTCGTCATCGGAAAGCGTGTCGACAGGAATCCATTCATCACACAAGCTACGCAATCGTTCCGTTACACCGTCGGGGCGATGGACCGAGGGAAATCCAATCACGTGGACGACATTACGATCGTGCGCTGCAATGAGCGGCTGTAGGAAGTGCGCCACGGAATGGCTGCGCATATCCGCCGAAAGGTATCCGATACGCAATTTTCGCAGCGGGTCGGGATTGTTGGTATGTCCCGCGAGACGATACACCGGATGGGAAAACTCGGCGCCAAACGCACGATGTTCTTTAGAAAGGTCGCTTGGCGTGTATCCCGGCAAGAAATTGAGCTGATACAGAATGTTCGAGAGAAACGGCACTGCACGCTCGGTGTGTAATGCTTGACGGAGATGCGTTATCGATTCACCAACAGCACCCATCGACATGAGCACGTCAGCCAATGCCGCATGAGCCGACGGCGACATGGGATCCATACTCAAAGCAAGGTTGGCCTGCGTTTGCGCATCGGAAATACGTCCCACGAATGCCAGACATATGGCAAGATTGGCGTAGGTCGTCGGACTACGAATTCCTGCCGCAATGGCGCGCTCCAGCAATTCGATACCTCGAAGCTGCTGTCCTCGCTCGAAAGCAATGAGTCCGGCGAGGTGCGCGGCGTGCCCAGCTACGCGCCCTTGTGCGGAAAGCAAACGCTCGCAAAGCTCAGCCGCTTCATCGAAGCGCCGCAAACGATAGAGTTCCGCGGCGTACTCAATCGAATTCGGGGCGGGCTGATTCATCGTGACGTTGGAATTACCGCAGTTCGTCTTGCAAAGCAACACCCGATTCACGATACGGCAAAAGAAATGGCAAAACGGTCGCCACCATTCGATCCGGCGAATCGACGTGCGTAAAATGTGATGTGCCGTCGATCCATTCGAGTTGCGATCCCGGCGCGAGCCGGTGCAATGCATCACCCACTCGCGGCGGAACGAGCGGATCCTGCCGCGCGTATACGAACAATGTGGGTACCCGTAACGTTTTTTTTCTCAGGTTTTTTACAAAATCATCGAATGCCGCGGGATGCATGGTTTCTCGCAACATCTTCAAGAAACACTCCATACCTTCGACAGTTGCCAAAGGTTGGCCATATTCATCGAGTTCTTCGATGGATTTGAGTGTTTCGTCGTAATAATGAACGTTGCGAAATATCCACTTTCGAACGTCGTGCTGGACCAGCCGACGAAGAACCTTACGCACAATGCTTTGCGATAACAATGCTTGCAAGGCGATATACCGCGCGTCCGGAATTCCCGGCGCGTGATTGACAACCAGCCGCGAAATAGCTTCAGGATCGTGTTGCGCCAAATGCATCGAAATGAAACCACCAAGCGAATTGCCCATCACCGCGCATCCGCGAATCCCTAGCATGCGTTGTAGTTCGCCAAGAAAAATTCCAAAATTATGCGCTGAAAAGTGAGGGGATAATGGTTTGTCAGACCGTCCCGATCCTGGAAGATCGACGACCACAACACGAAAATGTTTGGCCAATGGTTCGAGCACGTAACGAAAGGAATAACTCGACGTCATGAGCCCATGCACGAGTAGGAGGGGCGGTCCTGATCCGAGGCTGCGCACATGGACCTGTACGTCGCCCATCACTCTGGAAGAAACCCGCACATCTTGCATTTCGGCGCGGTCGTAGCCGTGGGGAATCCGTGGTTTGGCGGGAACGTCCGCATACCGCAATCGTTGAAAAGGACGCAAAGTCATGAGGCCAGCTTTTGCTCGGCGCGGTGCACAAGCGCTTCAATGTCGTCTACTGAGGGAAGATGCGGGCGTTCGAGCACGATGGTGAGCGATCCCGGAGCCCGTTCGATCCGTATATCACCTTCCGCTACAGCCGGCGCAATCTCCGCGACCCATTCGCGATCCGCAATCGCTTGACGCCGTGCGTCCGCGCCGAGTCGTTCGCGAATCCACCGCGACAAACGCACCAGGCTCGACGAAGGCGGCGGTTCGATGTCGTGTTCGTCCACGTTGACTTGCACCAGGATGCGCGATGCATTTTTGCGCGGGCGAATCTGGACGTATGCAAAACCTCCTCGCAATGGCAGCCGCACTCCCAGGCCATCTGGATCTCGTGCGGTAAGTGTTGGTGGTTGGCGGTAGGTCGTTCCGGACCAACCCGAAGACAAACGAGCGATGAGTGCCGTAGCCGCTTCGACTTCCGCTGGTTCGGCTTCGCCCGTAATGACTGGCGCGATCGGTGTCGCTACGCGCACCACGGCCAACCCAGGCACATCGGGTTCGCCGCTGCGCAACGTGATCCGACGACTCTTGGGAGCATCCTGCGTTCCATCCGTGGATGTGGGTTCGTCCGGGGCAGGTACGACCATGTCGCCTGTTTCCGCGTCACGCATCCAAATCGCTCCACACCACCAAGCCGCAATCCACTTTCCATCAGGCACAAACGCCATCGGTCCCGGACTCGCTGTCCACAATGGCCGACCAAGAATACGGCTGAAGATCTGCGTCGTGCCGTTACGCCCGCGAGCAACGACGAGCGCTTCGTCGGGCGAAAACGACAACGCTTCAATGCCCCGCAACAAACGCAGGCCATAACGCACGCTCAAGTTGACGAGACTATCGCTGGAATCGGACGCCAACACGCGCACGTTGCATGCTTTGTCCGCTGCGGCAACGAGCCCTCCTGGCGAGAACGCAACAGCCACGTCGGTTTCACGAACGCCAGCTGGGTGCGCCACCGTAAAATCATTCGTCGACCAGACCACGGCCGGCGACAAACCCGTCGACGCCACGAGCCACCGACCATCGGGACTGAAGGACAAACTTCTCAACGAATGTCCGTTCTGCAGTTCGAGTACGCGTTCGAGTTGACCATCGCCCGCGCGCAGAATGAGTACGGCAGTCGTCACGCGATCTGCAGCGGCAGCAATCCACAGTCCGTCCGGAGAAACCGCGATCGGCGCTTCGCCAAACCACGGCTCCGGCGTCAAACATCGTCCCGTCACCAAGTCCCACAGACGCACAGAACGACGTGCCTCGTCGTCAGCGTGCCGCGTGGAATCACGCGTCGAGTCGCGCGAAGAATCGCGCACGGAGTCACGATTGGACTCGCGCGAAGAATCACGTGTCGACGAAAACGCTTCGCGATTTGATGAAGACGCTTCGCGATTTGATGAAGACGCTTCGCGTGCCGAATCCGTTGATGGCGCGTCGGTCGTAGGTGCTGATGTCGGCGCGGACGAAGGCACATCAGTGCCTGGACGACTCGGTGCAGCACGACGCGGTTCTGACCACGCGGACACGAGACGAACGCCATCGGGATGAAACGCGAGCGCGGTCGCGGTCACGCCAAACCGGAACAATGCGCGCCCGACACGCATGTCGTACACGACCACCCGTCCGAGCGTCGCGGCCGCTGCGGCCATTCGTTTGCCGTCCGCTGCGATCACAATCGCCGTCGCCTCGTGCGAAAGGGGAAACTGCCGCGGAACCGGGCGAATCACGTGCGGAAATCCTACCGCCGGCATTGAGCGAAACTAAGCCGGGCGAACCGTTCGAGGTTACAGCACTTTGCCGGCACGACAAGGACGAATTGTTGAGATTTTACACGTAGAAACAAGTCTCGCGACGCGCGTGCAAACGAGACTCGCCGCACGCGTGCAAACGAGACTCGCTGCGCGCGCTCAGCGTTTGCGTCTTGTAGCTCCCGATCGTGCGACGCGGTTGCTTTTGGCGTGAAAATATTCTTCGAGGACATCACGCCCGACGACGTTTGCCTTGGTACGCCACGAGATGTCGTTGGCCAGCATCACGGAGACGGCAATCTCGGGTTTGTCCGCGGGCGCAAACGACGCAAACCACGAAAACATCCGCGTCGGATGTCCTCCGATGAGCGTCCCGGTTTTCGCCGCTACAGCCATACCAGGCAAGGCGCGCGTCCCGTCCGCATGACGAAACGCTTTTACACACGTTCCACGTTTCGTCGTCACTTGAAGCATGCGACTCAACGTGCGCGCAATGCTTGGACGAATCGCTTGACGCCCTACGTGTCGTTCGACGGGACCACCGGGATCTTTCAACACGAAACTTACGCGTTCGCCTTGGTTGGCAATGGTTTGCATGGCGAAGAGCGCACCGAGTGGCGACACTTTGCCATTCCAGAACCCTGCGGCAGCACGTGCCATGCCAAACGGGTCGTCAGGAATTTCGACACGGCCTCCGGACACCGGAACGTCGATCGGGATGTCCCCAGAAAAACCGAGCGATATGGCCATTCGACGCAACTCACCGGCATCGAGGTGCTTTCGCGCCATACGGGCAAACACCATGTTGATGCTCTTGCCGAGCGCTTCGCCAAACGCGACACACGTGCCGCCACCATGTTCCAAGTCTGCGGGACGTATGTCGTGTTCGCCGCCTTCGTAACACACGTTCGTGCTTTCGTTGGCGTGTCCGCCTTCAAGGAGCGATGCGGCCGTGACAATCTTGAACAAGCTCGCACTCGGCGCGTAAGGCTCCGAAACAAAGTCGCGCCCTCCGCGACTCGCCCAAGCGAGAATGCGTCCCGTGCGCACATCCGAGGCGACGATTGCACCTTCGGGCGCTCCTGAACGAGCGAGCAAACGTTCTGCCGCACGTTGGAGATCGGGATCGAGCGTGAGTTTCACGGGTTTGCCCGGGGAGCCAACACTCCCGTACACGGCACCGTTCGTCACACGAACTTGATGAAGCCCAGCAGCGTCGGCATCGTCCGCAGTTGCCAGAACGAGCGAAGAAGCGAGCAGAAAGGAGTGGAGGAAGGAGCGTAGGGACATCACCACGAGCGGGTATGCCGTGGTCATGAGGGCAGGGCCAAATTTTTGTCCTACGTCAACGACACTTGAATGGGGTTTTACCCTGACCCTGTACGGATCCTCCGCTCGGCGTTGCGTAACGAACAACCACCGAACGACACCGGAAGTGTATGTTGAGGAATGGGAGGTTTGACGTGAAGTACCTATTTG
>JANORL010001011.1:0-23644 GCA_031415295.1 Polyangiaceae bacterium | reverse complement strand
CCGTAGCCGAACTGAACGACAGATTGGCTCGCGAGCACCCGATCGACGATTATTACGCACGATCGCCACTACCCATTCGGCTCATTGAGCAAAAGCGGCTGGCGATCATTCGCGAAATGGTGGGCGAGTGTGTGGGGCGGGAACTTGCAGAGATTGGTTCGGGTGGCGGTCACGTATTGCGTATGTTTCCGCGCGCACGGATCACGGCCATTGACGTGTCGGACGTTTTTTTGGACACCGCGCGAAAAAACCTTGCTGGTTATGACGCGAAATTCATCAAAGGCGAAGTAGATAAACTCGACTTACCCGATGCTAGTTTCGATCGTATCATTTGTACCGAGGTTCTCGAGCACACGCTCGATCCGGAAGCCATTTTGCGGGCCATCTCGAAGCTCCTGCGGCCTTCGGGCATTGCGGTCATCACCGTACCGAATGATCCGCTGATCTTGCGACTGAAAGGCATTGTCAGGCGCACGCCGATGGGTTGGGTCTTGCGGGATCGTATCGAATGGGGCGGCGATATCTTCCACATACACAAGTGGACCCCAGACGAATTTCAACGCATTCTGGAACGCCACTTCCGCGTGACCGAGCGCATGAGCGCGCCTCATGACGTATTGCCGATTCGGGCTTGTTTTCGTTGCGTCCACCTGTGAGTGGGCGCGTTTCGTACTCAGTATCGTGACGGTCGTGACGAAGGAGGCCGCTCGCGGTGACGCGGGTCGGTCAGCGTTTCCACTCGGAATTTCGCTAACTCCCACACGATACGCGCCACGGCCTTAACGGGAAAACCCGCAAGAAATGACTGGCCAGCTCGCCGCTGTTCGAATGTCGTATCGACTTCCGCGACGGTGAATTTTCGCACGCCCGCTGCGGCACCAATGAAACTCTGGAAGTAACGATATTTGTATTTGTGGTCGAGTATCGCGCGAAATACTTCTTTGCGGCAAAGGACGAATCCCGATTTGCTGTCGCGTAAATGCGTACCAAACGACATGTTGAGCATCAGGTTGAGCGTGCTGCTGAAGAGCAGTCGTCGACTCTCGAGGCCTTCCGGATGTCGAACAGCCTGCACGATATCCACCGATTCACGCTGGTAGGCTTCCCATAACAGTCGCACGTCTTCCGGCCGATTCTGCAAATCGGAATCAATGAGGCAGATGACGTCCGCAGTGGCATTGTCGAGTCCACTGAGCCACCCACCTTCTATGCCTCGATTCTTGATATGCCGTACGCCACGCACGTCGGGATGGGCTTCCATCGCCGCCGAGATGCACTCCCACGTGCGATCTCGGCTTCCATCGTCGATAAGGACGAGTTCACCACGAATGCCCATAGCCTCGAACGTGGCTAGCGTTCGACGTACCAAAGCTTCGACATTGTGCTCCTCATTGAAGCACGGCGCAATTACCGATAGTTCGACACCTGCCATAACTCGTCCCAAAGGAATCCGTGGAGTTTATGAGCAAAGAAGAATCGTGCAGTTCATGCCGATTTCTTTGCCAGCGTGCTGATCCCGGATTCCTGCACGTCGACATGCTGAATTTCGAGACCGAGTTCGCTACACCATTGCTTGACTTCGTCGAGCGTGTGTCGGTGTGCGTGCAGAGGGTGATACCAATCGAAATTGGTGATCACATTCGCGTCCCAATCCATCGTGTCGTTCCAATAGCATTTGAACATGTTCCAGTAGATGAACCGCTGGATGTCCTGTTTGCCGGCTTTGATGCCTAGTATCGGTATGTCTTCGGGGACGTCGACGGTGACTTTGAGATCCGACAATGCTTTGCCGAGTTTCGTGATTGCTTCGGAAACCTGCATGCATTCTTCAGGCGACATGTGCACGGTTTGCGCGCGAATGTGATCGTCGCAGAATTCGCGCACAGGGCCCTTTTTCTTGTAGACGTAAAAGGCGATGTGGCCACCAGGTGCCAAGCGCGTGACGAGATGCCCGAGCGACTCGCGTGTATTGGGCGTGTGGTGAATGACCTGGTCGCAACCAATAAAATCGAAGAAGTTTTCCGGGAAAGGCAGACGCGTGAGGTCAGCTTGGACCAGGTGTAGCGACGGCAAATGCCCAATGTCTCGATACGCATTCCGAATTCCATAGCCGATGTCGATGCCGAACACCGTGGCTTGCGAATTGCGCACGTACATTTCCGCGTCACGTCCGTGCGCCGTACCCGCATCGAGAATGGTCTTTTTGCCCGCCAGCAGCTTGGCGAGGTTTTCCTCCGTCCCGAAACCATATCGATCCAAATACCACTTGACGTAATGCGCTTCCGTTGTCTTGCGGTAGTGTTTGGCTTTTTCCCATTTCCAGGAAAAACTTTCGACTGTTTCTTTTTGCCCCTCGGCAAACTTGTCTTCACGCACCATGCCGGGCACACCGCCCGTGATATGGTATTCCGTGCCCGATGTCGATCGAAGAAGACCCGAGTCGATTTCATCACCTTCTGGCGCACTGACCAAATCAAGGTGCTCGCTAGAGGCGGGGTCACGCAATAACGCAACGAGGCTTCGTTTCATGAGATTCCATTACCTGTGTTTGGGATGATGCGCATGGGCCAATTGCTTCAAGCATTCGCCCAAAAGAACGTGGTTCCAGTCTTTTCGATCGAACGCGCTGCTGTTAAAAAGCCATTGATTCACGGGGGCGGGAAGACCGTGCTTGACCATGCGCTTCGTAATGCCCAGGTCTGATCCTACGAGTTCCTTGAGCGCCTGACGCAAGATCCACTTGCCGTGTCCTTCACGATACTTCAATCCGTCGGAAACCTTCGTCGAAAATTCGATGATGCGGTAGTCGAGGAATGGATTGCGCACTTCAAGCGAATTGCCCATGCTCAGTCGATCGGCCATCACCAAAAGCGGCTGCATGAACACCATCGTCTCGATCGCGCTCATGTTTTGAGCGAATGACCGATCTTCGCGCCAAAGCGGCGTGAAAAATTCGATCAGATCGTGCACCCCCGTGAGCCCTTGCCGGCTCACCATCCGGCAGAAACGTTCGACGTCCGAACCAAAGTAACGCTTGCAAAGCGTGCTGTAAGCACCCTTGAAGTCACTCTCGAGCGTCTGATTCTCGCGCAAGAGCAGTTCGTTTCGGTAATACCCGTTGAATAGTTCGTCCGAGCCTTCGCCCGACAGCGCCACGACAAACCCGTCGCGACGAGCTTGCCGTGCCAAACAGAACAACGGAAAGACGCTGAAGCTCCCCACCGGGAACTCGATGTGTCGTGCAAGATCCGAGAATGTCTCGAGAAAGTCGTCGCGTGTCGGCGTGATCATCCGGGCCTCGAAACCGCGTTGCGCCGCGAATTCGAGCACCAAATCCCGCTCGTTGATCTTATTGATGAACTCCTCGAACTGAACCGTGTACGTCACATCGAGCGACAAGATCGCTTGGATGAGTGACGAGTCGATGCCTCCGGACAAGAAAATCGTCACGGGCACATCGGCCACTTTACGAATCTTGCACGCGTCCTCGAACAGTTCGATGAACTGTCGCACCGCCGTTCGCTCGTCGGTGATCTCCGACGTCGCAACGGGGAACGTCCACCAAGTCTTTTTTTCCAGCTGATTCGTTGCAGGACGGTAACGTATGTACTCGCCGGGACGAACACTCTTGACATTGCGAAACGGCGTGTGTTCGTCGAAGTAGAACTCGAGTGCACGGCAGATGGGGACTTCGCCGAAGTCGAGTTCGCGCATCGCTTTCAGCTCGGAGGCGAAGCCGAGACCGCGAGGTCCATGCGAGTAGAAGAGGGGTTTTTTGCCCACGCGATCCCGCGCCAGGAAGAGTTGATCGTCGTGCCAGATTGCAAAGGCAAACATGCCGTTGAAGTGCTGTAGGCACGCGGGTCCCCATGTGAGGTAGGCGCAAAGCACGACCTCGGTGTCCGTCTCGGTCGTGAAGACGATGCCTTTGGTCTGGAGTTCGTTGCGGATCTGTCGCCAGTTGTAGATCTCGCCGTTAAACGTGATCGTGGCGCCGTCGCGTTGAAAGGGAGTGGGGATGTCGTCTTTGGATACGACCGACAGTCGTGTTTGGCCGATCAGAATCGGTGCACCATCGGACGCGTGCAGAAGCACTTGGCCGATTTGGTTTGGTCCACGATGCTGAAGCAGCTTCGCCGCGTTCTCGCTGACGAGGTCAGGGGAGCCGCCGAAGATGCCGCACATGATACGCTCCGAATATGTTCGCTGCCTGTTGCGAACAAGGGGAATTTAAACAAGAGAACCAAGACCGAAACGCCTGAGTGCGCCGGCTTCGGGTAGATAGCGCGAGTGATGATGATTCGTCAATGGCGTTCCGCCCAGACAGCGAATCATGGATGCCCGGCCTAACTGTGCACGCCGAGGCGTTCGGTGTGCCGTGATTCATCGCGTTGGGTCGTGTCGCTGAGCTACGATGCGGATCACGACAGGATCGTCGTCTTTGAACACGGCAAGGCCCGCGGATTCGATCGCCTTGTCGATCGTGAACCCAAGGGCGACGAGTTCTGCCGTGATTTCTTCCATTCGGACAAACCGTCGATAATGGCCATTGTACACGAAGGCATCGCGTTCGCGTTGTTCGCCTTTGCCATAAAGGTCGCCATTCACCGAACGCACTTCGAGGACCAAAAGCCCGCCGGGGCGAATATTACGCCAAGCCCAGGCGAGAGCAGCGGTCGCTTCGGTCTGCGTGACGGCGTGGAGCGTAAAACGAGAGTACACGACATCGACCGCATCGAATTGCCCATCCGCAAGGCGACTGAAGTCACAAACGAGAAACGTTGGCCGAGACAAACACCCAGGATATTCGCGCTTGGATAACGTTTCGATGGCAATTTCAGATTGATCACACGCAATGACTTGTTGCGTATGATGCGCAAAGTAGATCGCGTCGCGGCCATTACCACACCCGAATTCAATCAATCGCGATTCCGGAGTCAGCAACGGCAAACACCACTCGGCAAACGTGCTCGGCGTTTCGATGTCCGGGTGTGCGGCGCGATAAAACGCATCCCAGTATGGGCGATCGGTCATTGGAGAAGCACCCTATCGTGGTTCATTTTTGCGCGTCAACTCCTAACGTCATGTCGCCACAGATTTTGCAGAATTTGCATGAGACAGATAGCGGCGAAAGTGATTCTGTGGCCATAAGCTCGCTTGACTTGCGGCAACGGCGGATTATCGTCGCCCGCATGTTTGCTCGCCCTGCGAATTTTCTGCTTGCTTTCATCTTTGCAGGCTGGGCCTTGGGGGGTATCGAGGGGGCTGTTGGACGAGGCGACGACAATCGCGCGCTTGCGGTTTTCATGGCCGCTAGCCTTGCTTCTGTTCCAGGGTTTGTCCTGGGATTGGCGGGGATAACATTGGTTGTCACGTTTAAGCGTGTGCCAGCAAGTGCGGCAGTTTCGACCTGGTTCGATAGACTCAACAGCGCGGATAGTACAGCGGATCGGGAACCCGTCATAAAGGGTCAATCGCTTCTACTTGTTGCTTTTATTGTTTTCACGCTCACGGGGCTTGCTTCTTCTCTGATTTATCCGGCGTTGTTCCGATTGCAGGTGAAAGAGGTTGGGCAGAGTTTGGCGGTGGTGGTATCGGCAATCCTGGTCATGGGAGGACTTGGTGGCGCCTCCTTGCTGATATGGCTCCTGCGGCGACCGTTGCTGGCCTTGGATAAACGTTGGGGTTTGCCCCAGCCTCGACAGGTATGGGCTCGATATCTCCTTTTCGTGGTGGTGCCAGTGTTCGTGGGGCTTTACCCTATTCTATTGGCTTATGGCTCGATGTTGTCGTTTGTTCGAGATGCGGCATTGTTGTTCCTCTTGAGCTTGCTGGCGTTGTTGTTTGCCCAGTGGCTGAATCGTGCGCCTCGAATTGTTGGTTTCTTGGGACTCGCGATTTCTGTCCTTTTGTTGATGACGACGGTCCTTATTTATCAGCGATTCGAGAAAGCGGCGAACTTGGCAGGAAAGAGCCAGATGGCCTCGCTGGGGTCCAGAATGGCTCGATTCATTACCGATGTCGATCGGGATGGAGCCTCGGCGTTCTTGGGAGGCGGAGATTGCGCCAGCTTCAACAGCAAGCGTTACCCGGGAGCGGTCGAGATATCCGACAATGGCATCGATGAAGACTGTGATGGGCAAGATGGCAAGTCGTCCAAAGGCCAAACGCTACCCGCAGCGGCGCTCATGTCTGGTGCGTTAAGAAGTGATCAGATAAAGCAATACAATATCGTTTGGGTCGTCATTGATGCGGTACGCGCTGATCATTTGCCTACATACGGGTATTCACGACCAACGATGCCGAACCTTGATATGCTGGCCAAAGAATCGTTGGTTTTCGAGCAAGCCTATTCGCAGGCATCCGCGACGTTGTTTTCGATTCCGAGCATGCTTGCTGGAGTTGACCCCGGCGTGATGACGTGGGGAACGGACCTACCGCAGCCGCAAACGACTCCGCAAGAGCTATTATTGGGCGAACGGCTCAAAGCGCTGGGGTATCAGACCGGCGCTGTTGTGGAAAATTATCTGCGATACAATTTTCCCGGAATGCTTCAAGGATTTGATACCGTTCTCGTGGGTGAACCCGATACTACCCGAGCCTATAATCGACCTCGTCGGGCGCCTTTTGCCACGATTCAGGCTGCCGATTGGCTAGCGCGGCTCCAACCAAAGCAAAAGTTCTTCTTATTTCAATATTACGTGGATCCCCACGGTACCTATTACGATCATCCCGATGTGGATTCCAATCTTTTCAAGCGCGACGACAGAGGGCCCTGGGCAGGTAATATGACCCCGCAGCTCTACGACAAGGAGCTTTTATTCACTGACCGAGCACTGGGTGCATTGGTGGGAATATTGCGAGCCAATCAGGATATATGGAACAACACGATATTGATCGTCAGCTCAGACCATGGTGAGGAATTCTATGAACACGGTACGCATAGTCATTCGACCTCGTGTTACCGCGAATCAGTGCACGTTCCGCTTGTTGTGCGAATTCCGGGTTTCGCGCCTCAACGAATCAATACGCCGGTTGCGTTGGTTGATATTGTGCCCACGCTTCTCGAGCTGATCGGTGGGCATGACGAGCTCGATAGGCTCGCGGGGCAAAGCCTTCTCGTTCCCGTTTTGAATCCAAGCAAAGTTGATGTCAGCCGCCCCATTTTTTGCACGATTGCCAGCATAACTGACGTATATGGAACGTTTCTGCGTCGTAGCTTGCGACAAGGGCGCCATGCATTGGTGCAGGATGTGGGCAAAGGTCGTTTCGAGCTGTTTGACGATATCGCCGATCCGCAAGAACAAAAAGATCTCGCAAAAGAACCCGAGCACAAGCAACGACTCGCGGCCATGAAGGAAATCTTGATCGGTAGCCTTACGGGAAACTTGCGCGACCACGGGCAATTGAAGAAGCCCGCGACGAACGAAGCTCCTGGGCCATGACTACCGGCGAAGACACGTAAAGACACTTCGATAGTCGCGAAAATCAAGGTTTTAATTCGGATTTCAAAATAGCCTCGATGCGTCTGCGCCATCAGCGCCGACGTAACCATAACAAGTCGCCGTCGCGGGTTGCGATCTGGTTGAAGTCCTGCGTAACTTCTGGAGCCATCGCGGGTTTGCATTTGGCACTCGTGACGACGTAATCGACTTGCGCTACGAAAGACGCAAATTCTTGTGGTTGTGCCGGAACCGGCTTCATTGCGGTCACCCGGGCAGGTTTCTTGGCCATCAGTCGATCGCGAACGGACAATCTCGACAAAGTATAAAGGCCGCGCTCATATTGGGGATCACAACCGAGGTACGCGACCAGATTGTTCGACGTCCTCGTGGTCGGAGTTGGGCGTAGGGCATATAGGCTCCAATCACTAAATTTTTTCACCAGGGTCACGTCTTGGTCAATAAATGCAAAAAACTGCAAGTCGCTTCCGAGACTATCGTACGACGAACTAATTTGGGCGCGGGTGACGATATGCGTGATTCCAAGACCTCGCATACGTTTGTCGACTTCCGCGGGACTCGAGAGTTCTTCATAACGGAAGGCATACATATGGCCCGGAAAATCCGAAACCACGGGTCTCCACAATCCGAGGCGCGTTTGCCATTCGTGCAATAAAACCTTGGCATGTTGAGGCAATGCCGGATCGCGACCAATTTCGAAGAGTCGATCTCCAAATGCATAACGCTCGGAATGTTTGCCCTTTAATCCCATCGAGAGCAATTCTGACGTAATGGGTGCGGCGCTCGTGCCGGTCATCGCGTGTGCGGGAATAAAATACGCGTCGCCGCCCCATATGATTTGTACGCCGACGAGTGCAGCAGCAAGCACCCGAATTGCCCAATGTGAACGCCAGAGCAAAATGAGCGTCGCAGCAACGACTCCCACCATCCACGGCAGAAGTTGTTGTAGATAACGATCTTGGTGTAGCGTCCAGAACCAAATGCCAATGCCGACTTCAGTGGCAATGAACAACGCCCAGATACGTTTTGTTTTTTGCAAAAATGGCAATGTGAGCGCGCTCAGCGTGAACAGGGAACCGAATATGGGCACCTTGCCATGAAACTTGGGCCAATCGTGCGGTTGGAACGAAAATGTGGCCATTGCCTGAGCGGTTTCACGCAACTGATTGAGCAGCGGTCCTTGTGGTTTCCAGCTTTTGGTCTGTTCGTTCCAAAGGTTGAAGGTTACGCCAATATCGGTCGTGGTCCATTTCGGTGCGGGAAAATGTCGATGCAGATAGGGAAAGAAAGGGTCCCCATACCAAATGTAATTTTTGAGCCAATGAGGCGAGGTCAAGACGAGACCCACGACCAGTGCTGTCGAAGTGCCAACAAAGATCGTGCGTAACACAAGTCGACGATTTTCACGACGAATGAATGCACGGCCCAGGATCCAAACCATTGTTGCGGCGATCGCCATCGCTGGAAATGCCGCCACGTAGATGGCTTGATACTTGGTAAGAATCGCTGCCGCCAACGACGCAGATAAAAATCCAAAATCACGCGCCGCAAAAGCGCCTTGGCTATTCCACACGTCAAGAGACCGCAGGGATCGCAACATCATGAGGTAAACGGGAATTGCCCAAAATGCGGCAATGTGTTCAGCCGCCGCCGACAGTCCCGAATCATAAACAAAAATGCCCGGGAACAGGAAAAATGCAGCCCAAGACAAACTCGTGCGTGCTTTTGGAACGAGCCGTCGGACGAAAATCGGGACACTGACCAGCGTAAACAAAAACAAAATGAATTCGATGTGTGCGGCGCAAACGACTCGATCGAACATCGTGAGGCCGGGAAGGAGGAACGTCCATGTGTACAATACGCTCGATAAATGAGGAATCGTGCCAGGCAGCCATCCATCCAGAAATGGCCGAATGGCTCCTTCGGTAGCGTATTGTTGCGCGATCGCCAAGTGGTAGAAATGGGCGTCGTACGCAACGTTTCGCGGCGAAAGGATAGCAAAATAGATCATCCCCACGCCGCCTGCACCAAATAGCAAAATAGGCAAAAACCAAACGGATGGACGCCACGTCGACCTAATTCGAGCGGCACGAAAATGCCGAACAACGCGACGAACGTAACGAACAAGTGGGACCGCTGAAATGCTAAAAACTACAGTGGGCATGACGACGGAAAATATTTTTCCGTATATCCCCAGCAATCCCGCGCCGAACATGATAAGAAAGAAAACAATGACGCCTGCGCCTAATGACAAGACCGTTCGTTCGCCAAAGGGTAACGTTTTGCCTCCAGCTGTTTTCGTCACAAGATGACCGGAGCCAGCCACCGCTAGTACAAACAGCGTGCAATACCCCCAAATCTTGGCATACGTCCAGAAAAGCCAATGCTTGATGGCGTAATGCTCATTGACTTGGCGCAGAAAAATGTAGATAGCCACCATCAGGACCAGAACCAGCGCTCCGCGACGTGCCACAACGCCGATTCGCCCGACGGTAGCCATCCATGATCGTGTTCGACCCAATGGCTTCGCGAATTCATCCGTGGGCGAACCTCGAGCCGAGTCAAAATCGATGGGAGCCGCGGGTATCGTGGGACTTACAGAATGTGGCCCGTCTTCAATCGCGTGCGGAGTCGTAGCCTCTTCAGATGCAACGGCTGACTCCATCCCGGACGCTGCCCCGGTGCCACTGCATTGGTCACCCGAAGAAATATCTTGCGCCTTGTTCGTCGTTTGAGACATTCGTCTTGGCCGCAGAGGTGCGCGCACGTTACCACGTCGAGGTTTCTTGGCAAGAGCATCTTGTGCCGATGTTCATCCTATGCTCTATAGAGAACCCAGCGCGTCAAAGCGATGAAGTCATCCTCCACCGACCCCGATTCAGCGTGACGTTCAACCTCGATCCGTCGTGTCCAACATCATCAGAACCGCATGCTTTCCGCATAGATGCCCCACATACATCGCCCATGGAAATCCGTTTGAGAGCCAATGATCGAGGCTGATCGTGAGTGACTTGGATCCGTTTGCTCCGCACGAAACTGAGAACGTCGAGGCGCCCGTCGTCGAAACCGCCACGGATGCGGCCGCGTTGCACGTTTCGACGGACGAACCTGCCGTCGAAACCGCCAAGGATGTGGCCGCGTTGCACGTTTCGACGGACGAACCTGCCGTCGAAACCGCCAAGGATGCAGCCGCGTTGCACGTTTCGACGGACGAACCTGCCGTCGAAACCGCCGCGTCGCCGCTCTCTGCCGCCTTATCCCCAGATATTCCACTCCCAGCACCTGAAGATACGCCCGTCCTTGCATCGGCCGACGGTGATGTTGCCGTCGTATCGCCCACAATGCCCGTTCCTCAAAAAATCGATGTCGCCGCATTCTTGCGCGCATTGGTGGTACTCACGACCGTCGGGGCATCGGTCGGAGGTTTTTTTGCGCAATTGACGCTGCTGGCTCAGCTTGATCAGTTTGTCGCAAAAAACGAATTGCCCGGACGATTGCGTCTCGAATTGTCCATGGCCGGGACAGGTCTATTTTTCGTCATCGGATCATTGCTATACGTGGTTTTGGGTCGCGCTACTCGAGCACGCCGAGTGGAATCGCTCCATGGTTTGGCGGTGTTTCTTTTGCCCGCCACGCTCATGACGCTGATTCCCCCGCTTTTTCGTTGGTCGCCCTGGGCGACCTTGAATCTCGAATTGCTGGTCATCCTCGCCGCTTTCGGATTCGTGCTCGAACAGCTCGTGCGGCTGTCCCTTTCTTCCGTACCGCCTGTGCTCCAGCGACTTGGTGATCGTATCTCGGATCGTACATCCGATCGATTTTCGCGATGGTTTCCCGCCGTCGTCGTTTGTCTTTTGGCGATCGGGTATGCCGTGTTCGCATCGGTATTCACCATTCTGCATCATTACCGCTTCGGCACTGCATGTTGGGATCTCGGTCAATACGACAACTTGTTTTACAATGCGCTCCACGGGCATCCATTTCGTATCACCTCCATTTCTGGTGAGTCGGACTGGAAGTCTCTACGCGGTCATGCCGAATTGGGCATGTACTTCATTTTGCCATTTTATGGCATTCGCGCCAGTTCGGAAGCTTTGCTCGTCATTCAGGCCACTCTTTTGGGCAGTGCCGTCATTCCCATTTATCTCTTCGGCAAGCGGTTCATTTCCACATGGGGGGCCATGTTCCTGTCCATCGCCTACGTCCTTTATGCGCCCATGCACCGATCGAATTTTTATGATTTCCACATGCAGCCCATCGCGGCCGTTTTCACGTTGTGGATGCTCTATTTCTTCATTGCCGAACGTAATGTGCTTTTTGGGATCAGTTTCGTCCTTGCTCTCACGGCCCGGGAAGACATCTCCATTGGTTTGGCCACGTTTGGCGTGTTTCTGATGGTGACCGGTTATCGATTTCGTGTGGGGTTCATCGTCACCATTGTGTCGGTTATCTATTTCGTCATCCTGAAGGGCGTCATCATGCCCCTCGCGGGCGGCTGGTGGTTTGCCGATATTTACAAACTGCTCCAGATTCCCGGTAAAAAAGGTTACGGTTCGATCGTCGAAACACTTCTGTCGAATCCGGTCTACGTGCTCACCACACTCGTGACCAAAGAAAAGCTCATTCTCACGCTGCAGATTCTCTTGCCGATTGCATTCCTTCCCATGCGGCGAGCGTATCTACTCATATCGCTGCTACCAGGGTTTTTCTTTACGCTCCTCACCACCGGCTATAACCCCACCGTCACCACCCTGTTTCAATACAACGGTTATTGGATCTCGTATGTCTTTCCGGCTGCGGCCGTTGCTTTGCGTGTTCTTGGCGGGGAAGGCGCGCGACCGTCGCCCATACCCACCGAGCCCATTCAAGTCGACCACGTGCGCCGTCGCGCAGCGCTCGTGACCATGCTATTTTTATCGTTCGCGACGAGTTTCCACTTTGGGGCTTTGCTGCAACGCAAGAACTTCAGCAGCGGTTTTTCGAATAAGATTGGTTTCGGGATCACCCTGGATGAGTGGAAACGTTACAAAGACATGCGTGCGATTGCGGACATGATCCCTCGAGACGTCAAGCTTGCAGCCACCGAACACGTCGCGCCCCACGTGTCGTCGCGTGTGTCGCTGTATTGTTTTCGTGAATCGATCGGTGAAGCGGAATATATCATTTACGGCGCTCTCGACAAGAATGGCAAGAATGCCAAACTCTTGAAAGACATGCTCCGCGCCGGTAAAATTGGCGTCGTTGCAGATCAGGGCGATTTCTTTCTCTTCAAAAAAGGTGCGAGCACCGCACGGAACGCCGAAATCGAAAAGCGTTTGTGAGTCGCGAACCTCGCTCATTCCCGGCATGCCCCATAAATTGGCACTGCCGACAAGCGATGGATCCAAATCGACGTCCGCTCGCCAATCCGAATCGCTGAGCGTCATGCGACACTATTTTTTTCTCCGTGGGACGACACAACCTCGCTCGAGCGTTCTCGCCAAGCACAAGAACCGATAGGGTGTGTCTCGGAGAAGATCAATGCGGCGTTATTGGTGCATTCCGCTCGTGACAGCGGCGCTCGTTGCAGGGTGTAAAAGCGGCGAACGACAAACGGATGCTTCGGCGAAAGCTTCCGCTTCAGCGCAGAACGCAGCAGCCGAAACGAGTGCTCATGCTTCATCCGTGAAGGAAAAACCCAAGGCTGTATCGCTCGTTGGTAGCAGCATCGCGCGAACACCCACGGGCGATGCCCTCTACGTAGCCGATGAAGATCGCGGCGTCGTGTTACGCGTCGCGCTGCCAGTGGACGTTACCAACACGCCGGCGAAAATCACGATGCCCGGGCAACCCGCAGAAGTCGTCGTGCTCAGCGACAAGGTGCTCGTCACCATTCGCAGCCAAGGCGCCGTGATTCCTGCAGCGGACAAACCATCTCCGAACGACGCACCAGAAGCAGCAGCGAGCGTTTCGGCAAGCGCTTCCGCAAAGGCCGCTCTGAAGCCACCCGCGAAACCTGGACCCATCATGGCGAAGCTCGTGCCGTCAGCAACGGGCCCCGGACTTTTGCTCGTCATGCGTCCCGACCCTGAAAAAGGCCTCGTCGAGGTTTCTCGAACCGAACTCCCCGAAGACGCCTGGGGCGTGACCGTCACGTCGGATGAATCGTTGGCACTCATAACATCTCCATGGACGCACAAAGTGACCATCGTCGACATCGCCTCGGGCAAACGCAAAGCGATCGTCGACGTACCGCGCGAACCTCGTCGCGTGATCATTCATCCGAACGGCAAATCCGCCTACGTCACGCACCTCATCGGGCCGGACTTGACCCGTATCGACGGCATCGACAGCGACGCGCCCACGGTGCGTCCCGTCAAACTTCCGCCTTCACCCGCCCGTACGCCACCGCTTGCAAAGGTGAATGCTTCGCTTGCATATTCAGCGACGCTTTCTCCTGATGGGAAAAAACT
This sequence comes from Polyangiaceae bacterium, assembly GCA_031415295.1. Classification (GTDB taxonomy): domain Bacteria; phylum Myxococcota_A; class Polyangia; order Polyangiales; family Polyangiaceae; genus Polyangium. The sequence goes on along the minus strand of JANORL010001011.1, from coordinate 9,729 downwards.
TTTCGTTCCCCGTCACTCGCTTGGAGGGACCGGACCACAGGTTTGGATGGGTACGTCGGCTGTCGACGTGCTCCTCACCGACGACGACACTCCCCTGTCGCCGCCACGCACGGACAAACCTCACATCGTGGAATCAAATCTCGAAGCAAAGTTTACGATCAACGACGAAAGTACAGGAGCTGGCGGTCCGCGTGCTTTTGGCAATCCATTCGTTCAGCCACGCGCCGTCGTTTATCGAAAGAAAAAAGATACGCTGCTCGTCGTATCCGAAGGCCTCGATAGCGTTGTAGAACTCTTCGCGCGCACTATTGAACCGGCGATGTTCGTCAAGCGTACGTATTCCATGACGCTCGATAAAGACGCCAAATACGGCGTATCGAATGGTTGCGCAGCACCGAGCGGCATTACGCTTTCGGACGATGAAGATACCGCGTGGGTTTTTTGTCGTGCATCGGCATCCATCGTCATATTGAGTCTCGAAACGGACAGTCCCCGACCATTTGTGCGTTTGGCAGACGATCCGCTTTCGGCCGAAGCTGCTCTCGGTCGACGCTTGTTTTACAATGGAACGGACGAAATTACGAGTGGCGGAATGGGTTGCGCGGGTTGCCATCCCGAAGGTCGCGACGACGGGCACGTTTGGCGTGAAGCTATCGAATGGGAAACTGAACGGCGTTTTTTCGCTGGAAAAGAAAACATCCCCGACTCTCAGGGTGACGATCAACGGGGAGGATTTCCCCGACAAACTCCGATGCTCGCCGGACGTTTGGCTGCCGAAGGTCCTTATGGTTGGCATTCGGAAAGTCCGCATTTGACCCATCGTTTGACCGGTGGTTTTCATTTGCATCGTTGGGGAAGTTTTCCGTGGGGGCACCATGCTAAAGAACTCCACGAACGCGCCATGGCAATTCGAGCGTATTTGCGGCAAGGCTTGGTCCCGCCGCCCCGTCGCGCGACGGAATTGTCCGACGAAGAAACAAAGGGCAAGGAAATTTTCCTCCGCGTGGATACGAAATGCGCCGGTTGTCACGTGCCCGAAATGGATTATAGCGATCGCGCGAAATATCCCGTCTATGCCAAACTCCCGACGATGAAAACGTTCGATGACGAAGAGGATAAACAATACAAGACGCCGTCGCTCAAGTTTGTCGGAGGAACGGCACCTTATGCGCATGATGGGCGTTTCTCGACACTCGAAGAATTGATCGAGTTGAACGATGACCGCATGGGCAATACGAAACAATTGACGAAACCCGAACGCGCTGCCCTTGTCGCCTACCTGAGGACGTTATGAACATCCATCACGGCCGTATTGGTTTTACCGCGCTCCTGCTTTCGATGGCAACGCTTTTCGTATTCGTCGCGAATGCCGAAGAAACCCAAACACATGCCCCCATCGACTCTAACGCGCTTGTCGAGGTTCTCAATGACTTGGCAGCCGACGCCGGTGGCGATGGCGATGGCGATGCAGGTCCATCTCCACGTCCGGCGTTCGACGAACAACCTTTTCCCGCCGAAAAATCACCTCGTCCCAAAAAAGACGAATGGAAAAACGCGCAGGAAGTGACGTTGTCCGAAGGGTCGGCGTCAGGCATGTGCAAGGTTCAGCGTCTTCGTGAATGGATTCGTTTCAATTGCCCAGCGACCACGGCACAAATTACGCTTCTCTGTGGCAATGCCGAAGACGTCTACTTGGAGCTCGGTCCGGTTCCCCCAGATTGGGGTACCTTTCCAGAAGGCGGGGAAATCGTTTTTGCCATTCGAAAAGGCGACCGACGCCTCTTCGAATGGCAAGGCGTCGAATTCGGCTACAAAGGTGCGAACAACGTAAACAGTTTCCTCGTCATTTCGGAATTGTGGCTACCCGGCGAGGAAAAACCAACGATCTTTGCGAAGTAAAACTCGCTTCAACCAATCCGAATCTTCTTCTTCAGCGCCGCGAGTTCGTCATCAATTTCCGGATTCGCGGCCTTGCCCCCATCGCTCTTCAGACTGCCGCCACCTTCGAGCCGCGCAAACTTCGCTTCGAGGTCCGTATCGGACATTCCATGCGGCCTGAGCGCTTCATCAATCTCACGCGCTGCCGCCACTTCCGCCACTTGCCCCTCGATTTTGTCTTCCATGCGCCGGAATTCAGCAAATGCGCCCCCGCTGCTTTTCCCGCCCAACCCTTCAGCCCCACCACCCGCTTTCGCCTGCCTGATCTGCGCTGCGAGCGTTCCTTTGCGCGCTTCAAGTTCTTGCTGCTTCGCTTCCATTCGCTCGAGCTCGCGCTTCATGTTGAGCACAGCCGCGCGTTGCTCCGCCCGCAACGCTTCCGCTCGATCACGATCGGCAACGATCTTCTTCTTCTGCACGAGCGCTTCACGGGCCAGTGATTCGTCCTCGGCCTTCAGCGCCAACTCCGCGCGTCGTTCCCACTTTTGCACGTCGCCATCGACGTCGTCGACCTTCTTGCGCAGAACCTTCTCCGCTGCGAGCGCTTCGACCAATTCCTTCTTTGCCGCGCGAATCTGTTCCTTCATCTCCTCGACAATCAGATCAACCGATTTCTTCGGATCCTCTGCCTTGTCCAGCAGTGCGTTGACGTTGCTCGAGATGACTTTGCCCATCCGGTCGAAGATGCCCATGAACGCAAAATGCCCCGGCTCGAGTTCAGAGTAAAGGGGCTGCGTGCATGATCGATGCGACAAATTGCGTTTTGCGACGGCAGAGCCGGACAACGCATGCCATACAGACAAAAAAAGAGAGCCTGCTCTACGGTGGGGGGGGGCTAACCGGAGCAAGCTCTCGAGGAACAGTTAATGCAAGCAGTGGGCCAACCACAACAAATAATAAATTCGATAAGTTACATGTGAATTCAGCGCCTGAAGATCACAAAATTGAAATAAGACATCGCACACATGCACGACAAGACGTTCTGTTCAACGTTGGATGATGACGCCACGTCCGAGTGTTCGCTCTTGCCGAGCGATCGTGAAAAACACGATCACCATGGCTTCTGAAAGACGAACAACATTTTTGACGCTGCTGCGTGCTGGGGGCATCTTCTTGGCCACAGGGCGCGAAAAAATACGATTGAAATGATTCGCCTGCTTGTGATCGAGGCGCCGACAAATACGCGGCCGACCCGAAAGGCCGGTGCTTATTGCATTATTTGCGCCGTCAAGGTCCTGTCGCAGTACATTCAACGTCATCGCGCGCTGAACTCGAAGGAGCCGCAAAACTACTTTATTGACGTCGCTCATGCGCAGCGCGACGAACAAAAAAAAGAGAGCCTGCTCTACGGTGGGGGGGGAATAACCGGAGCAAGCTCTCGGTCAGAGGCTATAGCAATCATCGGGCCAATCTGGTTGCATGACATTTCGCAGGGTTATGCTGATTGACGAGTCCAGGGGATCGCAGATCTGAACGAAGCGTCTTGCAATGATTCAATTGTGCGATTCTGGTGAGCACCGTGCGTTTTGCCAGGCCGCTGATCATGCTCGTGCGCAATCGTGAGACGTTATTCAGCAGGTTGCTGCGCAACGCCCGATGAACACGCTCTCAATTCGAAACGGACGAAAAGAGAGAGCCTGCTCTACGGTGGGGCTGACCGGAGCAAGCTCTCTGCCATTCTCTGCTCGATGTAGGGCATCTCGGCGGAAGGACGATGATTCGCCCTGGACGCCGTGTAACAAGGTTTGCAGAATGGCGTTTGTGCCCAACGCGGTTGCGCCGAGGAACCATCCCTTCGATGACGGTTCTCGGCGACGATGGCATATTCAGCGCTGACTCAATCCGTACGTCCCACCGTTGTTGCAATGCCTTCGGCATAAGCCGCTTGCGCCGCCGCGAGTCGCGCTACAGGCACTCGCATAGGTGAACACGACACATAATCGAGTTTTACCCTCTCGAAGAAACGAATCGATGCCGGGTCGCCACCATGTTCACCACAAACACCCATTTCGATGTTTGGTCGCGTCTTGCGCCCGCGCTCACACGCAATGGATATGAGTTCTCCAACGCCTTCCACATCCAAACTCGTGAATGGATCCTTCGGGAAAATCCCAGCATCTACGTACGCACCCAGGAATTTCCCCGCATCGTCGCGAGAAATCCCCATCGTCGTTTGGGTCAAATCGTTCGTCCCGAAACTCATGAATTCAGCTTCTTCCGCCAATTCACCCGCTCGTAATGCGGCTCGAGGCAATTCGATCATCGTTCCAAACATGTACGCAACCGTAAGACCTTTCTCCGCGAACACTTCGGCCGCTACTCGCTCGATCGTCACTCGTGCAAGCTGAAGTTCGCGCCTGGTCATCGCGAGAGGAATCATGATCTCGAGTTTCGGTGGCGTGCTTTTTTTCGCGACTTCACAGGCAGCTTCGAAGATCGCTCGCGCCTGCATCTCGTTGATCTCGGGGTACGTCACGCCCAACCGACAACCTCGATGACCAAGCATCGGATTCTGTTCGTGCAGCTCGTCGACCTTACGTACGAGTTCGGCAGGACGAACGTTCATCGTCTTGGCCAAATCTTCGATCTGCTTTTTCTCTTGCGGGAGGAACTCGTGCAGGGGTGGATCGAGCAGCCGGATCGTGATGGGGAAACCAGCCATTTCCTCGAAGATAGCGATGAAATCTTCACGCTGAAACGGAAGCAACTTGGCGAGTGCGCGCTTTCGCGCATCGACGTCGCGCGCAAGAATCATCTCGCGCACGGCGGCAATACGTTTCTCGTCGAAGAACATGTGCTCGGTACGGCAGAGGCCAATTCCTTCGGCGCCGTACGATCTGGCGGTTTTTGCATCCGCGCCGGTGTCGGCATTGGCCAAGATCCGCAGGCGACGCACCGCATCTGCCCACACCATGAGTTGTTCGTATTCGGCGGAAAGCGCTGCAGGCGCCGTGGGAATCGCACCGAGGTATACGGAACCGGTGGAACCATCGAGAGTGATCACGTCGCCACCACGCACGTCGATCGTTTCGGTTGGCCTACCAGCAGCGTCATAGATCGACACGGACATCGTTTGCGTTTCGTAGTTGACGGCGATCGATGAACAGCCAGCAACACAACACTTGCCCATCCCGCGGGCGACGACGGCCGCGTGACTCGTCATGCCTCCGCGTGCCGTGAGGATTCCATTCGCAGCCTTCATCCCGTGAATGTCTTCCGGCGATGTTTCAGCGCGAACGAGGATCACGGGCAAACCTTGACCCGCGCGACGCTCCGCTTCGTCTGCGTGGAACACGACCTGACCACTTGCGGCCCCGGGACTCGCGGGCAAACCTCGCGCCAGCAGGTTTTTAGGTGCTTTGGGGTCGAGCGTCGGGTGCAAAAGTTGCTCGATGGATATCGGGTCGACACGCATCACAGCTTCACGCTGATCGATGAGCCCTTCATGCACCATCTCCACTGCGATACGCACCGCAGCTTTTCCCGTGCGTTTGCCGTTGCGCGTCTGCAACAGGTACAACTTGCCAGTCTGAACTGTGAACTCGAGGTCCTGCATGTCCTTGAAATGCTTCTCGAGTTTGTCTTGGACAAGCATCAATTCTGCATGAGCAGCGGGCATACGAGCTTCGAGCGACGCATCGTCGTTGCCACTTCCGCGCGAAACGGGGTTGGGCGTGCGCACGCCAGCGACGACGTCTTCACCTTGCGCATTCGTCAACCATTCACCGAAGAATCTTTTTTCACCGGTTGAAGGATCTCGCGTGAACGCCACGCCGGTGCCCGAGTCGTCACCAAGGTTTCCAAAGACCATCGCCTGCACGTTACACGCGGTGCCCCAAGATTCAGGGATGTCGTGCATTTTGCGGTAGGTCTTGGCACGTTGATTGTTCCAGCTCCGGAACACCGCGACGATGGCTCCTTCGAGTTGTTCCCAGGGTTGGTCCGGGAACGGTTTGCCCGTGACACTTGCGACGATGCGTCGTTGTTCTTTCACGAGTGAACGAAGTGTGGCTTCGTCGAGCATCGAATCCGGGAGTTTGCGTTGCAACTCGGCGATCGTGAGCCGTCCGGCGTCCATCCCCATCGTCGCGGCTGCTTTTCGGCGGGCGATCTCGAGTGCCTCGTCGAACTGTTTTCGCGGTATGTCCAGTACAATGTCCGAGTACGTCACGATGAACCGGCGGTACGCGTCGAGAGCGAATCGATCGTTTTGCGTGCGTTTTCCAAGGCCTTCGACGATCGCTTCGCTCAGCCCCAAGTTCAGAATCGTATCCATCATGCCGGGCATCGACGCGCGGGCACCAGATCGAACGCTTACGAGGAGCGGGTTTTCGATGTCGCCGAATCGCGTCCCGACGATCTGCTCAATGCGTGCGATGGCTTCGCGAGCTTCGTCCATCAAGCCTTCCGGCAACGTTTGGCCGTGAGAAAAGAATGATGTGCACACTTCGGTCGTGATGGTGAAGCCTGGCGGAACAGGCACACCAAGCCGCGTCATCTCGTGCAGGCCTGCGCCTTTTCCGCCCAGCAGCGCTTTTTGTGTGCTTTCGCCATCTGCTTGGCCAGCCCCGAAGAAGTAAATTCGCTTTGCCATTGAATCCTCGTCGTCGCTCGCGTGCCCGACCCGCGCAATACGCGTGCCATTTCTTGCAAATTGCCACGCCGAACGCAAGTGAATTGTGATTGTCGTGCGCACACGACCGTAAACGTCGGTGCGGACGAAACAGAATCGAGAGCGAGGCTGCTTCACGGAAATGATCCACCGAGGTCGTTGACGTTTGTCGAGCAACGGGGACCTCGAGCCATTACGCATGATTTTCCTGGACTTCGGTTTCCTGTTCGTCGATTCATGAGCGGTAAGGAACCAATCGATGGCTGCTGGCGTTTCCAAACCCAATCTTTTGCAAGATGGCATTCCACAGACTCTTTTGAACCTTGGCGTGCCCATGACGATGAGCTTGGTGCTGATGATGTTTGCGGGCATCGTCGACACCTACTTTTTGGGCAAATTGGGGGCGCGCGAGCTGGCGGTCATGAGTTTCGCGTATCCCATCATTACGCTCGTCATGAGCATTGCGTTTGGGCTCAGTATCGGATCGACGGCAGCCATTTCGCGAGCCGTTGGTGGTGGAGATCCTTCCGTTGTACGGCGTTTGGCGACCCACGCGATGGCGCTCGCATTACTTGTCGTTGCGCTTTTGTCGTCGGCGGGAATCGTGTTTCAAAGCTCGATTTTTCGAGCGCTTGGAGCAAAGGAAGATCTCATTCCACACTTGTCGTCGTATATGACGATTTGGTTTGGCGGCGTCGTTTTTCTTGTCGTCCCCATGGTGGGCAATGGGGCCATGACCGCGACGGGAGATTCAAAAACGCCTGCGAAAATCATGGCGGCATTCGCCGCAGCAAACCTCGTACTCGATCCATTATTTATTTTTGGCGCCGGTCCCATTCCCGCATTAGGATTGCGCGGCGCAGCGATTGCCTCTGTATTGGCTCGAATCATTACGTCATTTATTTCGTTGTGGGTTCTCGGTGTGCGTATGCGCATTTTGGACCTGCACCTTCCAACGCTTACGGAATTGTTGGGTTCGTGGAAACGAATTCTCTCCGTTGGGCTTCCAGCGGCCATCACCAATGCTCTCACGCCTATTTCTACAGCGATTCTCACCGCATTTATTGCTCATCACGGAAGTGACACGGTCGCCGCTTATGGCCTCGGAACCCGACTCGATGGTTTGCTCCTGATCCCATCAATGGCGCTCTCGATGGCGTTGACGCCTTTTATTGGGCAAAATTGGGGTGCTCATCGTATCGACCGTGTCGCCGAGGCATTACGCTTGGCCGAACGCGTCGTAATCGTCTGGGGCGCCGCGATGTGGGTGCTCCTGCTCTTCGTTCGTGAGTCGGTGGCCCGTATATTTACCTCGGATATCGAAGTCATCGCGCTCGCTTCCGAATATCTTTTCTACATTCCGCTCGCGTACGGCGCGACAGGAGTCGTCAGTGTCGTCAGTTCGACGTTTAATGCCATTGATCGCGCCATTCGATCGACAATCATTTCTGCGCTTCGGGGTCTCGGCTTGGCATTGCCGCTCGCGTGGCTTGGCGGTCAATTCTGGGGCCCTCGCGGGCTCTTTATAGGCGTTGCTATGGCAACGGGCATTGCCGCAACCGTGGCGATTGTGTGGACTCGGAGCGCGTTGCAGTCCAAAGAAAAGCCGGCCATCAGCAAACCTGCCGAAGGTATCGTCGGCATTGATCGCGAGCGCGAAGAGGCCTTCGGTGCGCTTCTCGATGCTGTCGTAGCCATCGACGGAATCACGGCATCGGCCCGCCCGATCAATACGATCGGTTTCTACTTCAAAGGACGCGAGCTTGGACATGTGCATCGAAATGGTCACGTTGATTTGCACATTCCCATGCTCGTTCACGACCAACTCATTACGGAAGGTCGCGCCGCGCATCACCGTTCCCAGCATGGAACCTCGTGGATCAGCCACGATCTTTTCGCAGCGTCGGACGTGACCGAAGCCGCATGGTTGTTGCATCTAACCATGCTTATCGCGCGAATCGGCCAAAAAGGTGCCATTCCTGATGCTGGCGATGCCGAAGCTATCAAAGGATTGGCGGCATCTCCAGAACTCGTCAATGCAGTGATGCGGAGCTTTCAGGACGGGCAACACGATGTGGACAGGGCAGACATCGCCGCTTGAGTGGATTCAAAAAGATACCCGGACATTGCTAGCAATACGCGTATCGGTATTCTTTACGCCCGTAGGCGGCGCGCTGTCATGCAAAAAGCTGAACGTCGCGCCAAAGCCCAGCGAGTCGTTTATCTTGGCCAACACTTCGACTTCTTCAAGGAATCGGAAATCTTCGAGTTTGTCCCACCTTGGTTGCAGGTACGTCGTGCTCTGTGCCAAAAGTCGACCATCGAATGCGTTGATTCGAGCACCGAGGAAATTCGACCACCGATGCTCGAACGTTTGCGGTGCATCGCTTGCTCCAGGAAGAACCGATATTCGATTGTACTCGAACATGTAGCCGCTTCCAAACGACAAGTTGAAAATACGGTGCTGTACGAGCGGTACCGAAACACTCGTCCCCCAGATCGAGCGCACCCGCAAGCGCTGAAATTCATTAAATTGATGCTGGACGAAAAATGCCGAACCGATGCGCGGATGCCACATGTGCATGAATCGTCCATGCAAAAGCGCTTGATTCAGGAAGGACTGCGAGCCACGCGCCGTATAGTGAAATGAGCTCATCAAGTAAGCGAGTTGTTTCAATGGACGTGGTGATTGCCCCTTGCCATTCGCGGGTTCCCAAAACCGCAACGTTTGTGCACGCGCTCCAAGCCCGACGTCCGTCAATTCGACGTTTCCCCCGAGCTTCATGAAGCTAGCATCGATACCGCCACTCAAACCTTCACGCGCTGGCCCAGGTCGAAGCATGTCTGTATTGACTTGCGCCACCGCGTTGCGGGGGGCGAAAAGCACCGCAACGATGGCAACGATGACCAGCTTACTGGGGTACCAGTCGATAAACGAACGCAGAGATTTCAAGACGACACCACCTCGTATTTCAAGGATATCGAGAGGTCTGTAATTTCGTCAAGGGCGGCCGATGGTTAATTTTTAGCAACGATGTGGTTTCATTCCAAAACCAAGCCCCACGAATCAACGCGTACGGAAGTCCGGGGAGGCGGCAATGCTTTGCTATGCGCCGTGGTGGCCGAGGTGTCACCGCTTGCTCCGCTTGGTTTGCCCGTTTGGTAAAACAATTGGAATT
>JANORL010001010.1:0-2987 GCA_031415295.1 Polyangiaceae bacterium | reverse complement strand
GAGGAAACAGCGGCAGAGATTCGGGGGCGGTTCGCGCGACTATGCGGCGATGCGCCTTTTAGTAATGCGATCACCCGTGCGTCGCAAACGCCGGCGGGGGTGAACACTCGTTTTCGCCTATGGATGCAGGAGCTCGATCATGTTGCATAGCGTGTTTTTGGAAGGGTTTCGATCGTTCGAACAGCCCACGACGTTGCCATTCGGGAAGCTGACCCTGATTGCGGGGGCAAACAATGTCGGGAAAAGTTCGGTCATTCAGGCTATCTTGGCATTCGTCCAGTCAGAAGAGATGCAGAACCGCGACCAGCTTCTTCTCGATGGACTTTGGTGTTCTCTCGGAACTTTTGACCAAGTTATATCTGGTACGATGCCGGTGGATCGACGCTCGTTCTCGATTGGCCTGACAGGCACGAGCCGAGGCGGTACAGAATCGGTAGATTGCCTGTGGTCGTTCGGTCCGCCGGATGATTCCTCGTCGTTAACGGCTCCCATCGTGCATTGTGAGTATACATCGGGGAACGCAGCCGGGTGCCTGAACCGAGTTGATGGTCAATGGCAATGGCATGCTGCACCTCCCGTTTCGGAGCTCGGTGATGCCTCCTTCGTGAACCCTTGGCGTGTGAATCGACAAGTCCGCGATCGCGGCGTGTCCTTCGTGGACTTGCTCAGCGTCATCGATGGCCCACCGCTTTACGTCGGGCCATTCCGCGGTCCTCCTCAAAAGGTATACCCCACCCGTTCGACGGCTGCTGGTCCGCCGTTAGGAGCCTACGGTGAATACACTGCATCCGCGCTGTGGGCCAACCGCAATTTGCGCACCGACATTCTTCCGCCAGGCACGCCCGATGGGAAGGTGCCACTTCTTTCTGCGGTCAATGCGTGGTGGTCCTATGTCTTCGACGGCAAACTCGCATTGCAGATCGATGCGCCAGCACCCGGTTTTACGCTTGCGGTCGACACGCCGTCCGCAGACAGGCAAGGGCTCGAACGAGTTGGTTTCGGGCTTTCGCAGTCACTCCCCGTCATTGCAGCATCTCTCCTATCGACTCCTGGTGACTTCGTCTGCTTCGAGACTCCCGAGGCCCACATGCACCCAGGGGCGCAGCACAGACTCGCACGGCTCTTCGTCGAGCTCGTTCGCGGTGGGCGTCAAGTGGTCGTCGAGACGCATAGCGAACACGTCGTCAATGCGGCATGCCTCGCTATTAAGGCCGGCCTTCTTTCCAAGGATGACGTTTCGGTGCTCTTCGTGGAGCAGGCCGACGGTCGCACAACCATTCAAAAAGTCGATATCGATTCAAACGGCCGCAAACTCAAGTATCCGGCCGGCTTCTTTGACCAGGCAGCAATCGATCTGGCGGACCTGATACGATGACACCCGTTGCGTTTCTCAACCACGATTTCATTGATGGAATGGCTCACCGTACGGATCTCGGCCCCGTGGCTGTGGCGCTTCAAGATGCACAACGACGGCTACAGCCTGCGTCGCTCCATGTTCATCCAGACATCAGCGCACAACAAACGGGCGCAGGAGATTTCATTCAGTGGGCCAATCGAATGCGCAATGCCCATGATGATGGCCATCGCGCTCTCTCGGAACTGCTTTTGCACCTTTTGAGCGGCCCCTTCGTTACGGATCTACCGATAAGCGACGTTGAAATCTACTGCGAAGACCCTCCTTTACCAGAGGTTCCAGCCTGGAGATCCGCCGCAGTTCGCCATTTGGCACAACATACGTTTTTTGCACCAGGGACCATGCCATCGGTCCTGTCGTTCGATCCGCGGTCCCACCTGAACGAATCGCAATATCGATTTACACAAGGAAGTGCGACGGCGCAGATCGACAATTTTAGGAGTGTTTCGGAGTTCAAACAATGCTTCGATGCGCTTGCTCTCGAGGGACTTTCGGGCGCTCTTGCCATTCTCGACCAAGCGGGGCGCCAATGCAACCGTTTGATCATCCTCGACAAGGCACGCGAGTCGGCTCGTCACTGGACACTGGATTGTACGGAGGAGACGCTCTTTCGAGCATTGATCATGCTGGAAGCTTATGCCGAAGCACTCGACGAAGGATTGTCGCGTGAAGTGGCGGCTGAGCGTTATCACGAGCGTTCAGGCATTGAAATGTCGCAAGAAACGAACAACGTAAAGACCAGCCCAACTCGGAGGCGGTATCGTATGATCGACGTTCCTGGCCACGGAACGCAATACTTCGACATGCACGCCAAACCAGGCAAGAGCAAGCTTCACGCGACCAGGGTTCACGTGTGGACGACGATACTAGAGCGTCGTCACGTGGTCTTCGTCGGTCATTGCGGTGAACATTTCCCATAGGATTCGGAGCACGTCCGAAGGACCCTTCAAAGCTTTGCTGGTTGCCGTTGATCCGCACATGTGCGGATCGTCGCCACCATATCGGCGCGACGATTCGCACATGTCAAACGCTACAACCGCATGCGGCGCGCGGACACATCACGGCAGGTACTTGCAGTTCAACCCGGAGGCCGCGACGTCGGTCCAAGGATAACCAGCCTGTGAGCCACATAGGTTCGCCTCGTCGGAAGGGGCGACGTGAACGGACGCGTTGGAGTACGAGTTCCCATTCGCGTTCGCGGCAGCTCGAAACTGTTCGCGCCAGCAGCCGTCCTTGCTCCCATACCCATCATAGTTGGTCGCCGCCGTACACGCGGCATTGCTGTTGTACATATTGACCCACCAGTCAAGCCCTGCGGTGTCCGCGCATCGCTTGAGATCGGCCAGATACCACCCGATCCACTTGCTGCGCACGGGGTCTGCCGACGAGCACGTAGTGCCAATCCCCGCGGCGGCCGAGGTGCTGACGACCTTGCCGTCGCAAGCTGCCGCCATGCCTTGCCACTTCCCATTGCTGCACATCACTTGGGCCACGCCGGTGCGAGTCGCGCTGTTCGCCGAGATGAAGATGGAGGTGCCACTGCTTACTGAAGGAAGAGTTCCAGAGCACTTGT
>JANORL010001009.1:0-2331 GCA_031415295.1 Polyangiaceae bacterium | reverse complement strand
ATCGCTTTGCGTCGACTCATTCGTCGTCACTTGGCCCCAACCGGCATCGCTTACGTGAGTTTTAACGTCTTGCCTGGATGGCATTTGCGAGGTGCTTTGCGCGAGATGCTTCGTCGCGAAGTGCGGGGCATCGAAGTGCAGGCGGATCGTGTAGCCAAAGCGCGCGCGTTTTTGAAGTTTCTGGAGACAAACGGCGAATCGAGCGATCCATCTCGTGCGTGGCTTTCCGGCGAACTGTCGATTCTTGCGGAAATGTCCGATCACTATCTGCTTGGTGAACACCTGGTCGAACACAACCAACCCGAATACTTTGAAGACTTCGTGCGCGACATGGCCGACGATGGACTCGCGTTTGTCACGGATGCACACGCGTCACTGGTTTTTCCCGACCGACTCGGTCCGGATGCCGTTCGTTCCTTGCGTGATCGCGGCGTTGACTTTTTGCGCGTGCAGCAATCGCTTGATCTCGTCGAGCTGCGTTGTTTTCGACGTGCCGTGCTTTGTCGCGACGATGCTTCACTCGATCGGCGCGTTGTGGCGTCGCGCCTTCAGCCGCTTGCCGTGCGTTCGCGTCTTGAAGCCTTGGAGCATGCTCCGGATCTGACCGAAGGCGTCGAAGTGAGTTTTAAAGGACAATCGGGGTCGATAGAGACCGATCAAGCACCACTCAAGGCGGCTCTTACGGAACTCGCCGCGCGATATCCACGAGGGATGATGTTCGAGTCGCTCGTGTCGTCCGTGGCGAGACGTCTTGGTTTGTCCGTGCTCGAGGATGACGTTCGCACGCGGCTTTCTCGCAACTTACTGGGCTTGTACACCAAAGGTGCGATCGACTTGTGGTCTACGGAGAGAAACATTTCGTACGAACCGACGGATCTTCCGCGGGCGTTTTCTTTCGCCCGGTACCAGGCGCATATGGGTAGCGAGTTTTGTACATCGCTTCTGCACGAAGCCGTGCGCGTCGACTCGTTCGATCGAGCGTTGCTCAAACGAATGGATGGCACGCTGAGCCTTTTGGTGCTCGTCGACGCAGCGCTCGAAGACGCTTATGCCGGCATCGTATCGGTCGAAATGAACGGTATGGCGTGTCTCGATCGCGACGTCTTTCAAGAGATTGGCGAACAGAAGATCCAACGCTTTGCGCGGATGGGATTTTTGATGGATTGATGTCGACCAGGCGAGTGAAACATCGTTCACGAAAGGCTTGTCATGCCGGGCGCGACCCACAAGGTCTGCAGTGACCGACTGGGCGGCCAAGTTGGTCGTTTCAAGTCTTGAAATTACCTTTGCAGAGGGCATTTCGTCACGCACAGTCCTTGCAACAACGCTTCGGGCGGCCCGACAGGCCGAAACGGGGCTTGTAACGGTTGTTTATTGAGCTAGCAACCGAGATAACATCTGTTGCGAAGCTGGTTCGGGTGGCCGAGTTGACCTTTGCAGAGTTTGCAATGCGGAGCTGGCGCGCTCGAGGGGTTTGCGCATGGGAAGAGACGAGCGTCTGGGCGCGTGGTCGACCAAATCAACGCCGAAAACTGGACTTTTTGTCGCGGATATTCCTAGGGTCGGGCATGTCTCACGAAAGTTTGGACCACAAAGTCGCTTATGAATGTTTGGTTCACACTGCCGATGGCGTGCGTACGTACCCATTACCTCTGTCGGGAAAGCTCATTGTGGGGCGAGCGCCTGACGTGGATATTCGCATTGACGACGTTTCGGTATCGAGGCGCCATGCTGTCGTGCATATTGGGGCGACGATTCAAATCGAGGATTTGGGCAGCGCCAATGGCGTACATTTGCGCAAGCAGGCCCATGTTATCGCGCCGCAAATCGAAACGCCAGCATTGCGACAACGTCCTGGGGAACTCGTGATTTGGTCGCCCGAGGAGTCCATGCTCATTGGTGCTGTGCACGTGACTTTGCGACGATGTCGACAAGCAACGGAGACCAACACATCGAGCGCGCCGATTATCGAATCGGCCGCGATGCGCGCATTGCATGCACGTGCGCAAAAGGTGGCGCAAAGTCATTTTAATGTATTGTTGCTTGGCGAAACGGGCGTGGGAAAAGAGGTGTTTGCCCGAGTCATTCACGAGGCATCTCCGCGCGCTTTTCGTCCTTTTGTCACGTTGAATTGTGCGGCATTGCCGGAATCGCTTTTAGAAGCGGAACTTTTTGGTTATGAGCGCGGTTCTTTTACGGGAGCGTCGCAAGCTCGGCCGGGCATTTTCGAGGCAGCCGAGGGAGGGACGTTGCTTTTGGATGAAATTGGGGAAATGCCGATGGGCGCGCAAGCGCGTCTTTTGCGGGTTCTCGAACAACGGGAAGTCATGC